>NZ_JAJSOU010000030.1:0-17372 GCF_021282405.1 Buttiauxella cochleicola
AGGTGGCGTATATTACGCTTTCCTCTTTCAGAGTCAAGCGTTTATTTTCGCTTTTCATCTGGCTGACGGGCCGGTTTGTAAGCCGTTGTGCCGTGTCAGTGGAGGCGCAGTATAGGGATTTTCTGGGAGCTGACAAGTATAAAATTCAAAAAACTTATCGATCGATTGTTTTTCATTCAAAATACATATCAAGGGCTCACTATCGCCTGGTTTTTAAACAAAAACGAGCCCCTCAGGGCCCGTTTTTGTCTTTTCTGTGACTTACTGCACTGCCACAATATGATTATCTTTTACTGTCAGATGCACTGTTTTACCAGGAATCAGCTCTCCAGAGAGGATTTGCTGAGCCAGCGGGTTCTCTATTTGCTGCTGGATAGCGCGTTTCAACGGTCTTGCACCATATACTGGGTCGTAACCATTCTCGCTAAGCAGCTTCAACGCATCCTCAGAGATAGTGACTTCATAGCCACGCTCTTCAAGGCGTTTATACAAACGCTGCAACTGAATCTGCGCAATAGAAGCTATGTGTTGCTCACCTAATGGGTGGAATACCACGACTTCATCTATACGGTTGACGAACTCTGGCCGGAAGTTCTGACTAACAACACCAAGAATCAGATCCTTCATATGACCGTAGTCCAACTCGCCGAAGCGCTCCTGAATTAAGTCAGAACCCAGGTTAGACGTCATAATCACAACCGTATTACGGAAGTCGACCGTTCTCCCCTGCCCATCAGTCAGACGTCCGTCGTCCAGCACCTGTAATAAGATGTTGAACACATCTGGATGTGCCTTCTCAACTTCATCCAACAGAATGACAGAGTAAGGACGACGACGAACAGCTTCTGTCAGATAACCGCCCTCTTCGTAACCAACATACCCAGGAGGGGCACCGACCAAACGAGAGACCGAGTGTTTTTCCATAAACTCGGACATATCGATACGTACCATTGCGTCATCGCTATCAAACATAAAGTTTGCCAGCGTTTTGCACAGCTCAGTTTTACCAACACCGGTTGGCCCAAGGAACAGGAACGAACCAATCGGACGATTTGGGTCAGACAAACCAGCACGGCTACGACGAATTGCGTTTGATACTGCTTCAACAGCCTCATTCTGCCCGATAACACGAGAATGAAGTTGTTGCTCCATTCTCAGCAGTTTGTCTCGTTCACCTTCCAGCATTCGAGCCACAGGGATCCCAGTCCAACGTGCCAGCACTTCCGCAATTTCTGCATCAGTCACTTTGTTACGCAGCAGCCGCATGGTTTTTCCTTCACTCTGGGTTGCCGCCGCGAGCTGTTTCTCAAGCTCTGGAATCTTCCCATACTGCAATTCAGACATACGAGCCAGATCGCCTACGCGACGAGCCTGTTCAATGGCAATTTTTGCCTGTTCCAGCTCCGCTTTAATCGTCTGCTCACCAGAAAGTGAAGCTTTCTCAGCCTTCCACTCTTCTTCCAGTACTGAATATTCACGTTCTTTCTGCCCTAATTCTTCCTCAAGCATACTCAAACGTTTTTGGCTCGCTTCGTCAGACTCTTTCTTCAATGCCTGCTGTTCCAGTTTTAGCTGGATGATTCGGCGATCAAGACGGTCTAACTCTTCTGGCTTCGAGTCAATCTGCATACGAATGCTGGAAGCCGCTTCATCGATAAGGTCGATGGCTTTATCCGGCAACTGACGATCGGCAATATATCGATGCGATAGAGTCGCAGCCGCAACAATAGCCGGGTCAGTAATCTGCACATGGTGGTGCAGTTCGTAACGCTCCTTCAACCCACGCAAAATTGCGATGGTATCTTCGACTGAAGGCTCTGCAACGAACACTTTCTGGAAGCGGCGCTCAAGTGCTGCATCCTTCTCTATATATTGGCGATATTCATCAAGCGTTGTCGCACCGACACAGTGCAACTCACCGCGCGCCAGTGCAGGCTTAAGCATGTTACCTGCATCCATTGCGCCATCGGCTTTACCTGCGCCAACCATTGTGTGCAGCTCGTCAATAAATAGAATGACGTTACCTTCCTGTTTAGAAAGGTCGTTCAGTACACCTTTAAGACGCTCTTCAAATTCACCACGATATTTCGCGCCCGCCACCAGCGAACCCATATCCAACGCCAGTACACGACGCCCTTTCAACCCTTCAGGCACTTCACCATTAATAATGCGCTGTGCCAGGCCTTCAACAATGGCTGTTTTACCAACGCCTGGTTCACCGATGAGTACCGGGTTGTTTTTGGTACGCCGTTGCAATACTTGAATAGTGCGGCGAATTTCTTCATCACGGCCAATCACTGGATCAAGCTTGCCCTGTTCTGCACGCTCGGTCAGATCGACGGTATATTTTTTCAATGCCTGACGTTGGTCTTCGGCACCTTGATCATTCACGTTTTCGCCTCCACGCATTTGTTCAATTGCTGCTGTCACATTTGCCGTGGTAGCACCTGCTGATTTCAATAAATCAGTTAATGTTCCGCGCGATTCAAGTGCTGCCAGAACAAATAACTCAGACGAAATGAAGTTGTCATTTCGTTTTTGCGCCAGTTTGTCACACAGGTTTAATGCACGGACTAAATCCTGCGAAGGCTGGACGTCACCGCCCGTTCCTTCAACTTGTGGTAAACGGCTTAAAGCTTGCTCGATATCCGTACGTAACTTGCCAGCATTAACACCAGCAGAGGTCAGTAACGGACGCACAGATCCGCCTTCCTGATTGAGCAGTGCGCTCATCAAGTGAAGGGGTTCGATAAATTGGTTGTCTTGCCCGAGAGCTAAGGATTGGGCATCAGCGAGAGCAAGCTGGAATTTATTAGTAAGACGATCCAGACGCATAACTCCTCCCATATACAGGTCAAATTTGCTACTGGAGATTAAATGAGGTCATCCCTCAATTATTCAAGGTTAATGACCTGAAATATTTGGAGCGTTAGTTACCCGCACTGGATCGTCTTGATTCGATAGGTTATATCAGCCAAATGAAACTTGCCATACGGCCTGTGGTTCTGTCGCGTCGATATGAGAAAAAATCACCCGCTTCGCTGTAAGTGCAACGGTCACCACCATAAATATGGTTAATACCCGCGGCAGACAAGCGTTGGCGTGCCAACGTGTAGATGTCAGCGATGTATTTTTCCCCTGACGGGCGAAATGCGCTATCAGCCTGAAGATCTTTAGCCATAAACGCTTCACGCACTTCAGGGCCGACTTCAAATGCTTCAGGGCCGATAGCCGGGCCAAGCCATGCGATGATATTTTCTGGCGCATCTTTAAAACAGGCGATGGTTTCTTCAAGCACACCTTCGCACAAACCACGCCATCCCGCATGAGCAGCAGCAACCTCAGTTCCTGCCTTATTACAGAATAGCACTGGCAAACAATCTGCAGTCATTACTGCACAAACGGTGCCCGGTGTTGAGCTATAAGAAGCATCAGCGCGCTTAGACAAATATGGCCCGCCCGTGAGTTTTAACACTTCTTTACCGTGTACCTGCTCTAACCAAACAGGTTTTGAAGGCAACGACGCAGCAGCGTAAAAAAGACGGCGGTTTTCTTCGACATCATCCAGGTTATCACCGCAATGGGCTCCCAGATTAAGCGAATCGTAAGGCGGTTGACTCACACCGCCAATACGTGTCGAACTGCAAGCAGCCACTCCTTCAGGGAGCGGCAACTGCGGGACGATCAATTTGCTCATAGCCAGTCCAGTTGATCCTTATGGATTTCTGTATCAGCACGCAATGCTTCAATCAGCTCAACCATATCCTGAGGAATCGGCGCATGCCACTCCATCAACATACCGCTGATCGGATGGTGAAGACGTAACATGGTTGCATGAAGAGCCTGGCGGTCAAACTTACGCAGCACGCTAACAAACTCTTCCGACGCACCTTTTGGCGGGCGTGGACGGCCACCGTAAAGCTGATCGCCAACTAATGGATGAGTGATATGCGCCATGTGCACACGAATCTGGTGAGTACGACCTGTTTCCAGACGCAGACGCAGACGAGTGTGTACGCGGAAATGTTCCATGATTCGGTAATGCGTAACCGCTGGCTTACCCATAGGATGCACAGCCATATGGGTGCGCTTGGTCGAATGGCGGCTGATTGGCTCGTCTACCGTGCCACCCGCAGTCATATGACCAATCGCAACTGCTTCATACTCACGCGTGATTTCACGTAATTGCAAAGCTTCAACCAGGTGAGTTTGCGCAGGAACAGTTTTCGCAACAACCATCAAACCAGTCGTGTCTTTATCCAGACGATGCACAATACCCGCACGCGGTACATCAGCAATCGGTGGGTAGTAATGCAATAGTGCATTCAGGACGGTCCCATCAGGGTTACCCGCACCAGGATGCACAACGAAATCACGCGGTTTGTTAATCACCAGAATATCGTCATCTTCATAGACGATATTGAGCGGGATATCTTGTGGTTCCCAGCGCGCATCCTCTTCGATTTCAGCGTTGATAGTGACGCTTTCGCCACCCAACACTTTCTCTTTCGGTTTGTCGCTGATATTGCCATTGACCAGCACACGCTGATCAAGAATCCATTCTTTTATACGCGAACGTGAATAATCCGGGAACAATTCGGCCAAAGCTTGATCTAAGCGTTGACCGAGTTGAGATTCGGACACAGTTGCGGTGAGTTGTACTAGTTGTGCCATAGACAGCTTCTTCGTTAACGTTGGGTTTTACGGCAATGCCGTTTAATATAGTGTGCTATTGTAGCTGGTCTTTATCGGGAGCTGGTACTGCGAGCCTCCCGGATAACATTCTGAGGAAAGTCAAAACGTCATGACGCGTATGAAATATCTGGTGGCAGCAGCCACGTTGAGCCTGGCTTTGGCTGGTTGCTCCAGTTCCAAGGATGAGGTTCCTGATAATCCACCTTCTGAGATCTATGCGACTGCGCAGCAAAAGTTGCAGGACGGTAACTTTAAAGCGGCGATAACGCAACTGGAAGCGCTGGATAACCGTTATCCGTTCGGGCCTTACTCGCAGCAAGTGCAGTTAGATCTTATTTACGCTTACTATAAGAACGCTGATTTGCCACTGGCTCAGGCAGCGATTGACCGCTTTATGCGTCTTAATCCAACCCATCCAAACATTGACTACGTACTTTACATGCGTGGTCTGACGGACATGGCGTTGGATGATAGCGCATTACAAGGCTTCTTTGGCGTCGATCGTTCAGACCGAGATCCAGCTCATGCGCGTGATGCTTTCAACGATTTCTCTAAGCTGGTTCGCGGTTATCCGAACAGCCAGTATGTCACCGATGCCACCAAGCGTCTGGTGTTCCTGAAAGATCGTTTAGCGAAATATGAGCTTTCAGTGGCGCAATACTACACTAAACGCGGCGCGTGGGTTGCAGTAGTTAACCGTGTCGAAGGAATGTTGCGTGATTTCCCTGATACTCAGGCCACGCGTGATGGTCTGAAATTGATGGAAAATGCTTACCGTGAAATGCAAATGCCAGCCCAGGCTGACAAAGTTGCAAAAATTATCGCGGCTAATAGCAGCAACACCTGATTCACCAATTTATCAAAACAAAATGGCAGCCATATGGCTGCCATTTTTATTGCCTGAAATACGTAAACTGAAACGGTTTAGCGTCAGGTCATCCAATCAAATATGGACGCTATTTTTCACTTCCACAAGCTTTAAAAACAGAGATCCTGTCCTGTCTCACAAAAAGGGTTTACTGACAAAAAGTGACAAAATAATGTGACTTTCATCACACATTTTGACATTCAGAAAGGTATGCTGGAGTTACCAAGACGGGAATGACAAGAGGTAACTTTATGACAATGAACATTACCAGCAAACAAATGGAAATCACCCCAGCTATTCGTCAGCACGTCGCAGACCGTCTAACAAAACTGGACAAGTGGCAAACTCATCTAATTAATCCACACATTGTTTTGTCCAAAGAACCGAAAGGTTTCGTGGCTGATGCCACCATTAATACGCCAAATGGCCAGCTCGTAGCGAGCGCCAAACACGATGATATGTATACGGCTATCAACGATTTGATCAACAAACTGGAGCGGCAGTTGAATAAAGTGCAACACAAGGGTGAAGCGCGTCGCACAGCAGGTTCAGTGAAAGACGTTGCTATCGCGGAAGTTGAAGAAGAGTAATCAATTTAGCCTTATCAACCATAACAACGCGCCTCCGGGCGCGTTTTTTATTGACAGAGCGAAAACAGACCGGGTACCTTACTTGTCTGACTAATCAGGAACCAACTATGAAATTATTTCCGTTTTTCTTCGCATTCTTTTTTACCTTCCCCTGAATGGGAGGCAATTCGTCGTGTGATAAAGAATGCGAAGACGAACAAACAAGCCTCCCGAAACCCGGGAGGCTTTTTTTATGGAATTCGAAAAGGTAGCGATATGAGTGAGACAAACCCATTGCTGGCACTGCGCGATAAAATTAGCGCCCTGGATGTAAAACTGCTGGCATTGCTGGCAGAGCGTCGCTTATTAGCTGTAGAAGTAGGCAAAGCTAAGCTTGCCACTCACCGCCCGGTGCGAGATATAGACCGCGAGCGGGACCTACTCGAGCGTCTGATTGCACTGGGTAAAACCCATAATCTGGATGCTCATTACATAACTCGCCTGTTCCAGCTAATTATTGAAGACTCCGTCCTGACCCAGCAAACGTTATTGCAGCAGCACCTTAATAAAACGAATCCACAATCAGCACGAATTGCATTCCTTGGCCCAAAAGGTTCTTACTCTCACCTTGCCGCTCGCCAGTATGCCGCCCGACACTTTGAACAATTTATTGAAAGCGGCTGTGCAAAGTTTCACGATATCTTTAATCAAGTCGAAACTGGTCAAGCAGATTACGCAGTCGTGCCGCTAGAGAACACCAGTTCTGGAGCAATTAACGATGTCTATGATTTGTTGCAGCACACCAGTTTATCCATCGTTGCCGAGATGACTGTGCCTATCGATCACTGCGTGTTGGTTAAAGGCACTACTGATTTAGACACTATCCACACTGTGTATAGCCATCCGCAGCCTTTCCAGCAATGTAGCCAGTTCATCAATCGCTACCCAAACTGGAAAATTGAATATTGTGAGAGTACTTCTGCAGCCATGGAGAAGGTTGCTCAGGCGAACTCACCTCATGTCGCGGCATTAGGTAGCGAAGCAGGTGGCGCGCTGTATGGCTTACAAGTTCTGGAACGTAACCTGGCAAATCAGACGCAAAACATTACTCGTTTCATCGTCCTGGCTCGCAAAGCTGTTGAAGTGACTGACCAGGTTCCAGCTAAAACAACATTGCTGATGGCAACGGGTCAGCAAGCTGGTGCACTTGTAGAAGCGCTTCTGGTTCTGCGTAATCACAATCTGATTATGACAAAACTGGAATCTCGGCCGATTAACGGTAACCCGTGGGAAGAGATGTTTTATCTGGATGTTCAGGCAAACCTGAACGATGAAGCAATGCATAAAGCCCTTCGCGAGCTTGGCGAAATCACCCGCTCGATGAAAGTACTTGGCTGTTATCCAAGTGAGAACGTGGTACCTGTCGACCCGGCGTAATACTGGCAGTAAGCCAGCGTTATGCTGGCTTACTGATTTTCTTTAAACTTCAGTTTTGGCATTCCCGCCACTGCGACTTCAAGCGTAAAAATCGCGCCGGACAGTGGCCTTTCCGCGACTTCAGCATCATCCATATTTTCTCGCGTAGTTGTGATGAATAGCGTTTTCATATCATCACCACCAAAACACACCATCGTTGGGCAGCGTACGGGCAACTGATATTCTTCAAGTACATCACCACCAGGCGATAAACGCGCAATGCGGCAACCGTCAAACAAAGCCGTCCAATAGCAACCTTCTGCGTCAATTGCCGCACCGTCAGGAATCCCCTGCCCCAACTCAAAACGTTTAAACACTTCACGCTTGCCCGGTTCACCTTGTTCATCTAACGGAGTTCTGTAAATCACGCGGTTCGGTGTGTCTGATGTGAACATCCATTTTTTATCTGCACTAAACGCCAGACCATTAGCACCATGGATATCATGCTGGATGACGTGCGATGTCAGATCGCTATCCACACGGCAAAGCAATGCACCGTTGTAATCACCCGGTCCCCAAAATGTTCCGGCATAAAAACGCCCATCCCGGTCAGTTCCCCCATCATTAAAACGAGCTAATGCCGGGTTATTAGGGTTGTCACAGACTTTGCGAGTAATAAGTCCGGTGCGGTTGGTCAAATAAATTCCGCTTCGCAGCGCGACAATAAAACCGCCCGTTTCGCATAATGCAAAACATCCAACCTCCTCGGAAAACTGAATCACATCGTGTTTTTTGCTTTCGATGTTATAGCGATGCATTTCGTTTTCGAGAATGTCCGTCCAGTAGAGGCAGTTTTCCTCAGCACTCCAGGTTGGGCATTCAGGTAAGTGACCGATGTAATCGAACAGAACTTGCGGCTGTGCCATTTCTCTATCCTTTTCGCCAATAAAAAAAGCCAACGAGTTTCCCCGATGGCTTTCAATTATAAAACGTTTTCACCGTTACGGACGGCTGTCATTTGCCTGGCGTAATAAAGTGCGGCTTTCACTCTGGAAGCGCTGTGCGTAATCGCCAAACCAGTGCTCAACCTTACGGAAGCTGTCGATAAACGCTTGCTTATCACCATGTTCCAGTAAGCCAATCGCCTCACCAAAGCGTTTGTAGTAACGCTTGATCAGATCCAAATTGCTTTCTGAGGACATAATAATGTCTGCATAGAGTTGCGGGTCCTGAGCAAATAAGCGCCCGACCATTGCCAGCTCCAGGCGATAAATCGGTGAAGAAAGCGCCAGCAACTGCTCAAGCTGAACATTCTCTTCCGCCAGATGCAGGCCATATGCAAAAGTTGCAAAGTGGCGCAGCGCCTGAATAAACGCCATATTCTGATCGTGTTCAATGGCCGTTGAGCGATGTAAACGTGCGCCCCAAACCTGAATCTGCTCCAGGAACCACTGATACGCTTCCGGCTGGCGACCATCACAATAAACAACGACTTGCTTCGCAAGGCTCCCACTATCAGGCCCAAACATCGGGTGTAACCCGAGAACCGGGCCCTGATGTGCAGCCAGCATGGCTTGCAGAGGACCGTTCTTCACCGATGCCAGATCAACCAGAATACAGTCATCAGGCAAACGCGGAAGCTGAGCAATAACCTGCTCAGTAATATGAATCGGGACGCTGACAATCACCATACCTGCATCAGCCATCAACTCAGGTGCTTTAGCCCAGTCTTCTTTTTCAAGAATTCGAACCTGATAGCCAGACAGCATGAGCATTTTTTCAAACAAGCGCCCCATCTGCCCACCACCACCGACGATAACAACCGGGCGCAGAGCAGGAAATAGCGTTTTAAAACCTTTGTCATTCTCGCTTGAGTAAGACTCTCGCATTACGCGGCGCAGTACGTCTTCAATCAGATCAGGTGGAACCCCTAACGCTTCAGCTTCTTTACGGCGAGAAGCCAGCATTGCCGCTTCTCGTTCCGGCACATAAATCGGTAAACCGTACTGGCTTTTGACTTCGCCAACTTCCGCTACCAGTTCAAGGCGGCGTGCCAGTAGCCCCAGCAACGCCTTATCCACTTCGTCAATTTGATCGCGCAGCGCGGTCAATTCAGCCACCATAGTAAAACCTCTTATGCCTGACGCGCCGCAAGTGTACCGTTCAGATCCTGATGAATCTCGCGCAGTAAAGTCTCAGTGGTTTCCCAATCGATGCATGCATCTGTTACAGAAACGCCATACTTCATTTCGCTGCGAGGTTGTTCTGAAGATTGATTACCCTCGTGGATATTACTTTCAATCATCAGACCAATAATCGAACGGTTACCATCTTTAATTTGAGCGACAGCTGATTCAGCTACACCCGGCTGGCGGCGGTAGTCTTTGTTTGAGTTGCCATGGCTGCAATCTATCATCAAGGCTGGGCGGAGTCCTGCCTGTTCCATCTCTTTTTCACACTGCGCAACATCTGCCGGGCTGTAGTTAGGTGCTTTGCCGCCACGTAAAATCACATGACCATCAGGGTTACCCTGAGTTTGCAGTAAGCAAACCTGGCCTGCCTGGTTAATACCGACAAAACGGTGTGGCATAGATGCGGCGCGCATTGCATTAATTGCGGTGCCCAGGCTGCCATCAGTACCATTTTTGAAGCCAACCGGCATTGAAAGGCCTGAAGCCATTTCACGGTGAGTCTGGGACTCAGTAGTACGCGCACCGATTGCCGACCAGCTGAACAGATCACCCAAGTATTGCGGGCTATTTGGATCAAGCGCTTCGGTTGCCAGCGGCAGCCCCATGCTCACCAACTCTACAAGCAATTGACGAGCAATTTTCAAACCGCCTTCGACATCAAACGAGCCATCCATGTGCGGATCGTTGATAAGCCCTTTCCAGCCCACAGTAGTACGTGGCTTTTCAAAATAGACGCGCATCACGAGGTACAGACTATCGCTAACTTGTTCAGACAACGTTTTAAAACGACGAGCATATTCAATCGCGGTTTCCGGGTCGTGGATCGAGCAAGGTCCACACACCACTAACAGACGAGGATCACGGCCAGCGATAATGTTGGAAATCGTCTGACGAGACTGTTCTATCTGCGCTTCTTGAGCGGCTGTCAGCGGGAACTCTGCTTTCAGTTGATCCGGAGTGATTAATACTTGTTCGTCAGAAATATGAACGTTGTTCAGCGCGTCTTTTTGCATGATGGCGATCCTGTTAGCTCGTTTGCGATAGTCGTTTCCTCAGTGAGGATGCGACTACATTACCAGTTTTAGTAAAGATTGCAATCCATATTACGTAAACAATACGTTACACCACTAAAATAATTGCCGATTAAAGCACATCAAACACCGATAAATGTAAAGTTAATTATACACACATACATAAACACGCTTCTTTTTCGCGTAAACATGCATTCAATGAAATAGCCTCTATGCTCAGAGAATACTCTTTGAAACGGATATTCCCACCATGCGTTACATCGTCTTAGTTCCGATCTTATTTCTGTCAGCCTGTTATGTTGATCCGTACACACATGCTCCCACCCCTGAGCCTACCGACTGGTATCAAGCCGGCTGGGACGATGCAATGTCAGGGCAACCTGTCAGAAGCAATCTGGTTATTTCACATATGCATAATGATGAGAATGTGGACCGTCAGGAATGGTTGAAGGGATATGCAGAAGGACAGCAGAGAATTTGCGATCCGAAGTTCTTACTAATTCTGGGGCAAAGCGGAAAGTCATTTCCTGGCAGTTGTGAGAGCTTACCAGATGTTGCTGAGCGCCGAGTCCAATGGGAGAAAGGAAGCAATGAAGAGTTTCAGCGCTCATTTTTGCGCTAGACAAAAAAAGGGCTGCCAGATGGCAGCCCTTGATATGGATGTCGCGCTAGCGAAATCTTACTTAGTCAGACGCTCTTTAATACGAGCAGACTTACCAGTGCGCTCACGCAGGTAGTACAGTTTAGCTTTACGAACGGCACCACGACGTTTAACAGCAATGCTGTCGATTACTGGGGAGTGAGTCTGGAATACACGCTCAACACCTTCGCCGTTGGAAATTTTACGAACAGTGAATGCAGAGTGCAGACCGCGGTTACGGATAGCAATAACCACGCCCTCAAATGCCTGCAGACGTTTTTTAGAACCTTCAACGACCCATACTTTCACTTCCACGGAATCACCCGGACGGAATGAAGGTACATCCTGTTTCATCTGTTCTTGTTCAATTTGCTTAATAATGTTGCTCATAATTTTGTCTCTTATCCTGGGTAAACTGATAATCGGGGGCTTACGCCATCCCATCATGTTTATGTTGCTGTATTTGCGTGTTCCCGTTGGAACTCCGCCAGCAACCTTGCTTGCTCTTCAGTCAGAGCCAGGTTTTCCAGAAGTTCAGGTCTTCTAAGCCAGGTACGGCCCAGCGACTGTTTCAGGCGCCACCGGCGAATCTGAGCATGGTTTCCCGACAGTAAAACTGGCGGAACCTCCATGCCTTCTAACACTTCAGGACGGGTATAGTGTGGGCAGTCCAACAATCCATCGACAAACGAATCTTCGATTGCTGATGACTGATGCCCCAAGACTCCCGGAATAAACCGAGAAACTGAGTCAATCAGTACCATTGCTGGTAATTCACCACCACTGAGAACGTAATCGCCGATTGACCATTCTTCATCAATTTCGGTTTGGATTACGCGCTCATCTATCCCTTCATAACGACCACAAACCAGAATTAACTTCTCATTTGTTGCCAGTTCACTGACGCCTTCTTGATCAAGCTTGCGTCCCTGAGGTGACAGATAGATAACCTTAGCACCTTCCCCTGCCGCTGCTTTCGCTGCGTGGATGGCTTCCCGCAAAGGATTTACCATCATGAGCATACCCGGTCCGCCGCCGTAAGGACGATCGTCCACGGTACGGTGCCGGTCATAAGTGAAGTCACGTGGACTCCAACTCTGGATGCTCAGCAGGCCATTTTTTACAGCCCGGCCAGTTACCCCGAAGTCGGTAATTGCGCGGAACATCTCTGGAAACAGGCTAACTACACCAATAAACACAAGCCAATCCCCATTACGCCGACTTTTACCGTTAATCCGGAGGTTTTAAAAACCAGGATCCCAATCTACTTCAATCGTTTGAGTAGCGAGATCGACTTTCTTGATAACCTGCCCATCGAGGAACGGAACCAGCCGCTCCTTGATACCGAACGCATCTTTCAGGTTTGCCTTAATGACGAGAACGTCATTTGAGCCGGTTTCCATCATGTCGATGACTTTACCGAGCTGATATCCTTCAGTAGTGACAACCTGGCAACCCATAAGGTCTTTCCAGTAGTAGTCACCCTCTTCGAGATGAGGCAATTGCGTTGAATCGACGACAATTTCGCAATTGGTCAGAAGATTCGCGGCATCCCGGTCGTCAATGCCTTTCAGCTTGATGACCAGATCCTGATTGTGGTGCTTCCAGCTTTCCAGCTGTACTTGCTGCCACTGACCCGCCTTCTGGATAAACCAGGGCTGATAGTCAAAAATGCTATCGGCGTCTTCGGTGGAAGAAAACACTCTGAGCCAACCACGAATCCCATAGCAGGAACCCATCTTGCCCAACACGATTGGGTTAACAGGAGCCTTTACAGCGAGTTGATTGCTCATCATGACCACCGTGACAGATTAAGCTGCTTTTTTTGCTGCTTTGATCAGCGCAGATACGCGATCAGAAACGGTTGCGCCTAAGCCAACCCAATGCTCGATACGATCCAGATCCAGGCGAGTTGCCTCGTCTTTTTCACCAGCGATAGGGTTGAAGAAACCAACGCGCTCGATGAAGCGACCGTTACGTGCATTACGGCTGTCAGTAACAACAACCTGGTAGAACGGACGCTTTTTAGCGCCGTGACGTGCTAAACGAATAGTTACCATAACATCCTCTTTAGTGAATAAAACATCGGGCCCCATCGAGGGATGGAGCCCGGTGTCATATTAAAAGCCCGAAAATTTTACTCATTTCGGCGCAAAATGCAATCTAAATGAGCTTAACGACCTGGGAAACCTGGTGGCATCATACCTTTCATGCCGCGCATCATTTTCGCCATTCCGCCTTTCTTCATCTTTTTCATCATGCGTTGCATGTCGTCGAACTGCTTGAGCAGACGGTTGACATCTTGCACCTGCATACCCGCACCCATCGCGATACGACGTTTACGTGAACCTTTGATAATCTCTGGCTGCGCACGCTCTTTGAGCGTCATGGAATTAATAATGGCTTCCATACGCACCAGGACTTTGTCATCCATTTGCGACTTAACGTTATCCGGCAATTGCCCCATTCCTGGCAATTTGCTCATCATACTCGCCATGCCACCCATGTTTTTCATCTGCTTGAGCTGGTCAAGGAAATCGTTGAGATCAAACCCATCGCCCTTTTTCAGCTTGCTGGCTAATTTCTCAGCCTGAGCACGGTCAACTTTGCTCTCAATATCTTCGATAAGCGACAGAACATCGCCCATTCCCAGAATACGAGAGGCAATACGATCCGGGTGGAAAGGCTCCAGCGCTTCTGTTTTCTCACCCACACCGAGGAATTTAATCGGCTTGCCGGTAATATGACGGATAGACAGAGCCGCACCGCCACGTGCATCACCATCGACTTTCGTCAGTACGACGCCAGTCAGTGGCAATGCTTCGTTAAAGGCTTTAGCTGTATTTGCCGCATCCTGGCCGGTCATGGCATCGACAACAAACAGGGTTTCAACTGGGTTAATCGCAGCATGAACCTGTTTGATTTCATCCATCATCGCTTCGTCAACGTGCAAACGACCGGCGGTATCCACCAGCAGCACATCAAAGAATTTCAGCTTCGCTTCTTTCAGCGCCGCATTAACGATATCAACAGGCTTTTGGCCGACATCGGACGGGAAGAAATCGACACCGACTTGTTCAGCCAGCGTTTCCAACTGTTTGATCGCCGCAGGGCGATAAACGTCGGCAGAAACCACCAGCACTTTCTTTTTGTGCTTCTCGCGCAGGAACTTACCTAATTTCGCGACGCTTGTGGTTTTACCCGCACCTTGCAAACCCGCCATCAGCACAACGGCTGGCGGCTGTGCTGCAAGATTCAGGCTCGCATTCTCTTCGCCCATCGCTGCAACTAATTCGGCGCGAACGATTTTGACGAATTCCTGACCCGGAGTCAGGCTTTTGTTAACTTCATGACCAACCGCTTTTTCTTTTACGCGGCTGATAAAGTCACGCACAACCGGTAGCGCAACATCTGCTTCCAGCAATGCCATGCGCACTTCGCGCAGAGTTTCTTTTACATTCTCTTCAGTCAGCCGCCCGCGGCCGCTGATATTGCGCAATGAGCGCGACAGACGGTCAGTTAAATTATCAAACATTGTCTTTTGCCTAACGTGGTAACTTAGGGCCGCAGCTTGCGACACAAAACAGAATTTGGCGGATTATAACATGAAGCCGCCTTTGGTGTGATGCAACGGTTAGAGTTGGAGCAGGCGGCAGGTAACGTTATACTGGTTTTTTTCTTCTCTGGCTAATTGACCGACACTTTATATGCCTGTTTTCGCCATCCTTGCGCTTGTAGCCTATTCCTGCAGCCTCGCGCTGATCATCCCGGGCCTGCTGACAAAAAACAGCGGGTGGCGCCGTTTCGCCATTATATCGGCCGTTATAGCACTTGTAAGCCACGGTGTGGCGCTTGAGGCTCGGATATTTGCCGCCGATGGAGGTCAGAACCTCAGTTTACTTAACGTCGGCTCGCTTGTCAGTTTGATGATATGTACCGTGATGACAATTGTGGCATCACGCAATCGAGGTTGGCTGCTGTTACCAATTGTTTACGCTTTTGCCTTAATCAATCTGGCACTTGCCACCTTTATGCCTAACGAATTCATCACACACCTTGAAGCTACACCAGGTATGATGGTGCATATTGGTTTGTCACTCTTTGCTTACGCTACGCTGATAATCGCAGCACTTTACGCGTTGCAACTTGCCTGGATTGACTATCAGCTCAAGAACAAAAAACTCGCCTTCCGAGCTGAAATGCCGCCGTTGATGAGCATTGAGCGCAAAATGTTTCACATCACTCAAGTCGGCGTTGTACTACTGACGTTAACCCTTTGTACCGGTCTGTTTTATCTGAAAAATCTTTTCAGCCTGGAAAATGTCGACAAAGCGGTATTGTCGATTCTCGCGTGGTTTGTCTACATCGTTTTACTTTGGGGACACTATCATGAAGGTTGGAGAGGCCGCCGTGTAGTCTGGTTTAACGTCGCTGGTGCTGCAATTCTGACACTCGCCTATTTTGGTAGCCGCGTCCTGCAACAATTTGTCGGCTAATATTGTCTTTTTAAAGGAACACCCTTTTGGAACAGATCTCAACGACTACGTTGATTGTCACATTGATCATCATGGTAGTCGTTTCAGCGTACTTCTCCGGCTCTGAAACCGGCATGATGACGCTTAACCGTTATAAGTTGCGCCATCTTGCCAAGCAAGGTAACCGCGCCGCTAAACGGGTGGAAAAACTTCTTCGTAAACCAGACCGCTTGATTAGCCTGGTATTAATTGGCAATAACCTCGTCAATATTCTGGCCTCAGCCATCGGCACCATCGTCGGCATGCGTTTATACGGCGATGCTGGCGTTGCTATCGCCACCGGTATCCTCACCTTTGTGGTGCTGGTCTTCGCTGAAGTTTTGCCAAAAACTATCGCCGCGCTGTATCCAGAAAAAGTCGCCTTCCCAAGCAGCTTCCTGCTCGGCCCACTGCAAATCCTGATGATGCCCCTGGTGTGGTTACTGAACATCATCACGCGTATGTTGATGCGCCTTATGGGGATCAAAAACGTCAGTACCGTAAGTAGTGCACTTAACAAAGACGAATTACGTACACTGGTGCATGAATCACATTCGAAGATTTCTCGCCGCAACCAGGACATGCTGCTTTCCGTGCTCGATCTGGAAAAAATCAGTGTCGACGACATCATGGTGCCGCGTAATGAAATTGTTGGCATCAACATCAACGACGACTGGAAATCCATTGTTCGCCAACTGACACACTCTCCACACGGGCGCATCGTGCTTTACCGCGATACGCTGGATGATGCAATCAGTATGCTGCGTGTGCGCGAAGCCTACCGTCTGATGACGGAAAAGCAGGAGTTCACCAAAGAAACTCTGTTACGCGCCTCTGACGAGATTTATTTCGTACCGGAAGGCACACCGCTCAGCGTGCAACTGGTTAAATTCCAGCGCAATAAAAAGAAAGTCGGCCTGGTGGTCGACGAATATGGTGATATTCAGGGGCTGGTCACTGTAGAAGACATTCTTGAAGAAATTGTCGGTGATTTCACTACCTCCATGTCACCAACGCTTGCTGAAGAAGTGACGCCGCAAAACGATGGTTCCGTGATTATTGAAGGCAGCGCTAACGTTCGTGAAATCAATAAAGCCTTCAACTGGACACTGCCAGAAGACGAAGCCCGCACCGTAAACGGTATGTTGCTTGAAGAGCTGCAAGAGATACCGGCTATCGACACTCGCGTGCGCTTAAGCAACTACGATATTGATATTCTTGATGTGCAAGACAACATGATTAAGCAAGTGCGAGTGACTCCGGTGACGCCACTGCGACAAAGTGTTGAACAGAAATAGAAACAAAAAAGCCAGCCCTGAAGGCTAATGCCGATCGTTTAAGGATCAGTTGACCGATCCGGTGGCTCGTGTAAAAAGGGTTCATGCACAACATGGACCCTTTTTAAATGGAACTTTCACAAGCTCTCGGTATTATCAATCTCACTGCC
>NZ_JAJSOU010000031.1:0-4211 GCF_021282405.1 Buttiauxella cochleicola
GCAGCGATGCTAAAACTCCCCTCGAGGCGTGAGCGTGAATATGCAAGGGAAGTGAGAGAAAAAAGGTCGAAATATCCCTTAAAAAACAATGCCGGTCACCTTAAGTGACCGGCATTAGCCGATTGGCACCTTTTTTATTGGTTATTCTTTTTCCAGCTTTGGCTTGTTGTCGATGTTGGTCAACACGCCGCTGCTGTTGAAGGTCAGCGTCAGCGTTTGCTGAGTGACATTTTCATGCCCTGGTTGCTGGCGGAAAACATAGAACCAGGTACTTGTACCGAATGGATCGGTCATCATTGGTGTACCCAGAGCATACGCAACTTGTTGTTGAGTCATGCCAGTACGAATCTTTGACACATCGTTCTGTGTCAGGTAGTTCCCCTGGTTAATGTCGGGGCGGTAAACCACTCGCTCCAGAGTGGAACAGCCTGCGGTCAGCATAAGAAGAACCGCTGCGGCAGCAGTCAGCGTTTTACAGCGCATAGTGATTTGATTCCTTTTCGGGCCCGAGCAGCACATGGCTCATTCATAATATGCCGATGATAATAAACCTTTACGCAGTTTAAAACATTAAGGCGCTTAACTCTGACCCTGGTTCGGCAAAAAAGTTGGCTTAAAACCTGCTCAATTAACAATATGCTAGCGGAATGCTTGTTTTTTGAACGATGCATATCATGCACTGCATAATGTGTATCGACAATAGCCGTTAAGCTGCCAGTAACTCTTTTGCGTTGGCAAGTGTATTGCGTGTGACTTCGCTGCCACCGAGCAAACGAGCCAGCTCTTGCAGGCGTGAGCGTTTATCCAACGGCTGCATATGGGTTTCCGTCATTTCACCATCTGTTTCTTTGCTGACAAAGAAGTGATGATGCCCACAACCGGCAACCTGTGGCAGGTGGGTTACGCACATGACCTGTGTTGATTCGCCCAACTGGCGGAGTAATTTGCCTACCACTGCGGCGGTTGGGCCGCTGATCCCAACGTCCACTTCATCGAAGATTAAGGCTGGGGTTTCCATTTTACGCGCCGTGATCACCTGAATGGCCAGAGCAATACGTGAAAGCTCACCACCTGACGCCACTTTTGCCAGTGGTTGTAATGGCTGCCCAGGGTTAGTCGTTACGCGGAAATCAATGCGGTCTGCACCGTCGGCGGTTAGGTGATTCTCGTTAAACTCTACGTCGATAGCCAGTTTACCGTGTGGCATTGATAGCGAATGCATGCTTTCGGTAATCAATTCGCAAAGCTCGGCAGCGTAATGTGCACGGCGCTGATGCAATTCATGCGCGATACTCAGTGCTTGCTGATGATGGAGAGTCAATGCTTGCATCAATTCGTCCTGAGAGCTGGCCTGCTCGTCGAGCTGTTGCAACTCTTCCAGCAGTTGCTGGTGGAAAACCGGCACTTCTTCAGGTGCTATGTGGTGCTTGCGCGCCAGCGAGATTTGCCTGGAGATCCGCTGCTCCAGCTCATACAAACGGTTTGGGTCCAGATCCAGTCGGTCGCAGTAGTGACGTAACTCATCGCTAGCTTCAGAAATCTGAATGTTGGCCTCTTCCAGCATATTCAATACACCAGATAGTTTTGCGTCCATTCCGGCTAATTCTTCCATCAGATGGCGCACGGTATACAGTTGGCTTTGCAGATTGTTGTCTTCGCCATCGGCAAGGATCGCCAGCGCTTGTTGACTGGTAGAAATCAGTTGCCCGCTGTTTGCCAGCCGTTTGTACTCTTCGTCGATTTGTTCGAATTCACCTGCGACAGGTGAGAATTCATTGAGTTCTTTTAGCTGGTAATTAAGCAGTTCAGTACGTGATGCACGTTCCTGAGCAAGTTGCTGATACTGTGCAAGAGTTCGGCAGCTTTGATGCCATTCGCGGTAGTGTTCTGCCATTTGCTGCAAGAGGGCAGCTTCCCCAGCATAACCATCAAGCAGGTTTTTTTGATGCTCAGGTTTCAACAAAAGTTGGTGCGCATGCTGTCCGTGAATTTGAATCAGCATCTGGCCGAGATCACGCAGCTGTGAAAGAGGAACGGCAGTGCCATTAATAAAGCCGCGTGAGCGACCATCACTGCTGATAACACGACGCAATAAGCACTCGCGGCCATCATCAAGCTGGTTTTCTTCCAGCCAACGCAAAGCTGCGGGGGTATCTTTCAGGGAGAAACGGGCGCAGAGGTCGGCACGGCTGGCACCACGGCGCACCATGTCTGCTTCAGCGCGACCGCCGAGACACAACCCCAGGGCATCAATCGCAATAGATTTACCGGCACCTGTCTCACCGGTAATGGCTGTCATGCCGTGGTGAAAATCAATTTCCAGTTCACGAACGATTGCGAAGTTACTGATGGTGAGTTGTGCCAGCATAATAGCTTTCCTGTATGAAAAGACATGACTGTATTTTCATACAGTATAAACTGGTTTTATATACAGTAAAGAGCCTGGGCCGCTTTTTAGAACAATTTTTTTGACCAGCCGAGTTTTGAGCTCAATGTATTGAAATAACTGTAATCTTTTGGGTGGATAAGATTGAGATGGTAATCGCAACGGCGAATCAGTACATCTTCCCCTTCCTGAATCGGCAGGGCAATCTGGCTGTCACAGCTGATTTCCAGGTCGCTACGCATGTGCGAGAACCGCAGCCGGATAGTGCTGCTGCTGTTGATAACCAGCGGGCGGGCAGAAAGCGTGTGTGGGAACATTGGCACAAGTGTAATGGCATCAAGTGATGGGGTCAGAATTGGCCCGCCAGCAGAGAGCGAATAGGCTGTTGAGCCGGTTGGCGTAGAGATGATTAACCCGTCAGAGCGTTGCGAGAAGGCAAAGATCTCATCGATATAGACTTCGAATTCAATCATGTGCGCCACTTTGCCAGGGTGCAGAACGACTTCGTTGATAGCTGTGCTCAGGCGCGTTGGGGTATCTTGTTGGCAAACTTGGGCTTCAAGCAAGAAACGGCGTTCTGCGATGTAATGCCCCTCAAGGACATCCGCCAGCTGTTGCTGGGCATTATCCGGGTCAAGGTCGGTTAGAAAACCCAGGTTGCCACGGTTGATGCCAATAACTTTAATATCATAGCGAGCAAGAACGCGGGCTGCGCCAAGCATATTGCCATCACCACCAACCACAACGGCGAGATCGGCCTGCTGACCAATTTCTGCCAATGTGCCGGTTTTCACGTTTTTGAGGTTAAGTTCCTGGGCAATTTGCGACTCAACAATGACATCGTAGCCCTTGGTGCATAGCCAGCGATACAGCATTTCATGCGTGGTGAGGGCTGTGGGGTGACGAGGGTGCCCGACAATACCAATGCAGTTGAAATGTTTGTTCATTATGCCGATGGTCCTTATACGCAGAGATGCAGTCATTTATGACAATATGTCACGTTCCCTTGAATCCAGGAAACTGATCCCCATAATAAGCGAACCAGCGAGATGAATGCTAAAAACGCGGAGAAATTCATGAGTAGTAAAGATCAGAAAACACCAGACGAGCAAGTCTCGGACGAAATTGCAATGGAAAGCCACGAAGAAGTCGAGGCCGTAGAGGGTGCCGAAGTGGTTGATCCGCGCGATGAACAAATTGCCGATTTAAAAGCGCAACTGGAAGAAGTTCAGCAGCGCGAGCGTGACCTGGCGTTACGCAACAAAGCGGAAATGGAAAACCTCCGTCGCCGCACCGAACTCGATATTGAAAAGGCGCACAAGTTCGCTTTAGACAAATTCGTCAACGAACTGCTGCCTGTTATCGACAGCCTTGACCGTGCTCTGGAAGTGGCTGACAAGTCCAACACTGATTTGGCCGCCATGATTGAAGGCATCGAATTAACTCAGAAATCGATGCTGGATGTGGTGCGCAAATTTGGTGTGGATGTGGTTGGCGAAACCAACGTGCCGTTCAACCCGGATGTGCATCAGGCAATTGCGATGGTTGAATCCGAAGATATGGCACCAAACCATGTGCTGATGGTGATGCAGAAGGGTTACACCCTGAATGGTCGCACACTGCGTGCAGCAATGGTTTCTGTGGCTAAAGCCAAAGCGTAATTCGTCAAATTGCATTAAATAAAAAGCCAGCCTTCGAGGCTAATGCCGGTCACTTAAGGTGACCGGCATTGTTTTTTAAGGGATATTTCGACCTTTTTTCTCTCACTTCCCTTGCATATTCACGCTCACGCCTCGAGGGGAGTTTTAGCATCGCTGCGTTGCTG
>NZ_JAJSOU010000032.1:0-3452 GCF_021282405.1 Buttiauxella cochleicola
AAAGAAATGGAGTATGCCGATCCAAAACTGGCGGCTGGCGATGAGTCGTTTTATTATCGAGTTCGGTGACCGCCTGAGCGATCACCTTTAATACGTTGGCAGTTACACAGAATTATTTACAGGGTCCGCTGGACAGAAGTGGATTTTGAAACGGCTATGTGGACGATTCCCGGAGAGCGTGTGTAAGCACACCCGTTTTAGTTCCACGCACTTTTTGAGATTTCCGGGTTATTGATCCCTTCCCAATATCGATGCCAGGTTAAATCAGTGATTCCGGCCTTTTTGCAGACTTCGGATAAATTCCTCCGGAGTCTGATTATTTAACGATGAATGTGGTCTTTGCTGGTTATATTCCTGTCGCCAGCACTCGATCTTCTCCTGAGCATCTTCCAGTGACAGGAACCAGTGAACATTCAGACATTCATCACGCAGACTGCCGTTGAATGACTCGACCAGTGCATTGTCTGTGGGTTTTCCCGGCCGCGAGAAGTCCATCGTCACCTTATTTTCATACGCCCATCTGTCCAGCGATTTAGAGATAAATTCGCTGCCATTATCCGTCTGCAACCGGTGTGGCACCCGCTGCTTCATTCGCTTCAGGCGCTCCATAACGGCAACTACATCCTCTCCCCGCAGCCCCTGACTAACCTCTATCGCCAGGCATTCACGACTAAAATTATCCACTACAGTCAGGGCACGGATCCGACGTCCGTTGAACAGATTATCAGCAACAAAATCCATGCTCCAGCACTGATCTACAGCGCTGACTTCCGGACGGACGTGTCGGTGCCTGGCAGTAACATGCCGACGGGGGCGTTTTGTCCGTAGATTCAGTCCTTCCAGACAATATATTCGGTGAGTTTTCTTATGGTTTACTAACCAGCCTTCACGGCGCAAAAGAATATGAATACGCTGACAGCCATAGCGGACACGCGCCTCAGCAATCTCTCTTATCCGGTGAGTCAGGGCCCTGTCATCACGGCAGCTGCAATAGTTGTATACCGTGCGACTCTGCATCATCAAACGGCAACCACGGCGCAGACCAATACGATATGCGTCCAGTAGGTAAGTCACCGCTTCCCGCTTCTGGACGGGCCTCAGAACTTTTTTCGAATGACATCCTGGAGCATTTCCTTGTCCAGACTGAGGTCTGCCACCAGACGACGGAGTCGTTGGTTTTCATCCTCCAGTTGCCGCAGACGACGCAGTTCCGTCACGCCCATCCCGCCAAATTTTTTCTTCCAGTTGTAAAAAGTGGCTTCAGAAATGCCCATCTTTCTGCACACTTCCTCCACTCTGGTGCCGGTTTCGGCCTGTTTCAGCGCAAATGCAATCTGTTCTTCGGTATAACGGGTCTTTTTCATGGCGATGTGCCTCTCTGTGAGATGAAAGAAAGACCGGATACTTCAGTTTAGACTGGTACGGTTTACAGGGGGGAGATCACAACCTTCAGTTAGTAATGTCGGTTGGTTTTTCTTCATATTTCCCGTTTCGCCAGCCAGCTGCAAATTCAGCTGGAGTCTGGTAATTCAGCGATGAATGAGGACAGCACTCGTTATAATTTTGTCGCCAGTTATTAATGATTTTCCTGGCGTGAACAATATCGCTGAACCAGTGCTCATTGAGGCATTCATCGCGAAAGCGTCCGTTAAAACTCTCAATAAATCCGTTCTGGGTCGGCTTGCCCGGCTGGATAAGTCGCAGCTCCACGCCATGCTCAAAGGCCCATTGATCCTATGCGCGGCAGGTAAATTCCGGCCCCTGATCGGTTCTTATCGTCGCCGGATAGCCGCGAAACAGTGCAATGCTGTCCAGAATACGCGTGACCTGCACGCCTGAAATCCCGAAAGCGACGGTAATCGTCAGGCACTCTTTCGTGAAATCATCCACGCAGGTCAGACACTTGATCCTGCGACCGGTGGCCAGTGCGTCCATGACGAAATCCATCGACCAAGTCAGGTTCGGCCCATCTGGGCGCAGAAGGGGAAACCACTCGGTCGCCAGCCCTTTACGACGTCGTCTGCGTTTTACGCTCAGGCCGTTAAGGTGGTAAATGCGGTATACCCGCTTGTGATTGACGTGAACGCCCTCCCGACGCAGTAACTGCCAGATGCGCCGGTAACCAAAAACGCCTGCGTTCAAGCGCCAGTTCAGTGATGCCCCCTGATAAATGCGCATCCGACGCCGGACGCTGCGCTTCATAGCAGCAGGTCGACAGGGACAAACCTGTCAGCCTGCAGGCACGACGTTGCGACAGACCGGTCGCTCCACACATCAACTCCACGGCTTCCCGCTTCTGGTCTGTCGTCAGTACTTTCGCCCAAGAGCCACCTGAAGCGCCTCCTTATCGAGCATGGCTTCGGCGAGCAGCTTCTTGAGTCGGGCGTTCTCTTCTTCAAGCGACTTCAGGCGCTTAACCTCAGGCACTTCCATACCGCCATACTTCTTACGCCATGTGTAAAACGTGGCATCGGAAATGGCGTGCTTGCGGCAGAGCTCACGGGCAGATACCCCGGCTTCAGCCTCGCGGAGAATACTGATGATCTGTTGGTCGGAAAAACGCTTCTTCATGGGGATGTCCTCACGTTGCAGATGAAGACATTACTAACATCGGGGTGTACTAATCAACGGGGAGCAGGTCATAAATTCCACAACACCCAAGCTTAGTTCCCCGCGTAAATCTCCGAGCTTAACGATTTCCTTCTTTATTACGCGCCAGGCACCCATCACGCAGTTCACGAACAGGTCGACAAAGACATCATCGTGCAGCGTACATTTATATAGCTAAACCGATTCGCATACGTTTTACATGTTTGCGGTGTTTAAGCTGATAACACAGCTGCGAATCGAGGCAGGCCGAAAGCAGGTAGTACCGAAAGCCCGAAGTGTACTTATAAAGGAACGATGCGTGCGGGGTTCATCGTGGCTCGGCAGTAACAACCGTTCACTTGAGAAAGACCGGATACATTCACGCACGATGTTGCCGCCATCAAAAGCCAATCTGCCCATGTCGCCAAACTTCTTACGCCTTCTATATATAGACGGAAGAACAGGAGATGGCATGTTTAAGGCAGATCTCGCGGTTAGGAACGCGAACCTTGGCTTCGCGAAGGATATAAATGAACGGTGAGGCAGAAAAATGCGTCTTCATGGGGCGTTTCTGGTGTTGCTGATGATCGTATTACTAACTTCGAGGTGGGTTTATCAAGGAGAGTCGATCAGTTTTGTGGATAACTTTGTGCACAACTGCGTATAAAGCGGGCTTTTGCTGGGGATTGCAGCAGTCAGTCAAATTACTGCATATTTAGGGTTGCAGCCTCAGGAGAACTCCCTATAATGCGCCTCCATCGACACGGAACATGTGAACAACATCACAGAGTAACGGCGGCGATGAGAGTCAAATATCCTGAAATTAAGGGTTGACTCTGAAAGAGGAAAGCGTAATATACGCC
>NZ_JAJSOU010000033.1:0-2975 GCF_021282405.1 Buttiauxella cochleicola
TAGTCTCTCAACCAAAACACCTTCGGTGTTGTAAGGTTAAGCCTCACGGATCATTAGTACTGGTTAGCTCAACGTATCGCTACGCTTACACACCCAGCCTATCAACGTCGTAGTCTTCAACGTTCCTTCAGGGGAATCAAGTTCCCAGGGAGAATTCATCTCGGGGCAAGTTTCGCGCTTAGATGCTTTCAGCGCTTATCTTTTCCGCATTTAGCTACCGGGCAATGCCATTGGCATGACAACCCGAACACCAGTGATGCGTCCACTCCGGTCCTCTCGTACTAGGAGCAGCCCCCCTCAATTCTCCAGCGCCCACGGCAGATAGGGACCGAACTGTCTCACGACGTTCTAAACCCAGCTCGCGTACCACTTTAAATGGCGAACAGCCATACCCTTGGGACCTACTTCAGCCCCAGGATGTGATGAGCCGACATCGAGGTGCCAAACACCGCCGTCGATATGAACTCTTGGGCGGTATCAGCCTGTTATCCCCGGAGTACCTTTTATCCGTTGAGCGATGGCCCTTCCATTCAGAACCACCGGATCACTATGACCTGCTTTCGCACCTGCTCGAGCCGTCACTCTCGCAGTCAAGCTAGCTTATGCCATTGCACTAACCTCACGATGTCCGACCGTGATTAGCTAACCTTCGTGCTCCTCCGTTACGCTTTAGGAGGAGACCGCCCCAGTCAAACTACCCACCAGACACTGTCCGCAACCCCGATTAGGGGTCTACGTTAGAACACCAGCCATTAAAGGGTGGTATTTCAAGGTTGGCTCCACGCAGACTGGCGTCCACGCTTCAAAGCCTCCCACCTATCCTACACATCAAGGACCAGTGTTCAGTGTCAAGCTATAGTAAAGGTTCACGGGGTCTTTCCGTCTTGCCGCGGGTACACTGCATCTTCACAGCGATTTCAATTTCACTGAGTCTCGGGTGGAGACAGCCTGGCCATCATTACGCCATTCGTGCAGGTCGGAACTTACCCGACAAGGAATTTCGCTACCTTAGGACCGTTATAGTTACGGCCGCCGTTTACCGGGGCTTCGATCAAGAGCTTCAGCTTGCGCTTAACCCCATCAATTAACCTTCCGGCACCGGGCAGGCGTCACACCGTATACGTCCACTTTCGTGTTTGCACAGTGCTGTGTTTTTAATAAACAGTTGCAGCCAGCTGGTATCTTCGACTGCCTTCAGCTCCACCCGCGAGGGGTTTCACCTACCGACAGCGTGCCTTCTCCCGAAGTTACGGCACCATTTTGCCTAGTTCCTTCACCCGAGTTCTCTCAAGCGCCTTGGTATTCTCTACCTGACCACCTGTGTCGGTTTGGGGTACGATTTGATGTGACCTGATGCTTAGAGGCTTTTCCTGGAAGTGCGGCATTTGTTACTTCAGCACCGTAGTGCCTCGTCATCACACCTCAGCGTTAGATAGAAGTCCGGATTTACCTAAACTTCCCGCCTACATGCTTAAACCGGGACAACCGTCGCCCGGCTAACATAGCCCTCTCCGTCCCCCCTTCGCAGTCACACCGAGTACAGGAATATTAACCTGTTTCCCATCGACTACGCCTTTCGGCCTCGCCTTAGGGGTCGACTCACCCTGCCCCGATTAACGTTGGACAGGAACCCTTGGTCTTCCGGCGAGCGGGTTTTTCACCCGCTTTATCGTTACTTATGTCAGCATTCGCACTTCTGATACCTCCACCTACCCTCACAGGTAAGCTTCGACGGCTTACAGAACGCTCCCCTACCCAACAACGCATAAGCGTCGCTGCCGCAGCTTCGGTGCATGGTTTAGCCCCGTTACATCTTCCGCGCAGGCCGACTCGACCAGTGAGCTATTACGCTTTCTTTAAATGATGGCTGCTTCTAAGCCAACATCCTGGCTGTCTGTGCCTTCCCACATCGTTTCCCACTTAACCATGACTTTGGGACCTTAGCTGGCGGTCTGGGTTGTTTCCCTCTTCACGACGGACGTTAGCACCCGCCGTGTGTCTCCCGTGATAACATTCTTCGGTATTCGTAGTTTGCATCGGGTTGGTAAGCCGGGATGGCCCCCTAGCCGAAACAGTGCTCTACCCCCGAAGATGAGTTCACGAGGCGCTACCTAAATAGCTTTCGGGGAGAACCAGCTATCTCCCGGTTTGATTGGCCTTTCACCCCCAGCCACAAGTCATCCGCTAATTTTTCAACATTAGTCGGTTCGGTCCTCCAGTTAGTGTTACCCAACCTTCAACCTGCCCATGGCTAGATCACCGGGTTTCGGGTCTATACCCTGCAACTTAACGCCCAGTTAAGACTCGGTTTCCCTGCGGCTCCCCTATACGGTTAACCTTGCTACAGAATATAAGTCGCTGACCCATTATACAAAAGGTACGCAGTCACCCCATAAAAGAGGCTCCCACTGCTTGTACGTACACGGTTTCAGGTTCTGTTTCACTCCCCTCGCCGGGGTTCTTTTCGCCTTTCCCTCACGGTACTTGTTCGCTATCGGTCAGTCAGGAGTATTTAGCCTTGGAGGATGGTCCCCCCATATTCAGACAGGATACCACGTGTCCCGCCCTACTCTTCGAGTTCACAGCAAGTGCATTTTTGTGTACGGGAGTATCACCCTGTACCCTGCGACTTTCCAGACGCTTCCACTAATGCACAAACTGATTCAGACTCTGGGCTGTTCCCCGTTCGCTCGCCGCTACTGGGGGAATCTCGGTTGATTTCTTTTCCTCGAGGTACTTAGATGTTTCAGTTCCCTCGGTTCGCTTCGTTAAGCTATGTATTCACTTAACGATAGTGTGACGAATCACACTGGGTTTCCCCATTCGGAAATCGTCGGTTATAACGGTTCATATCACCTTACCGACGCTTATCGCAGATTAGCACGTCCTTCATCGCCTCTGACTGCCAGGGCATCCACCGTGTACGCTTAGTCGCTTAACCTCACAACCCGAAGATGTCTCGTGAGACACAATCG
>NZ_JAJSOU010000034.1:0-1681 GCF_021282405.1 Buttiauxella cochleicola
TTAGGTAAGGAGGTGATCCAACCGCAGGTTCCCCTACGGTTACCTTGTTACGACTTCACCCCAGTCATGAATCACAAAGTGGTAAGCGCCCTCCCGAAGGTTAAGCTACCTACTTCTTTTGCAACCCACTCCCATGGTGTGACGGGCGGTGTGTACAAGGCCCGGGAACGTATTCACCGTAGCATTCTGATCTACGATTACTAGCGATTCCGACTTCACGGAGTCGAGTTGCAGACTCCGATCCGGACTACGACGCACTTTATGAGGTCCGCTTGCTCTCGCGAGGTCGCTTCTCTTTGTATGCGCCATTGTAGCACGTGTGTAGCCCTACTCGTAAGGGCCATGATGACTTGACGTCATCCCCACCTTCCTCCAGTTTATCACTGGCAGTCTCCTTTGAGTTCCCGGCCGAACCGCTGGCAACAAAGGATAAGGGTTGCGCTCGTTGCGGGACTTAACCCAACATTTCACAACACGAGCTGACGACAGCCATGCAGCACCTGTCTCAGAGTTCCCGAAGGCACTAAGCTATCTCTAGCAAATTCTCTGGATGTCAAGAGTAGGTAAGGTTCTTCGCGTTGCATCGAATTAAACCACATGCTCCACCGCTTGTGCGGGCCCCCGTCAATTCATTTGAGTTTTAACCTTGCGGCCGTACTCCCCAGGCGGTCGACTTAACGCGTTAGCTCCGGAAGCCACTCCTCAAGGGAACAACCTCCAAGTCGACATCGTTTACGGCGTGGACTACCAGGGTATCTAATCCTGTTTGCTCCCCACGCTTTCGCACCTGAGCGTCAGTCTTTGTCCAGGGGGCCGCCTTCGCCACCGGTATTCCTCCAGATCTCTACGCATTTCACCGCTACACCTGGAATTCTACCCCCCTCTACAAGACTCTAGCCTGCCAGTTTCGAATGCAGTTCCCAGGTTGAGCCCGGGGATTTCACATCCGACTTGACAGACCGCCTGCGTGCGCTTTACGCCCAGTAATTCCGATTAACGCTTGCACCCTCCGTATTACCGCGGCTGCTGGCACGGAGTTAGCCGGTGCTTCTTCTGCGAGTAACGTCAATCACTGCGGTTATTAACCACAATGCCTTCCTCCTCGCTGAAAGTACTTTACAACCCGAAGGCCTTCTTCATACACGCGGCATGGCTGCATCAGGCTTGCGCCCATTGTGCAATATTCCCCACTGCTGCCTCCCGTAGGAGTCTGGACCGTGTCTCAGTTCCAGTGTGGCTGGTCATCCTCTCAGACCAGCTAGGGATCGTCGCCTAGGTGAGCCATTACCTCACCTACTAGCTAATCCCATCTGGGCACATCTGATGGCAAGAGGCCCGAAGGTCCCCCTCTTTGGTCCGAAGACGTTATGCGGTATTAGCTACCGTTTCCAGTAGTTATCCCCCTCCATCAGGCAGTTTCCCAGACATTACTCACCCGTCCGCCGCTCGTCACCCAGGAGCAAGCTCCCTGTGCTACCGCTCGACTTGCATGTGTTAGGCCTGCCGCCAGCGTTCAATCTGAGCCATGATCAAACTCTTCAATTAAAAGCTTGATTTGCTTCAACTCGTGAAGCGGTGCTCAAAAATTAACTTTCGTAATAATTCAACTAAATGAATTACTGCTTGGTCACTCTTCAAGACTTGATATTTTTTTGATACCCGAAGGTATCTGAGATATCAA
>NZ_JAJSOU010000035.1:0-1351 GCF_021282405.1 Buttiauxella cochleicola
CAACATGGACCCTTTTTAAATGGAACTTTCACAAGCTCTCGGTATTATCAATCTCACTGCCCCCGATGAAGTTCAAAGCCTCGCTGACCTCCTGTCTCCTGACCTCATTCAGCAAGCTTTTTCTCTCACTGACACCGTCACCCTACGCAAGCGTAAACTCCCCCTCGAGTCCATGGTCTGGCTGGTTATCGGCATGGCCATATTCAACAATAAGCCTATGAGTCATATCGTTAATCTGATGGATATTGTTGACCGAACCGGACGCTCATTCACCGCACCCAGCTCCGTTATTGCCCGCAGAAAAACGTTAGGCGAAGATGCCATCCGGGTTCTGTTTGATATCACTCAGCAACACTGGCATGCAGAGGCAAAACATCCTCTCTGGCACGGACTGACACTCAATGCTGTCGATGGCGTAGTCTGGCATACGCAGGACACGCCTGAAAATGCAGAGGCCTTCGGTAAGGCTTCGAACCAGCACGGTGAACGCGGATATCCTCAGGTCCGCATGGTATGCCTGATGGAACTGAGCAGCCACCTGTTGCGGGCCAGTGTGATGGGCAGTTACGACGTTAACGAGATGCGCCTGGCGGCACAGCTGGCAGACAGCGCGCCGGATAACAGTATTACGCTGTTTGATAAGGGTTTTTACTCTTTAGGGCTGCTGCATGACTGGCATAATGCGGGCGAAAATCGCCACTGGCTGATGCCGCTGAAAAAGAACACGCAGTACGAGGTGGTATGTAAGCTCGGCAAACAGGACGAGCTGATACGGCTGAAAACGTCACCGCAGGCCAGAAAACAGTGGGAAGGACTGCCGGAAGAAATGACCGTGCGGCTTATCCGCCGGAAGGTCAATGGCGTAGAACGGCAGGTTCTGACGTCAATGACGGATGCGATGCGTTATCCGGCCGCGAGCGTGGCGGAGCTTTATAAGCATCGCTGGGAAATCGAGTTAGGATACCGGGAGACGAAGCAGTTTTTACTGGGGAACCGGTGGGCGTTGAGAAGTAAACTGCCGGAAATGGTCAGGCAGGAACTGTGGGGTATCCTGCTGACTTATAACCTAATTCGTTACCAGATGATCAAGATGGCGTTTAGCCTGAAGGGAGATTATCTGCCTTATCAGCTGAGTTTTAGCGGTGCAGTGTCGGAGATATTACGGTTGTTAATCGGGCTGCCGTGGTCATCAGCGGGAGCCATCCCGGGTCACCTGAAGCATTTTTACAGCAACGCAGCGATGCTAAAACTCCCCTCGAGGCGTGAGCGTGAATATGCAAGGGAAGTGAGAGAAAAAAGGTCGAAATATCCCTTAAAAAACAATGCCGGTCACCTTAAGTGACCGGCATTA
>NZ_JAJSOU010000036.1:0-1315 GCF_021282405.1 Buttiauxella cochleicola
GAGACTGTAATTAAAATTGTGTATCTGCCTGTTTTTGATATGTTCACTCCAACAACGGAGACAGGCAAATTATGGACGAAAAGAAACTTAAAGCCCTTGCGGCTGAACTGGCTAAAGGTCTTAAAACCGAAGCCGATCTCAATGCGTTTTCCCGCATGTTGACGAAGTTAACCGTCGAAACCGCGCTCAATGCAGAGCTGACTGACCACCTCGGGCACGAGAAAAACGCCCCAAAATCAGGCTCGAATACACGCAATGGTTACTCGTCAAAAACGCTGCTGTGCGACGATGGTGAGATTGAACTCAGCACACCACGTGACCGTGAAAACACCTTTGAGCCTCAGTTGATAAAGAAAAATCAGACGCGCATCACGCAGATGGACAGCCAGATTTTGTCCCTGTACGCCAAAGGCATGACCACGCGGGAAATCGTCGCTACCTTCAAAGAGATGTACGATGCGGACGTGTCTCCCACGCTGATATCTAAAGTCACCGATGCGGTTAAAGAACAGGTAACAGAGTGGCAAAACCGGCCGCTGGATGCACTGTATCCCATTGTTTATCTTGACTGTATCGTTGTGAAGGTTCGTCACGGCGGCAGCGTGATTAACAAGGCTGTCTTCCTCGCGCTGGGCATCAATACCGAAGGCCAGAAAGAGCTGCTGGGTATGTGGCTGGCAGAAAACGAAGGGGCTAAGTTCTGGCTCAGTGTGCTGACAGAGCTTAAAAACCGGGGGCTACAGGACATCCTGATTGCCTGCGTGGACGGCCTGAAGGGCTTCCCGGATGCGATAAACAGCGTTTACCCTCAGACACATATCCAGCTGTGCATCATCCATATGGTGCGCAACAGCCTGAAATACGTGTCCTGGAAGGACTATAAGGACGTCACCAGCGGGCTGAAAACGATATACCAGGCCCCGACAGAAGAAGCTGCGCTGATGGCGCTGGATGCGTTCGCAAACGTCTGGGATGATAAATACCCACAAATCAGCAAAAGCTGGCGTGCACACTGGGAAAATCTCAATACGTTCTTCGGCTATCCTCCCGATATCCGTAAGGCAATCTACACCACGAATGCCATCGAGTCGCTGAACAGTGTTATCCGTGCAGCCATCAAAAAGCGAAAGGTGTTCCCGACAGACGACTCGGTGCGAAAAGTGATTTATCTGGCGATCAAGGATGCTTCAAAGAAATGGAGTATGCCGATCCAAAACTGGCGGCTGGCGATGAGTCGTTTTATTATCGAGTTCGGTGACCGCCTGAGCGATCACCTTTAATACGTTGGCAGTTACACAGAATTATTTACAGGGTC
>NZ_JAJSOU010000004.1:0-335054 GCF_021282405.1 Buttiauxella cochleicola
TTTAAGACCTTTAGCCAGTTCAGCCGCAAGGGCTTTAAGTTTCTTTTCGTCCATAATTTGCCTGTCTCCGTTGTTGGAGTGAACATATCAAAAACAGGCAGATACACAATTTTAATTACAGTCTCGCCTGGCCTGATGGTAAATCAGGTTTCACCTGTTTCAACGTTTCTCTAAACTCCCGATACGAAGCGCGAGGGCAGAGAAATCCTTTTTTATCGTCTACCAGTTCCTGCGCAACTTCTTCAGAAATTGGAACCGTTCTGGGTTTGTTTGTTTTGGTTTTAACAAATGACACCCGATTATGGACAATATGCTCCGCTTTCAGACTTTCAGCTTCACCCCACCTGGCTCCAGTACTCAAACAAAGCACTGCGATCAACCGATTATCGCCATCCAATCTGGAAAGCAATAAATCAATCTCATCAGTGGTCAGATAACCCGTTTCAGGTGTTTGTTCCTTGAGGCGCTTTATTCCCCTGAATGGGTGCTCCCCCATAAACAACTCGGATTCAACCAAGGAGGTGAACATGCCACCCAGAGTAGTGAGCTCTCGATTTATCGTTGAGGGTTTAATCCCTTGAGCTCTGCGAGTTGCACAATACTGCGCAAGCTCCTTCTGCCACACCCCTGATTCAAGGCACCGGCAAATCATTTGTCGGTGCTTATCCCTGGAACGCTCCGCGCGAGGCTATCTCGCGAGATCCCTATGACAGACCTCTTACACGTGACGAACACCGTCAGGTGCAAGCGGTTTTAGCTGAGATAAATACGCTCCCGCATAACCTCTGCACCAAATTCAGTAATCGCTATTACTGGCTGAAACGCCACTCAAGCCAGCTTGATGCATTGCGGTTCCTGACCTCCACTTTCAAGCGGCGCTTATGGCCACGCATTGAACGCGTAAATCGCAATCACCGGATGAACACCGACGCTTCAATACGTTTTTTGTTCGAACAGGATGCTTACTCACATCTGCCGGGTATGAACGATAAAGCGCTGGAGAAGTTCGCGGGACGGATAGCGGCTCAGTTATTGAGTGCATATGAAGAACTCAGCGACAGCTATGCCAGCGAACATGAGGGCGATAAAAAGGAAGTGCTGTTTACCGATGATGCCCAAACCTGGCTTTACGGTGAAATTGCGGGAGCAGCCCGTGCATTCAACATTACGCCGCTGCACTGGAAAAAGTATCGCAAAGGAAAGCTGACTGCACGTGAAGCGTTTTCAGCAGTTTTCCGTCTTATTACGGATGACTGGTGGGTTGGTCAGTTTAAAGCACAGCGCACCCGCTGGAATGAAGCACTGCTAATTGCAGTCGGTGAGGTCAGTAAAAAACGTTCACCTTACGCCAGTAAAAAAGCCATCCGCGATGTACATGCGCGTCGCCTGGCTAATCTGGAATATCTGAAAAGCCGCGAACTGGAGAACGTGGAAACAGGCGAGCGGATCGACCTGATTGATAAGGTGCTTAAAAGCATTTCTAACCCTGAAATCCGCCGCATGGAATTAATGAACACTATTGCGGGGATTGAGCGTTACGCCTCCAGCAAAGGTGATGTCGGAATGTTTATTACCATCACGACTCCATCCAAATATCACCCCACACGCGTCACTGGTGCGGATAAAACCGTCCAGCTTAACCATAAATGGAACGATGAAGCCTACAGCCCAAAAGAGGGTCAGCGCTATTTGTGTGGCATCTGGAGCAAGATGCGCACCGCATTCAAAGACAATAGCCTTAATGTGTATGGCATGCGCGTCGTCGAGCCTCACCATGACGGCACTCCACACTGGCACATGATGCTTTTCTGCCAGCCTGACCAGCGTCAGCAGGTTATCGGGATCATGAGTCGTTACTCTTTAAAAGAAGATGGCGATGAACGTGGGGCGGCCAAAAATCGCTTTGAGTGTAAGCACCTCAACAAAGGTGGGGCGGCGGGTTATATCGCAAAATACATCGCAAAGAATATCGACGGTTACGCGCTGGATGGCGAACTGGATAAAGACACCGGCAAGCCGTTAAAAGACACCGCGGCAGCAGTTAATGCCTGGGCATCCACATGGCGCATCCCTCAATTTAAACCGATTGGCGTGCCAACAATGGGCGCTTATCGCGAGCTGCGTAAATTACCACGTGGTGTGAGCATCGCCAGTGAGCTTGATGACAGAGTCGAAGATGTCAGAGCCGCAGCTGATGGTGGTGATTTTGATTTGTACATTGCTGCACAGGGTGGGGCAAACGTACCGCGTGACACGCAGACTGTCCGGGTTGCCCGTAAGGTAGCTGACGAGCTTAATGCGTATGACGAGGAGGTGCAGAAGGTTGTGGGCATCTTCGCCCCGCATTTTGGTTCTGACAATGTTCATGTTACGCGTACAACTCAATGGCGCATCGTTGCTAAAGCCGTTGACGTTGACCTTAATCTTTTGACCGTAAAGAGCGGCTCTGCCGCGACTCGGAGTCCTGTCAATAACTGTGGGTTGGGGTGTTTAGGCAGCAAAGTGGGAGTGGCATCAATAGCTTCTGAGCAAGCCGTGGCTGTGCTTAATCTTCTCAATAGTGGAGATGTTAGCTGGAGTGATGTTGAGATTCAGGTCGCACTCAGGGAATTTTTGAAAGAACAACTTACAAAGGGAAAACGAACTCAGCGAAGTTGTGATCTGAAAACGAATTATTCACGTGCGCCATCTGCTCGTTTAACTGCGATAGAGCGTAATCGAGTCACAAAAAACGTGTCGAATTAGCGCTTGAAGGGATAATACTGCAACGCTGGGAGCTAGAAGCATTGGCTCGAGGAGCAATATTGAAGTGCGGTGACAATGAGTATTCAATCCAACTTGATGAAAAATGGACATTTATCGTTTAGGGTTTCTCATCGTTCTGGTTGAAAAAACGCACGAATGGAGTGAAAATACTTAAAAAGAATCTTTGTTTTTTAATTTTCCTCCATTTTGGTTTTTTACTACACGCAGGCGGGATTGCATATGAGCATGGTAGAATGGATAAGCCGAGAGAATAAAAACAGTCTTATACTGTTTGTGCATGGTTTGAAAGGTGGCCTTGACACATGGGAAAATAGTGAAGGTATATCATTCCCAATGCTTCTAACTGAGGAAGAAGACATCAAGGATTCTTTTGATGTTGCATGTTTTAACTATTTCACAACATTCACTCAGACTTATGCTTCAACTAAAGGTGTTCTTGCTAGGATTTTGTCACGAACTAAGCGAAAAGAAAGAAACATTCCAACTGATGAGATAGCTGAGCTTCTATATACAGAAATAAATATAAACCTATCCAATTATGAACGCATAATTATTATTGCCCATAGTATGGGGGGGCTAATATCAAAAAACTTGATACTTAAAAAAGCTGAATATGAGGAGTCTTCCAATATTGTAGGATTTATTTCTTTAGCTGTCCCCCACTCAGGAGCAAAGATAGCCAATATTGCATCTTTGGTTTCTACTAATGCCCAACTTGTTGATTTAAGTTTATTAAGCAACGCTACTGATGATTTGAATCGACGCTGGATCAATGCTTCAAAAAAACTTCCAGTCACACGATATATTTACGGAACGTATGATTCATATGTAGATAAAAAAAGCGCACTACCGATGGATAGTGAGCGAAAAAATTCATTTGCAGTTAATGACGATCATGGTTCGATTTGCAAGCCTGAAAACAGTCAGTCAATGGTATTTATTGCGGTCAAAAAATTTATAACAGAAATTGATAAGGCTGAGCCAAATTCAATTGTTGTTGAAAGGTTTCTTGATGCACAGCAATACGATAATGAATATTTTGTTTTAAAAATGATTGTTGCCGATATACATAAAGATATCGCCCAGAATGCGAAAGAGTTTTACTATAATGCAGAGTTGGTAAGAAATATTTTCACAAGCGATTATGACAGAAAAATACTAAGTCAGTTATATGCAAAAATAAGAACAATATATCAGGAAGAGTATGAGAGCCATATTGCTGATTCTATTTCCCCTGATAAATTTATTGCTGGAGTACATGCAAGAATTAGTCGTGAGGATAAGGCTTCATTAGATACATTAATCAAAAGCCTGGACTCAGTCCATAAAAAAGGCATGCTTCATCAATTGGCAAATAAAAATGATAGAGATATTGTTTGGTCATCTGCGACATGTCTTAAAGATCTGGAAAAATTAAAGCGAGTTGATAATGAATAAGGATAATCTCCCTTATATACCGCTTGATGAAGAGTATGGGCTTAATTTCACCATGCTTGTAATTATGATTTCAATGCTGTCACATAACAAAGTTGGAAATCTAGTATTAGATATAAATAAGTTGCAGATTTTTATTTATCTCATAAAAAACCCTTCCAAAATTGATCATGTGCTCTCTGCCGCTGGTAAAAAAAGGGCTCTACTAGAACCTAAGTTAATATTTACTATAAAAAGTTACTCATCAAATGTGGATATTTTATTTGATAATAACAAAATTAAATATTTATTGAAAATGATGGCTGCGCATGGATTGTTAATGGCTGAGAAAAATAGTGATGATGCTACAAAGATTTATTTATCGCCTAAAGGTATGCTGTTTGCCGAAGGATTTAATGAAGGTTATTTTTTGGAAATTAAAAAGCTTGTTCAGGCAGTCACTCCTTTGCAGTCATTTGCTGTTTCTAAGCTTAACTCCATTTTAAATCAAGTGTTTAAGGTCGCGTAATGAAATCGTACATAAATATTAATCAACTCATTCTTGTGGGTTTTAGGAAAGATTATATAATCCCGTTTTATCAAGGGATAAATATTATTTATGGCGACTCAGATACGGGGAAGTCAAGCGTACTAGAGTTCATCAATTATCTTTTAGGTGCCAGTTCGATTGATTTGGCCGATGAAATAAAAACATCTGTAAAGCATGCTGCTTTAGAAGTGGTAATTAATGACATTGTATTTACTATAAAAAGAGATATTTTTGATCCAAAAAAAATGATCGAAGTATATCGCTGTGAATATAAAGACGTATCATTACATTTCCCTAAAAGATATTCGCCTAATTATAGTTCAACCCAAAATAATGACGGGATTTATTCTGAGTTTTTACTTGATAGTCTTAATTTTCCTAAAATTGAGATTAAAGTATCACCATCAAAAAAAGATTCTCAATTACGTAGGTTAAGCTTTAGAAATATTTATAAGTTTGTCTACGTAAATCAAGATGATATCGGAAGTAAGTCTTTTTTAGGTTTAGGTGATCTTACTCGATATACCTTTACCAAAGAAGTATTCAAATACATGTTCAATGTTTTGGATGAAAGTATTGCTCAACTTGAGGGTGAAATTTCATTAAAAAGCAGGCAGGTAACGGAGTTAAATAAAAAGTATACTATCATTTCTGACTTCCTTAGAGAGACAGATTATGAAACAGTTGAATCTATTGATGATGAACTAAATCAAATAGATTTGATGGTTGAAGATCTAAAAGCTGCATTAAAAAAATTAAATGAAGAAATGGTGGCGGATTCTGCACAATATAAAGAATTAAAAGACGCTCATAACTATTTATCACTTATGCACAAAGAAAGTTCTATTCGTATCAGTTCTCTTGAAGATAAAATAGAGAAATACTCACGATTGAAAAATGATTACGATAATGACATTGATAAAATAAAAGCAATAAAAATTGCTAATTCTCGCATTGGTCAATTAGATGAGGAAGTATACTCCTGCCCTGTTTGTGACAGCCATATTAAAATTAATGACGGCGCATTGCCATTTGAGATATCTTCAGAGAAAGACCTAGATGAAGAGCTTGGCTCTTTGAGTAAAAGGCGCAGGAATATAAACGATCTGATTACTGAGTTGTCTTTAGAGTATAAAATGACAGTGAAGGATAAAGAGTCTTATAACACAGAGTTGCAAGATGTTAGGAAAATGATTGATGAAGAGAGTCAATCAATGATTACTCCTTTCTTAACTCAGCGTGATACTCTTATAAAAGAGGTGTCAAGGAATGAAAAATCAAGAGAGCAACTAGTCAAGAATTTAAAAATTAGAAATCAGCAGGAAGAATTATTAAGTAAGCATGAAGCTTTAATTAAAGATATCAACTCATTGAGTGAAAGATTAGATTCTCTTAAGAAGAATGCACCAAGTATGCAAAAAATACTTCAAAGTTTGGGTGATAAATTTAATCGTTATTTGCGTGGAATTAATATAAAGAATAGAACTGATGTTAAAATGTGTGAGAAATTCTACATACCGATTGTTAGAGGGAAAGAATACCATAGAATAACTTCAGGGGGCCTTAGAACAATCTCATCAATTGGTTATATGCTTGCGATTTTAGATTACGCAATTGAACAAAATATCAACCATCCAATGCTGTTGATTTTTGATACTGTTGGGAAATACTTAGGTAAACAAACTAAAGAAAAATATGCGTCAGAGACTGAGTCAAAAGAAGATGATCTTGAAGGCATGTCAGACCCAATGAAGTATCAGAATATTTATGAGCAGCTCCTAGAAACTGTGCTTAGGGCTAAAAATAAAAATGCGCCATGCCAGATTATTTTAGTTGATAATGATTTGCCTGAGTCATTCAGACATAGAGAGCTATCGTCAATAGTAGCGCACTATAGCTCTATAGGTGAGGATGGGCTGCCACTTGGGCTTATCGACGATTTGAAATAAGAGAAATACCTCGCATTTATTTGCCTTAATCTGTATGCACTAAATAGTTTTCAGATTACAGACCGCACCACTAATGGTGCGGTTTTTTGTTTAAATGCGCCTGCATTAAAACCGACACATGAAGCGGGCAGGCGTGGCGGGGATAGCATTGCGCGCAGGCGTGGTATTTATTTAATTTACGTCTGAGCGCGCCATGATTGCGATTTTTGGCGTGTCGCTTTGCCTTGGGTGAGGTTATCGGTGTTAGGGCTGTGTGACACGTCTGAGAGCGTCAGGCGAGGGCGTAAAAAAGCCGCTTTATGAGCGGCGCAAAGTGGGGCATTCGACAGGCGCCAGCTCGCTACACAAAAACATCTGTCTGCGAGGCTACCGGGCCCGCTGGTATTGTCAGGATGATAAGTGATCTGAACCAACAGTCGGGAAAAACTTCGATTTATTCAATAACACCTTTCACGGGCTTAATAGAGTTCGATATGAGTGGATTTTTACTTGCTTTTAATGATAGATGAAACAGTGTTATAAATCACAGAGTTATCAGGAACGTCTTTATTTACGAAAGTCATTGCACCGATAGTGACGTTGTTACCAATTTTTATATCACCAATAATACAGCTATGTGCTCCGATATCTGCATTGTCTCCTATAGAAGTAATACCAATTTCACCTTGTGAGTTTTTACGACCAATTGTAGTGTTTTGTCGGATGTTCATATACTTACCAATAATGCATTCCGATCTAACTACAATCCCCAGATAGTGATTAATCTTCATGCCAGCACCAATGTGTGCAGCTATGCTTATATCGGCTCCATATTTATGGCGAAGGTTTTCATTTATTTTTCGCGCCATTTTCTTATAACGTTTATTAGGTGAGCCATACATGTAGTTAGCAATGCGCCACCAGAAGTAAAACCGTTTCTTTCTACTAAAAGCAACTCGGTGAAAAACCTTTAGCCATGAAAATTTCTTTTTACCACTTCGGCTTATAACTTCTATTTGTAAACATTCTTTGAGGTGATCTAATGTGTTTTTAGATTGAATGCTGCATAGTTGGTCGCTATTCATAAACGAAAATAATCCATTGGTTTTTTTAGTGAAATTTTATATTTATGGTGTATCGAAAAATCTTTGGAATAAAACGGAAAAAATGAAAGTGTGCTCTTGCATCAACTGATTTCAGTTTAATCACGTTTTGGCTAGTGTCTTATCTGGGGCGAATTATAGCGATAGTAGGTATGACAATCCATTGATTTGATCAATGTTTTCGGGTTTTATGGACGCAAGTGCAGGATGACAATAAAATTAAAAAATTTACGCTAATTCAGCGGCTTACTTTTAGTTTAATGGGTTTCCGTTAGTTCATAGGTTTTGAATTGGATAACCTCATCACCCACCAATCATTCACCTCATTGATTCTTTCCTACAATGGCGTCAGCTCATTACGCACAAATACCTGTGCCGCTTTCACCACGTCACCAAATCCGCCAGTATTGTTGGGAATCACACCCATCATTTGCGGCGGTACACGGTGTGCACTCATTAAATCCTCGGCACTGGCTTTCTTGATGTTAAAGAAATCATCTTTGGTCGCCACCTCACTGAGCGGCACGATTTTAATCCCGTCCGGTTTGCCGTTCGGCGCGTAGAAAAACAGGTTTTTAAAATTCCCTAATCCCTTAGAACTACGCATTGCCTCGCGCAGTGCTTCCACGTCGGTTCTGCTCTGCGCGGCATCGGTCACATACATGATGTAACCGGCGTGTGCGCCGTTCTGGTAATACTTGCGCCGGAACAGGGCTGCCGACTCATTGAGCCAGGCCGAGTTAAGTGCGCTGAGATATTCCGGCAGGCCGTAAAGCTCCTGGTTAATATCCGGTTCCAGAAGGTGGAATACCGAACCCGGCGCGAACTCATGCGGGGTGACAAACGACTGCACAAACCAGTACGCATCTTCCCCGGTGCCTTTGCGGGTGTATTTGGCCGGTGAGGTTTCGAGCCGTAACAGCTTGCCGGTGACGCTCATGCGCTTTTCTAAAAACGCATTCACGACGTCCTTAGAGCTTGAAGTGAGGCTTTTTGATGTAGAGTATCAGGAGGAGGTGAAAGCGAATGGATAGTTATAACTAATTGTTAATTAATGATTTAATGGGTGAAATATCAACATCAAACGAACTCAGTCGAGGTGTTGAAATGTTCCATTGCCCATTGTGTCAGACCGCCGCCCACGCCCGGACAAGTCGCTATCATTCAACGGAAACAAAAGAGCGTTACCACCAGTGCCAGAATGTGAATTGCAGTGCGACATTTGTGACGCTCGAGACTGTGAAGCACTACATCGTAAAGCCTGGCGAGAGAACACCAGTGTTGCCTCACCCGATGCAAGGTGGACAACAAACTATGTGGATGTGATAAACGAAAAAGCCCCGGAAAACCGAGGCTTGGATTTTTCGATGTGGACAGCGCGTGGACGCTGTTTGAAATAAATCCTTTTATTTCAGTTGATTAAATTTAGATCTCAAGGCCGCTTTAGCGGCCTTTTTCTTTGCTTAAAATCCAGCAATTTATCTCAGTTTAATGCCGCAGCAAGAAACGTCTCTACGACAGATTAGCAATTTGCGCCGCCATATCATCCAGTAGCTGGAAGCGGCGACGATATTCCGCACGTTTCTTACTGGCGATGCTCTCAAGAGTTTTTCGTTCCAACTGCAAAGGGAGCTGCCAACGGCATGCGTTGTCTTTTACACCTTCAATGGATTGCCAGAAATCATCATAACTTGCGTGGAAATGGCGGCCTTTACTTAACCTGTAACGCAATGCCCGGAAGACATGACCATTATCGCTGACCCCATATACGCTGGAAATTCCGCTCCGGGCTGCTAATTGCCAGATAAACTCCATTAGCAGACGTTTAGGGAACAGACCGTAGCAGGCTCGTGTTGCCTGCTTTATTACCTCATGAGGTACTTCCCGTCTTGGTCCCTGTAGGCCACCAATAACAAGTTGCCATTGGTCTTTGGAGCGTAAAACGCTAAAAGTGAGACTGGCGAGCACGTGTTGGTTGCTGTCCTTAAGCCACAGTGTACTTTCACCTTCACGTTCGGCACTTCCTGCACAAGAAGACGAGAGCGAAAACTGACAGTCATCTTTTCCTGTAAGGGTCACCAGTGTTTTTTCTTGTACCGCAATTAATGCGCCAGCCAACTGCTTTGATGATAATGAGTCCACGAACTGATAATGCCCGATCACCGCATCAGCACGTTGGCTGGCATTTAATCCCCGAACTAAATATTGGCGATGAGGTTTACTTGGTAACGTTATTTGCGCCTTTAACATATGCTCAAAATCAGATCGCAATGCAAGACTCTCGAGCATCCGGCGAGTGGGATTGTAGAACAGGGCTGTGCGCATCATAAATTTAAACCGATAATTACGCTTGTGCCATATTGCACCCGGGAGCAGTTTTCCTGTAATGAGATCAGAAATAAGGTTTCTGTCGGGAGTTTGCAGATATGTATTTTGCAGAGTGTTGTCAGACACGGTAATTACCTTTCCTTGAATTTTTATTTATTTTAGTCCCTGCAGTCTGCAATGATCACGCCTTGCCTTCTTATAATCACACTTCGTTTATTCCCGATTTAATATTCTTAATGCCATTGATGAATAATGGTTATTTATTAAATAATTACAAGGCTAATTATGACGTGATGGAGCTTTATGGTCGCTGCGGTTGGTTATATATGGAAGTGAAACTATCAGTGCTATTTCCGCCATAAATTATTATCTATTTACCTTTTATATATTATTGGGCGCGTAGAATAGAAGAAATCTCACGCGCAGGCCCGCGCGCTTCCTTTAGCGCTTGTCGGATGTAGGAAACTCCCCGTAAAATCAGTTGCATGAATTCTCTCTCATCGGATCTTTCCAAGCAGATGCTCACTTTTGTCGCTCAACAACGCCGCCACGAACGCCGCTGGCTACTTGCATTGTTTGCCACAATGTTGGGGATGGTGGTGCTGAGTTTAAGCGCCGGGGACCAGTGGTTTGCTCCTCAACACTGGATGCGTGAGGATGCACAGTTGTTCATCTGGCAGATCCGTATGCCCCGTACCTTAGCAGTGCTCTTGGTTGGCGCGGCATTGGCGATTTCTGGCACCATTATGCAGGCCCTATTCGAAAACCCACTGGCCGAGCCTGGTCTGCTTGGTGTCTCCAATGGAGCAGGGGTTGCGTTGGTAGCAGCAGTATTACTTGGACAAGGGATGCTGCCAGACTGGATTCTGGGTATTTGCGCGATCGCCGGTGCGCTGATTATCACTTTTATCCTGCTGCGTTTTTCGCGGCGCCATCTTTCTAATAGCCGATTGCTGCTTGCAGGTGTCGCCCTGGGGATTATCTGTAGTGCACTGATGACCTGGGCTATCTATTTCAGTTCAAGCCTCGACTTACGCCAGTTAATGTATTGGATGATGGGTGGTTTTGGAGGTGTAGACTGGCGGCAATGGTGGCTGATGATAACTCTGCTTCCGGTGATGCTGTGGCTATGTCGGAACTATGCGCCATTAAACTTAATGGCATTGGGTGAAATGTCTGCTCGTCAGCTAGGTCTGCCCGTCTGGTTGTGGCGCAATATTATGGTTATTGCAACAGGATGGCTGGTCGGTGTGAGTGTGGCACTTGCCGGCGCTATTGGTTTTATCGGCCTGGTCATCCCGCATATGCTGCGTCTGAAAGGGCTAACGGATCATCGTATTTTATTGCCTGCCAGTGCGCTGGCTGGAGCAACAGTGTTGCTTGGCGCTGATGTCATTGCACGTCTGGCGCTGGTTTCAGCCGAATTGCCGATAGGTGTTGTGACAGCAACGCTGGGCGCTCCGCTATTTATATGGCTACTATTAAAAGCTGGGAAATAATCCATCGTTTGATTTCAATTTAAGGGGACACAATGCAAGACATTCTGAATACTGAAGTCACCACCATTGACGGTGAAGCGACAACGCTCGAAAACTGGAAAGGTAAAGTATTGCTGGTGGTAAATGTAGCCTCTAAATGCGGTCTGACGGTGCAATACGAACAGTTAGAGAATCTGCAAAAAGAGCTGCAGCACGAAGGTTTCTCGGTTCTCGGTTTCCCATGCAATCAGTTCCTGGGCCAGGAACCGGGCAGCGAAGAAGAGATCAAAACCTTTTGCAGCACCACTTATGGCGTAACGTTCCCGATGTTTAGCAAAGTGGATGTCAACGGAGAGAATCGTCACCCGTTGTACCAAAAATTAGTGGCTGCTGCGCCAACTGCTGTTGCGCCTGATGGGAGTGGTTTTTTTGAACGCATGAGCAGCAAAGGCCGTGCGCCCGCTCATGTAGGCGATATTCTGTGGAACTTCGAGAAATTCCTTATCGGGCGCGATGGCCAGGTTATTCAACGTTTTTCACCGGATATGACGCCTGAAGATCCAGTGGTTATTAATGCTATTAAGTCGGCGCTAGCGAGATAATGTCGTTGTTACAGCTTATCGATGTGGTTGTGGCGGAGCGGCTAGGGCCGATTTCCGCCACGGTACGCACGGGCGAACTGGTGCATCTTGTCGGGCCAAACGGCGCGGGGAAAAGCACATTATTAATGAGGGCTGCGGGGTTGAGTTTGGGGGGCGGGGAAATTACCTTTGCCGGCAGCAACCTGAACGAATGGCAACCTACGCAATTGGCTCGCCATCGTGCTTATCTCTCTCAGCAACAAATGCCACCATTTTCCATGCCTGTCTGGCACTACCTGCAAATGCATCAGCAAGTCAGTCCTGACGATAACGTGATGCTCAAGCTCGTTAGCAGTCTGGGTCTGACAGATAAACTCACGCGCAGTGTTAACCAGCTTTCTGGTGGCGAGTGGCAGCGTGTTCGCCTGGCAGCAGTTGTATTGCAAATTCACCCTGAAATTAACCCGCATGGGCGCTTGCTCCTGCTGGATGAGCCAATGAACAGTCTGGATATTGCTCAGCAAACTGCGCTGGACAGAATTCTGATGGCGTTATGCGAAGCTGGCATTGCGGTGGTGATGAGCAGCCATGATTTGAACCACAGTTTGCGTCATGCACATACTGTCTGGTTGTTGCGTGCGGGTAAAATGATTGCGCAAGGTCAGCGGGATGATGTGCTGTCTGTGCAGCATTTAGCGACAGCCTATAACATGCACTTTCGCAGAATGCAGGTTGAAGGGCATAGCATGCTGATAGCCACACTTTAGTTGCTGGTAAAAACTTGCACCAAATCATAGGTAAGCGCTAAATTACTGGAAATTATAAACGGGTGAGGACTAGCCTGAAAATGCGTGTATGGATTCTTGTAGTGGCATGTCTGGTGCTCGCTGGGTGTAGTCATCATGCGCCACCTCCAAATTCTCGTCTTTCAGACTCGATAACGGTAATTGCCAGGCTTAATGATCAACTCAGCGGCTGGCATGGCACTCCGTATCGTTATGGTGGCATGAGCCGTCGTGGCGTCGATTGCTCCGGTTTTGTGTCAATTACTTTCCGCGACCGGTTTGATCTGCAACTGCCACGGGAAACGCGCCAACAGGCTAAAATTGGCACTGAAATTGATAAAGATGATTTACTCCCGGGCGATCTGGTGTTCTTTAAGACGGGGTCTGGTGAAAGTGGCCTGCATGTTGGTATTTACGATACGGACAACCAATTCATTCATGCCTCGACCAGTCGCGGCGTGATGCGTTCGTCTCTCGATAATGTCTACTGGAGCAAGAAATTCTGGCAGGCCCGCCGTATCTAGCACAGCTTTTTCCTCGGGTAGGGCCAGTCTATTGGCCCTAAACGTGACTCCCTTCAGCAATTGCGTGGCTAACCCAGGTGCGATTCACGATATCAGGTAATATCTGGGAGCATTTCGCTCCCACTAAAGGATAGTTCATGGTTACTCTCGAAGATGTTGCCGCCAGCGCAGGTGTATCCCGGGCGACCGTCTCGCGCGTGGTGAATGGCGATAGTAAAGTTAATGCGCAGACCCGAATCAAAGTTGAAGCGGCGATCATCGAATTAGGCTACACGCCGAATCCTGCGGCCCGAGCTTTAGCATCCAGTCAAAGCAATACCTTAGGGCTTGTCACGACCTCTTATCGTGGCGGTTTCTTCGGGGCACTGATGGATACCATTCAGAGTGAAACTGAATTACAGGGAAAACAGCTATTAGTGACTCAAGGGCGTGATACTGCTGAGAAAGAACTCAATGCTATTCAGCGACTGTTTAATTTACGTTGCGATGGCCTGATATTACATGTCCGCGCCATCACCGATGACACTCTTGTGCAATTGGCTGAACAAGACCGCAAATTTATTATTCTGGACCGGGATGTACCGGGGCTTGAGCCACGCTGTGTGGTGTTTGATCATCTTGCGGCGAGTGCTCTTGGTACTCAGGTTCTTATTGATGCTGGCCATACTGCAATTGCTTGTTTGCATGGGCCGGGTGGGCGGTCTTCAAGCTTACTGCGTCTTCAGGGCTTTATTGATGCCATGAATCAGGCGCAGCTTGTGCCTATTGCGGTACTGGGTGGCGAGTACGACATGCCGGCTGGCTATCAGTTGGCATCTCAGTTACTTGAAAGTACCCAACCGACGGCTATTTATTGTTGCAACGAGGAGTTGGCAGTAGGTGCGATGCTGGCAATCACTGAACGTGGGTTGCGAATTCCCCAGGATATCTCACTGGTTTGTTACGACAGTGGAGAAAGAGCCGCGTTTGTTCGACCAGCAATTACCAGTGTTCATTTTCCGATAAGTGAAATGGCGCGTTTTGCGATCCGTAAATTATTGGAAAATGATTATGAGAATGAATCCTTTTCTCCCGAGATAATCCACCGTGATTCTGTCCGTCATATTCGCTAAAACTGGCGATAGGAAGATAACCAGGATAATATAATTATATTCGAAAAGAATCTGATACACATATCAAGGATGACCTTGCGTTTAAATACAATCAAATCAATCCAGTTAACGCTGGATGTTCATCGTGTCACGATGCCATCCACCTCATTCGAAACACGGCTGGCAACATGATCCTTGTACTCGATGCACAATATCGTTCGGATTTTTATTTCCAGCCTGTTTACTTACCTAAGGGGGAAGTTTTAGGTGTTGAATTATTAGTTAATTTTGTTGGGATCGATGCGCCGGTGCGTATTCCAACAGAATTAGTTGCGCCAGTTATTAAATCAGAACAGCAATTAATATTGTTTCATGAGCAAATAGAATTACTCGAAAACTATCAAGAATTCTTTAAGGCTCAGAGCATGGTTGTCTGGGTAAATATAAGTGCGGTAATCGTTGATGAGATTTTAGCCAATCCGGTGCTGGCTTCCCGCCTGGCGCAGCTTCCGTTCATTGAGTTTTCTATCAATGAAAACTTCCCCGAGTTAAATCGTGGCAATGAAAATACGTGTTTAGTAACAATGTGTAAGCATTATTCATTAGTGTTGGCTAATTTTGGTGCGGGAGTGGCGACGACTAAACCGATTTTTGACGGGCTATTTAAACGTGTATTTATGGATAAATTATTTATTCATAAACAAATTAAACAACGCTCTTTTGAACCCTTTATGTTAGCAATGCTTGCCCAACTTACTCCTTTTTGCCAGACATTAGTTATAACGGGTATTGAAGAAGATGCAACGCGTAAGAAAGTCCTCTCATTAACTGCCTTCGCCATGCAGGGTAATTGCTGGCCGGCTATTTCACCTGAGGCATTAACCGACTGGTTTCATTCTAATTAACCCGATCGAGTGAATACCCCTGCCAACGTGCTGTGTTTAAAACCTCGTACAAGCACTACACTATCGGCAGGAGGTAACATGACCAATAAACCTGTATTTAACAATAGCTGGCACGACGAATTGCCCGGTTTTTACACGGCTCTGAAGCCAACGCCGCTGCATCATTCCCGGCTTTTTTATTATAACCGTCCATTGGCTGATGACCTCGGGCTTGATGCCTCATTGTTTGACGAATCTCATGCGGGTATCTGGAGTGGCGAAATGCTGCTTCCGGGTATGCAGCCTTTAGCTCAGGTTTATAGCGGTCATCAGTTTGGTGTCTGGGCGGGGCAACTTGGCGACGGGCGCGGTATTTTGCTCGGTGAACAACAGTTGGATGACGGGCGAAAATTTGACTGGCACTTGAAAGGTGCAGGCTTAACACCTTATTCGCGGATGGGGGATGGCCGCGCTGTGTTGCGCTCAACGGTACGTGAATTTCTCGCCAGTGAAGCGATGCATGGCTTAGGGATCCCAACCACGCGTGCGCTCAGTATCGTCACCAGCGACACCCCAGTACGCCGCGAAACCACTGAGCAAGGCGCTATGCTGATTCGTGTGGCGCAAAGCCACGCCCGGTTTGGCCACTTCGAGCATTTCTACTATCGTCGTGAACCCGAAAAAGTACAGCAATTGGCAGATTATGTGATTGCCCATCACTGGCCGCATCTGGTTGATGAAAAAGATAAATATCAGCTTTGGTTCCGAGATGTTATCGAGCGTACCGCACAGATGATTGCTAACTGGCAAACTGTCGGTTTCGCCCATGGCGTGATGAACACTGACAATATGTCGATTCTCGGCCTGACGATGGATTACGGCCCGTACGGTTTCCTTGATGACTATCAGCCTGATTTTATCTGCAACCATTCCGATCATCAGGGGCGTTATGCTTTTGATAATCAACCAGCCGTGGGTCTATGGAACCTGCAACGCCTGGCGCAGACGCTGTCACCGTTTATCTCGGTGGAATGGCTCAACGAATTGCTCGACCACTATCAGTTCGCGCTGATGAAAGCATTCGGGGAATTAATGCGCGGCAAACTGGGCCTGTTGAGCGAACAAACGGCAGATAATGAAATTCTCACGGAACTGTTTGGTTTGATGGCAAAAGAAGGGAGCGATTACACGCGCACTTTCAGAATGCTAAGCCTGACTGAGCAAAATTCAGCAAGCTCGCCGCTACGGGATGAATTTATCGACAGAGCCGCTTTTGATAGCTGGTTTACCCGCTACCGTACTCGACTGCAAATGGAGCAGGTGAGTGACGAGCAGCGCCAGCAGGCAATGAAAGCTGCAAATCCTTCAATTGTTCTGCGTAACTGGTTGGCTCAGCGTGCTATCGATGCCGCCGATAAAGGTGATGTGAGTGTTCTGGCTGAACTACATGAAGCACTGCGCCAGCCATTTGCGGAACATTCGGAAGATTTGACACAGCGTCCGCCGGACTGGGGCAAACGCCTGGAGGTTAGTTGCTCTAGTTAGCCTATTATTGCTGTAACCAAACCTGAGGCACCGGGTGTTCTGGATGATTGAACACCCGTAAATCCGCCTGATACCAATGTTGCAAGGTCGATTCATTCAACACCTGTTGCGGCGAGCCATTTGCCACCAACTTCCCTTCATGCAGCAATACAATCCGGTCAGCCCACAACGCGGCCAAATTCAAATCATGCAGCACCACGCAAACGGACAATGTTCCCATCAGCGATAAACGGCGCAGTAAACGCAAGATATGTTGCTGATGATAAAGATCGAGCGCCGAGGTCGGTTCATCTAAAAACAGCCAGCCGTGGGGTTGCCCATCCAGCCATAGCTGCGCCAGTGCGCGAGCCAGTTGTACGCGCTGTTGTTCACCACCAGAAAGCTGGCAGAAATCGCGCCCGGCAAGCGTATCGCACCCCGTTAGCGCCATCACTTCCTGGACGACAGATTTAGTCTCTTTTTCCGGCCACGGCGCGCGCCCCATAGCAATCACATCCTCAACGGCCCAGCTAAAGGCCATACCACTGCGCTGGCGCATTACCGCACGTTTACGCGACAGAGCATCTCCAGACCATGAAGTGAGTGGACGCCCAGCAAGGGTAATTTCACCACCGTCTGGTGGCTGGAAACCAGTCAGTACTCTCAGCAGCGTAGATTTTCCGGCACCGTTAGGGCCGATTAGCGCCACGACTTCACCGGCAGCCAGCGTCAGATTAATGTCATCGAGTAATTTTCGCTCGCCTGGCCGAAACGTAACGTTTTTCGCCTGTAATAAATCAGCCATCAGTTTCCCTCCCCGGGCGGAAAATCATTGCTAAAAACCATGGGCCGCCAAGCAGACTGGTCAGCAGGCCAACGGGCATTTCAGCGGGCGCAACCAGCGTGCGGGCGAGGGTGTCGGCAACCAACAGGAGCATTGCGCCAGCCAGCACCGAGCCGGGAATCAGCCAGCGATGATCGGCACCTAGCCACATCCGTACTAAGTGCGGAACAACTAAACCAACAAAGCCAATCACACCGCTTATGGCAACGGCTGCTGCGACTAACAACGCGCTTAAAATGAGCAGTTGCCGTTGGGTTTTTTTGACATCCACGCCAAGATAATGGGCTTCTTCATCTCCAAGCTGTAACAGGTTAAGGCGCCTGGACAGAAACGCGATAGCCAGCGAAGCCGGGAGAATAAACGAAGCGGTAGCAAGTAAGGTTGACCACTGTGCTTGCCCAAGACTGCCCATGCCCCAAAGCGATAACTGGCGCAATTGGGCATCGTTACTTATCCAGGAAAGCACGCCGACCGCCGCGCCGCAAAGCGCATTGATGGCAATCCCTACCAGCAGCAAGCGCGAAAGACTGTTGTTACCCTGGCGGCTTAAGAAGAAGATCACCAGCGTGACCGCGAGACTGCCAACAAATGCGGCAAGCATTGGAACATATAATGCCAGGACTGCCGGTAGTGCGATCGGCAGGACTACTGAAAACCCAACCGCAAGTGCAGCACCGCTACTGATCCCAAGTAAACCTGGATCAGCCAGCGGGTTGCGAAATAGCCCCTGCATCACGCAGCCTGAAAGTGCCAGTGCGCCGCCCACAAGCGTTGCTAGCAATACTCGCGGCAGACGAATGTTGAGCCAGATATGACGCAACGCTTCATCCTGAGTTTGCCACAGCACGGCGATGGAAAGACGCATGGCACCTAAATTGGCGGCAACCAAAGACAGCGCCAGTAACGCCAGAATCATGGCGAACAGAGCGCGTTGCGGCAGGGGACGGCGTATCAAGGCAATTGCTCCGCTTTCTTACGTAACGCAAGGATAGCATCTGGTGTTTGCAGGCCGAAACCGAGCAACGCCATATCATCAACAACTAGCAGCTGGCGGCTTTTTCCTGCGGGAGTTTGCGCAAGACCAGGTAGTTTCCAGACGTTATCTTCACCACCCAGCGTTTTCACGCCGTCAGCTGTGACCAGTACCAATTGCGGCTGGCTGGCAATCACGCCCTCCTGCGACATTGGTTGATAACGCTTGAAACCTTGCATCGCATTTTGCAAACCCGCGGCGTGAATCGCAGCATCAGCCGCCGTCTCTTGCCCGGCCGCCATCGCGGTCATGCCACCGTGACTCATGATGAACAGCACTTTCACCGGCAATGGTTTCTCAGGAATCGAAGCCAGTTTGCTCTGCACTTGCTTGCGCAAAGCATCGCCCTGAGCCGTTTTCCCCATCGCTTGCGCGACTGCGTCAATCTTCTCGTCGATAGCATCCAGCGAATTACTCGCTGGAATAGTGACCACTTTGACGTTGCTACTGGCGACTTGCTCAAGTGCGAGCGAAGGTTTGGCCTGCACACTCGCGAGTACCAACGTCGGGCGCATAGCCAGAATCCCTTCGGCATTAAGCTGGCGCAAGTAACCAACATCAGGCAGCTTTGTTGCAGCCTCCGGATGCAGACTGGTGCTGTCCCGGGCGACCAACTGGTCACCCGAACCTAGTGCATAGGCAATTTCCGTAACATCACCGCCAATTGCCACCACTCGTTCATTGGCAGCGGCAATCACTGGCATTGCAAGCAGGGCAATTAACCAGCGTTTCATGCGGCCAGCCCTTTGCTTACCAATGCTTCCAGCTGTGAGCGCCACTGCTGCTGCTCAGGCTCGCCTTCTGTACGTTGCCCATAAAGCTGCGCGATTTGCGTGCCGTCAGCCGCAAACAGTTCCAGGCTTGTCACGAAGCCATCGCCGCTTGGTTTACGCGTCACCCAGCTTTCCGCGATGGTGTCGCCCATCAAGTGCAGGGTGAACTGAGGGTTGAAGATATTGATCCAGTTATCCATTGGCACAACTTTTTCCACCTTGCCAGTGAAAATCTGCACGGTGCCCTGGTTGCCGACGAAGATCATAATTTCATTTTGATCCTGTTTCGCCTGAGCTAACAGCTGTGCCAGTGCACTGTTATCAACCTGGCAGGCCAGGTCTTCAGCGACAAGGCGAAATGCCTGCTGGCGTGTTAGCTGGTGGCGTTTGAGCAGACCAAAGAACTGATGCACGTCACGCAGGCTGCGCCATTCGGAGTCAACCTGTTGGCCATCTACCGCAGGTGTCATCACGCTTTCTTCTGCTGCTTGCAGCTCAAGCTCCGGGTTATCGGCATAAATAAACTTCGCCAGCATATCGCCCCAGGCAGCGAAATCGGTGTTGTCGGTGGTATACACCTTCAGCAGCGCGTCGCCCTGATGGTCAAAAAACTGAATGCTCTGGCGCTCACCGCGTGCGGTTTCTTCACGGATGTGGAAAGCGAAAGCCCATTGGTTCAGAAATAGACGCAAATCCAGCGCGCGGGGGTTAAGAACCAACCCTGCATGGCCATGAAGTTGTTGGTTCTCAAAACGTCCAACTTGTTCATGCACCGCATATTCGTTACGGCAAATGGACTTGATTTCGCCCACGTTTTCAAGGGAGGCGAGAATGTCGCGAACTTCACCTTTTAAGCGCCATGCATCATGCCCTACACGAGCATGAGTCAGTTCGGCCTCGCTGATGTTCATCAGACGAGCGATGTCGCGAGCATATTTTTTAGGGTGCTGTTGTTTGAGCTGCAACCAGTTGTCATAACGCTGAGTCATATTGCTTCCTTACCATTGATAACTAACGAAGATTTTGCCGTTACGGCCATCTTGCGGGAGCCCCTGTGGCGACCAGTATTCCTTATCAAAGGCGTTACCCAGTACCAGGGAAGTGGTGAGCCCGCGCAACTGCTGCTGGCCTGTATAGCTGACATAGAAATCGTTTACACCGTAACCCGGCTGCGCGCTGTAGCTGCTGCTGATATGAGTTGAGCGCTCGGCGAAGGTGCCAACCCAGCCCACGGAGAAGCCACTTTGTGCGACAGGCACATCCAGAATGCTGGTGACAGTGTCCGGGTTCAGGCTTGAAATCCAGTCGCCTGTGCCGGTGTCTTTACCACGGGTGCGGTTATAAGCCAGATCTAAACTGAACCACGCACTGGTGTATTTCGCCGTCATATCCCAACCCCAGATTTTGGCATCAGGAACGTTATAGGACATGGTGGTCGCTTTGGCGAAATCGACGGTGGTAGAAATGTAGTCTTTTGCTTTGGTATCGAAGTAGCTGGCTTTAAATTCGAGGCCGTCTTCAGCCAGCATTAAATCGTCGAAGCGTAAGCCAAAGCCGTATTCCTGCGTTTCGTTAGTTTCCGGGCGCAGATTCGGGTTCGGAACCCAGTAGTTGGTGTAACGCGTGCCGATAGAGAAGTGTTTCGCATCGTTATACATTTCGCCCATGGTTGGGGCGCGGAACGCCTGCGCATAAGATCCAAACAGCATCAACCATTCGGTTGGCGTAATGGACAGTGCGCCACGCGATGACCATTTATCGGCATTCACGTCATCATAGCCGTCGCTGCTGCCGCTGTAATTGTCATAGCGTGTGCCGGCTAACAGGGAGACAGGCAGGTCGCGCAGGGTGATTTCATCCTGCAACCAGCCGGAGCCGAAGTCGATGTTGGCCTGTGGGAAGCCCGTGGTGTTGCCGCCAGGTTTTTGATCCTGGCGATAATACTCACCGCCGTAAGTCAGCAGGTGGGCGGCGAAACTGTCGGTAAATACACGGCTGCGGTTTTCGACTTTTCCACCAGTGGTGGTTTGCTTGCGGAACTCAGCACCATCAGTTTGGCCCTGCGCGTTGATGCGAGCTTCAGACCAGTAGGCGGTAGCATCGGCATTTAGCCAATCGCTTTGCTCCGGCCCAATGTGGTATTTCAGCTGTGCGTCGCGCTGAATGGTTGAGCGGTCAACCATCGGGTTGCTTGAGTCAGCGTTAGTCGTCTGTGGGTTTTTAGGCTCCTGTGCGGCGTTATTGTAATAACGCAGAGAGCCTGCCAGTGACTGCGCCGGGTCGATATACCAGGTGCCTTTAGTCAAGAAGTTACCGATGTTTTCATCGTTTGGCGCGGTTTCGCCGTCGCTCTGGCGGATGTCGCCACGGTCGCGGCTCGACCACGCAACCAGGCCATCAAGGTTATCCGTGCGGCCAAAGGCGCTGGCACCCATTCCGACACTGTGATCGCCCGTCGCACCGCTACCAAACACGCGGAAACCACTGTTCTGGCCTTCATACAGCAAATCGCTGGCATCTGCTGTTTCATAAGAAATCACACCGCCGAGTGCGCCACTGCCGTACAGCAGAGCTGCCGGGCCGCGCACCACTTCGATACGCTTGATTAAAGCCGGATCAAGAAACGTGCTGTTGAGATGCCCGGTGTCCGTGCCCTGGCGTACGCCATCAACCAGCATCAACACGCCACGGCGATCGTAACCGCGCATGCTGACGTCCTGACCATTGGTGCGGCCGGTGCCGGAAAGAGTGATCCCGGGCACCCGGCGCAGCATGTCAGCGGCAGATGATGAAGTTTGGCTTTCAGGGGTATTGGCATCAATAACGGTAACCATCATTGGTGCTTCAAATGTGCTGCGTTGGTTGCCAGTGGCCACCACGGTCATTTGATCGTCTTTCGCGAAAGCGGGCAGGGCAGAAAAAACCGCAACAGTCAGTAATGACAGACGGAAGCCGACTGTGTGTAAAGCAGGCATGCGCAAATCTCCATAAGAAAATTTAAAAGCGCTGGCTGCCTGGGATGATGAAAAACCTGGGTGGCTTGCGTTTCTCCTTCATATTTCAAGCCGCATCTTTGTTGGCTGCGTCACTCACCCGAATCACTTACTTATGTAAGCTCATCGGGATTCGTTCACTTGTCGCCGCGATGCAACTCGAACTATTTCGGAGAAATAATTTGGGTTGTATTTAGGTTCTATTCCCCCTAAATAATTCGAGTTGTAGGAAGGCGAGTCGCTAACGCACCTACAACTTGAAGTATGAAGGGAATTTATTTGGTCAGGATTAACTTCCCGGCCTGAGTTTGTCTTAACTGATATTGCTGGCCTTCGTGAACAATAACCACACGTCCGTCAGGGCCGAGCAAAAGCTTGCTGTCTATCTGACGTGGGCCAGCCGCAGATTGCGGATTCGTAGGGGTGAATGCTTTATCCATGTTTCACTCTGTTTACAAATGACAATCAATGTAACAATGATAATCATTATCAATAAACTATGTTTCATCATCAAGTGTTATTTGTAAGAAATTTGTGAATGGATCAATTTTGAGCGGAAGAGGGGAAAAGGTCGGATGTCGCTTACGCTAATCCGACCTGGGAAATGCGGTTATAGTGCGGATGATCGTCATCCACCGAAAATTTAGAAACGGCTATCCGTTGCGTCTGCCAGCATATCGAGCAACGTTTCGGTGTCTTCCCAGTTTAGGCAAGGGTCGGTAATTGATTGTCCGTACACCAGTGGCTGCCCGGCAACAATTTTCTGTGTGCCTTCACGAATGAAACTTTCAGCCATAATGCCCGCAATTGCCCGCGAACCATTGCGAATTTGGTTACAGACATCTTCGCAAACTTCGAGCTGGCGGCGGTGCTGCTTCTGGCAGTTGCCATGACTGAAATCGATCACCAGTTGTTCTGGCAAATCAAACTCATGCAGGCTGTCACACGCCGCGGCGATGTCGGCTGCGTGGTAGTTCGGCTGTTTGCCGCCGCGCATGATGATATGGCCGTACGGGTTGCCGCTGGTTTGGTAAATGGTCATCTGGCCGTGTTTGTCCGGCGAAAGGAACATATGGCTGGCGCGGGCGGCACGAATGGCATCAACTGCAATACGCGTGTTGCCGTCGGTGCCATTTTTGAATCCGACCGGGCATGAAAGCGCGGAGGCCATCTCACGGTGGATCTGGCTTTCGGTGGTACGTGCGCCAATTGCGCCCCAGCTAATCAAATCGGCAATATACTGCCCGATCACCATATCGAGGAATTCGGTCGCCGTTGGCACGCCGAGTTCATTCACTTGCAGCAACAGGCGGCGCGCCTGCTCGATACCGTGGTTTACGCGGTAACTACCGTTTAAATCGGGATCTGAAATCAACCCTTTCCAACCCACTACCGTGCGCGGTTTTTCGAAATAGGTACGCATTACGATTTCAAGGCGATGCTGGTGTTTCTCACGCGCAGTCTGCAATCGACGGGCGTAATCCATTGCCGCATCCAGATCATGGATTGAGCAAGGGCCAACAATCACCAGTAGGCGATTGTCTTCGCCATTAAGAATTTTTTCGATCCGACGACGGGAAGCCGTTACGTTTTGTGCAACTTCCTGGGATACAGCCAGACGCTGTGCGAGTTCCGCAGGTGTTACCAGACTATCGATGCGCGCTGTGCGCAATTCATCTGTTTTATTCATTGGGTGTCTCAGAAATTTTGTCTTCAGCTCGGCAGGAGTACCGGGAAGTGATGGCAGTCACGATAAACCAATTTATGTTGAATTCAACCGTAGAACTGAATCGTTACCACCAGATTCTGTACACCCTACCATACAAAATTGCACCTTTGCACTAGTTTGTTAGTACATGCGACGATTTAAGCCCATGATATCGAGGATCTTGGTCGCCATCTCCTCAACCGAGTAATTGGTACTGTTGAGATAGCGAATCTGATTTTTACGAAATAGGGCTTCAACCTCAGCCACTTCCAGACGGCATTGGCGCATCGACGCATAACGGCTGTTTTCACGGCGCTCTTCACGAATTGCCGCAAGACGTTCTGGGTTGATAGTCAAACCAAAGAGCTTATGTTGCAAAGGTTTCAACACTGCTGGCAGCTGAATGTTATCCATATCATCGGCAATAAACGGGTAATTTGCCGCTCGAATACCAAACTGCATCGCAAGGTACAAACTGGTTGGGGTTTTGCCACAGCGCGATACGCCAAGCAAGATAACTTGTGCTTGATCGAGATTGCGCATTGAAATGCCGTCATCATGCGCGAGTGTGTAGTCAATGGCGGCAATACGCGCATCATATTTGATTAAATTGCCCGGATTAAGACCGTGAGTTCGGTGAGCAATCGGCGTCGGTTCCAGCTTTAATTCCTGCTGTAAAGGCGCAACCAGCGCTTGCACGATATCCTGACAAAAACCTTCACTTTGCAAAATAATATCGCGAATTTCTGGTAAAACGATGGAGTAGAACACTAATGGACGCACGCCAGATTGTTGATAAATGGCATTGATTTGTTCTTTCACCGCATTGGCCCGGCTTTCGTTTTCAACAAACGGCAGCGTGATGCTGTTAATGGCAACAGGAAACTGAGACATAACCGCATGTCCAAGGACTTCGGCGGTGATCGCGGTGCCATCGGAAATATAAAAAACTTGCCTGTCTGCTGAGTTATCCATTTTTTATTCCTGAAATGTTTCACATAGGCTGAAGCATAAATTAAAACCTTCCATCCTGGATCAATCTCATTTCATTTTTAAAACTGAAACGTAGTTTTTATTTTTAATGAAATGTACGGTTCATTTTTACTTTCTTGATAAACCTTTATTAATATAGGGATTAAATTAAGAATCAACAAGTTAGATAAAATGTAAATATATCTGAAAAATTCAAATTTTTATTTTGCTTGAACGATTCACCTGTTTTATTCCCTCATCTAATTATGCCAATCTAAAAGGGATGTAATGTAATTCTCATTTATATATCACAAAAGGATTGTTTCGATGTCCAACTCGTCACCGCTGGTGCTTTGGTACAACCAACTCGGCATGAATGATGTAGACAGGGTCGGGGGCAAAAATGCCTCTCTGGGTGAAATGATTACTAACCTTTCCGGTATGGGTGTTTCCGTGCCGAATGGTTTTGCCACCACGGCCGAGGCATTTAACCTGTTTCTTGATCAGAGTGGTGTTAACCAGCGTATCTATGAATTGCTGGACAAAACGGATATTGACGATGTGACTGAGCTTGCAAAAGCCGGTGCGCAAATCCGCCAATGGATAATCGATACACCATTCCAGCCTGAGCTTGAAAAAGCCATTCATGATGCTTACGAACAGCTTTCCTCAGACGATGCTGATGCTTCTTTTGCCGTGCGTTCTTCTGCAACAGCTGAAGATATGCCAGATGCGTCGTTTGCCGGACAACAAGAAACTTTCCTCAACGTACAAGGTTATGACGCGGTATTGATTGCCGTGAAGCATGTATTTGCTTCCCTGTTCAACGACCGTGCTATCTCGTATCGCGTCCACCAGGGTTATGATCACCGTGGTGTTGCGCTCTCGGCTGGCGTCCAGCGCATGGTTCGTTCAGACCTTGCATCCTCTGGCGTGCTCTTCTCCATCGACACTGAATCTGGTTTTGACCAGGTGGTGTTTATCACCTCCGCCTATGGTCTGGGTGAAATGGTAGTGCAGGGTGCCGTTAACCCTGACGAATTCTACGTTCACAAGCCAACTTTAGCTGCCGGTAAACCATCGATTGTGCGCCGCAATATGGGCTCGAAGAAAATCCGTATGGTTTATGCTCCAAGCCAGGAGCATGGCAAGCAGGTGCGTATCGAAGATGTGCCGCAAGCCGACCGTGATAAGTTCTCTATCACGCCTGAAGAAGTGCAGGAGCTGGCGAAGCAGGCTGTACAAATTGAGAAACACTATGGCCGCCCGATGGATATCGAATGGGCCAAAGATGGGCACACTGGCAAGTTGTTTATTGTCCAGGCTCGCCCGGAAACCGTGCGTTCCCAAGGGCAGGTAATGGAGCGTTACCAACTGCATTCCCAGGGCAAAATCATTGCTGAAGGACGCGCCATCGGTCATCGCATCGGCGCGGGCCCGGTTAAAGTGATTCATGACATTAGCGAGATGAACCTCATTCAGCCAGGCGACGTTTTAGTCACCGATATGACCGACCCGGACTGGGAACCGATCATGAAAAAGGCGGCGGCAATTGTCACCAACCGTGGCGGCCGTACTTGTCACGCGGCGATTATCGCTCGTGAACTGGGGATTCCTGCTGTTGTGGGTTGTGGCGATGCCACTGAACGCATGACGGATGACCAGAACGTTACGGTTTCCTGCGCCGAAGGGGACACCGGTTATGTTTACCAGGAACTACTGGATTTCAGCATCAACAGTTCCACGGTAGATACCATGCCGGATCTGCCGCTGAAAATCATGATGAACGTTGGTAACCCGGATCGTGCATTTGATTTTGCCTGCCTGCCGAACGAAGGCGTGGGACTGGCGCGTCTGGAATTTATCATCAACCGCATGATTGGCGTGCACCCGCGTGCGTTGCTGGAGTTCGACCAGCAAGAGCCTGCGTTGCAAAAAGAAATCCGCGAGATGATGAAAGGTTATGACGATCCGGTTGAGTTTTACGTCGCTCGCCTGACGGAAGGGATTGCGACACTCGGTGCGGCATTCTGGCCGAAGCGCGTTATCGTGCGTCTCTCTGATTTTAAATCTAACGAATACGCCAACCTAGTGGGCGGCGAGCGTTACGAGCCGCATGAAGAAAACCCGATGCTCGGTTTCCGTGGCGCAGGCCGTTACGTGGCTGACAGCTTCCGCGACTGTTTCGCGCTGGAATGTGCTGCAATGAAACGGGTACGTAACGACATGGGCCTGACTAACGTCGAAGTGATGGTGCCGTTCGTACGAACTGTTGCGCAGGCCAAAGCAGTGGTGGAAGAGCTGGAACGTCAGGGTTTGAAACGCGGTGAGAACGGGCTGAAAATTATCATGATGTGTGAGATCCCATCTAACGCCTTGCTGGCAGATGAGTTCCTGCAATATTTTGATGGTTTCTCCATTGGTTCAAACGATATGACTCAGCTGGCGCTGGGGCTGGACCGCGATTCCGGCGTAGTTTCTGAACTGTTTGACGAGCGCAACGATGCGGTGAAAGCACTGCTGTCGATGGCAATTAAAGCGGCGAAGAAACAGGGCAAATATGTGGGAATTTGTGGTCAGGGTCCATCCGACCATGAAGATTTTGCAGCCTGGTTGATGGAAGAGGGGATCGATAGTCTTTCTCTGAACCCTGACACCGTGGTGCAAACCTGGCTAAGTCTCGCAGAAACCAATAAATAGAGTTCTTTATAGGGTGGAGTCATCCGCCAGAAGTCTACAAAGGCTCCTTGTTCTTGAGTTATGTCGTTCACTTAAGGAATGGAGGCCCGATAATTCGGGTCTCCGATTCAAGGAAACAGAACTGTAAGCAGAGTTCCTTCGGTTTTCCTAAATGCAGTCACAATCCCGCTTTCACTTCCGAACGGTTTACTATTGGACTTGATTCGCGTTAAGTGATGTCTAAGCCAATCTAAAAATAGGGCGATGAATCAAAGCTGATTTTAATGAAAACGAGCAACTAGCCACAACCAGCTCTTGCATGCGGCGGCAGCTATGGCTGCAGAGGGATTGAAGGATTAAAGGTTTTTAATTGTGACGGTGTCTGCAGATAAAGCCTGTCTGCTGACACCGGTGGTCATACCCGATCAAGTCATGGGGTTTAACTGTAACTACTCTGCGCGACCAGTATTTGAATGAACCGGGACTGGGCTTAAGCACATGAAGATAACCGTTGATTACAGCCAAACGAAGAGATACATCGACTCCTGAGGCTCAAATATTATGGCCAGTTATAGTTGACCATAATATTTAGTAATTTACGCCACAACGACACTTCCGTGAAGTAAACCGTAAATTTCGCACCTGATTGAGCTAACACAAATCACATTATCTCTGTTATTCCCCACGGAGAAATAGCTAAAAGCTTCTCCCTGTCTGCTGAATATCCAGTAATACAACCAGAGAGGGTAGTAATCATAATTATAGTCAATATTAGTTTCATGGTTCAATTCCATTGAAGGGCTATTAACCCGAGTTCCCTAAACCATCATTTAACCATATTAAATTAGACTTGCAAATAGGGCCTTAAACCATCAATTCTCTTTAATAAGATAGTTCAGCACATAACATACAAAATATTTCTATATAAAGGGCAGCAGACCAAAAATATCAGGTAGTTAACTCACCCAATTATTCACTGCCATCAGGGTTTGATTCTTTCCAGGGAAATACCAGTAGAAGTGCTCGCCGTACAGAAAGCGAGATGGACATAATTGGCTACTTACCAGGTGTTGTTGCATCAATGTGGCAATGCCCGGTATGTTTTTAGCGCTATAGATAAAGACTTTCCGCTGGCTCTGGCGGCCAGATGATTGCAGATTTATCCTCTCCCGGTACCCCTCGCGTCAGTAATACTCTGTAATCCCCCTATCAATTCTGGCCGCGCCAGCGGCAGAAACTACCCATCTGAAGCTGATAGGGCTCATCGCATATATGGCAGCATTGAAGTCTTCAAGCGTTAAGTGAACGGCATTACCTTGTTCATGATGGGTCTTTTTTTATGACATCTGGCATGCAGGGTAGCCCAAAAAAAAGCCCATCGTTGAGATGGGCAAAGACTACACACAGCAATTCGTTGTTTCACTCAGGGGATTTCCATGCTTATAAATCAATGTGTTGATTCATAGCCGTGAAGTAATAGTAGGCATCTCATCCTGGAGCGTCACTCGGATTCGTCTCAATAGTTAATAGAAAGTAAACGGTTGGGGTCACATTACGGGATGTTTAATGCAGCAAGGAGTTCTGGAGAGGGGGGGCAAGCCTGGAATTGATAAGTAGTGTTAATCAGTTTAGTTATGTTGCTCCTACAGTTGTAGAAGCAACATTCGTTTTAGGTGGTGTACTTATTCGTGTTCTTCAAGGACTTCCACGACTTCATTCGGGTCATCCTGCGGCGCTGGTGCCTCGTGCATCCATACCGAAATCAAACGGTAAGAGACTGCCAGCAGAACCGGCCCGATAAACAGGCCAATCATGCCAAAGGCAATCAATCCACCGATAACGCCGGAAAGAATCAGGATCATCGGCAAGTCCGCACCCATACGAATCAGTACCGGACGAATAAAGTTATCCATCGTGCCGACTACGCAACTCCATACCAGCAGCACTGTGCCCCAAGTGTTATCACCGGTCCAGTACAACCAGGCAATTGAAGGCACCAGCACCAGCAATGGGCCGATTTGCACCAGGCAACATAACATCATCACTACGGTTAGCAGTGTCGCATTTGGGATACCGGAGATGGCAAGCCCCACGCCACCTAAAACCGACTGAACCAGTGCGGTGACAACTACACCAAGTGCTACAGCGCGAATCGCTTGCCCTGCAAGTAATACAGCCGCATCACCACGCGTTCCCGCGAGGCGGAATGCAAAGTGGCGAATCCCATTGCCCAGCGTTTCACCTTTCGCATACAGCAGCACACTAAACAGCAGCATCAGGCCGCAATGCATCAGGAAACTACCTACGTGTATCGCCTGGCCCAGGAACCAGGTTGTTGTGGTGCCGATATATGGACGCACTTTCGCCATAATGGCACTGCCACCACTCTCGACCAGTGTATTCCAGCCTGCGTAGAGTTTGTCGCCAATAAGCGGAATGGTATTAAGCCACTCAAATTTCGGTAACTCCATATTGCCTTTGGTAGCCCAATCAATAACCGGGCCGCTGTTATCTACCAGGCTGTTCACCAACAACGCCACCGGAATAACAAACAACATCAACAGCAATAGCGTCATAACCAGAACGGCGAGTGAGCGTTTTCCCCACAATAATTTCTGAACTTTGAGCATCAGTGGCCAGGTGGCGAGCACGATTGTACCTGCCCAGGCAAAACCAAGAACAAATGGGCGCACTATCCACAAACAGGCGATGATCATCACCGAGATAAACAACACCGACAGCAGGATTTGTAGCAGATCCTTTGGCTGACTCACTTTAACCATAGATAAAATCCCTTAATTACTGATAACGGGCAAAACGCCACGTTAAAACCGCGAAGCGGATGTGTTAATGATGATGTATTTCCGCGATTTTGGACAGGTACAAAACAGACGGGAATGTCTGAATAAAATGTGTTAAAAACGAATGCCCGTCATAATTCGAGCCGCAGGTGTGTTGACTACACCCGTGTGCCCCAGTCACATAGCAATCTATGCTCCTGGGGACTTACGGCCTTGTCGCCTGCCCGCAACTCGAATTATTTAGGGTATTAGAATTATTAAACGCAAACGATAACTCACAACTTATAACGTCAGGCAGGGTCGACCCACTAATGATCCCACAAATTTCTCAGGCACCAGGTCTTGTTCAATTGGTGCTCAATTTTTTGCAGGCACTGGAACAACAAGGTTTTACCGGCGATACCGCCACCAGCTACGCTGACAGGCTCACCATGGCCACTGACAACAGTATTTATCAACTGTTGCCAGATGCGGTGTTATTCCCTCGTTCTACGGCAGACGTGGCATTACTTGCCAGACTGGCCTCTGAAGAACGCTTCAAAACACTGGTCTTTACACCACGTGGCGGCGGCACCGGCACTAACGGTCAGTCCTTGAATAAAGGCATCGTTGTCGACATGTCGCGCTATATGAATCGCATCATTGAAATTAACCCCGAGCAGGGTTGGGTGCGGGTCGAAGCGGGTGTGATTAAAGATCAGCTCAACCAATACCTGAAACCGTACGGCTATTTTTTTGCACCGGAACTTTCTACCAGTAACCGCGCCACGCTCGGCGGGATGATAAATACCGATGCTTCAGGGCAAGGTTCGTTGGTTTACGGCAAAACGTCTGACCACGTTATGGGCGTTCGTGCTGTGTTGTTGGGAGGCGATATTCTCGACACGCACCCGATGGCGACAATGCTTGCTGAAGAAATGGGGCGCGACGAAAGCCCAACCGGCAGAATTTATAACACGGTGCTTGGGCGTTGCCGCGAACATCGTCAGTTGATTATCGATAAATTTCCGAAACTTAACCGCTTCCTGACCGGCTACGATCTGCGCCACGTCTTCAACGACGACCTTTCGCAGTTCGACCTGACACGCATTCTTTGCGGCTCAGAAGGCACGTTGGCGTTTATTACCGAGGCGAAACTGGATATCACGCGTCTGCCAAAAGTGCGCCGCCTGGTGAATATCAAGTACGACTCCTTCGACTCCGCGCTACGCAACGCGCCGTTTATGGTAGAAGCCCGTGCGCTCTCCGTCGAAACCGTCGATTCAAAAGTCCTGAACCTGGCGCGTGAGGATATCGTCTGGCATTCGGTCAGTGAATTAATCACCGACGTTCCAGGCAAAGAGATGCTGGGTCTGAATATCGTGGAGTTTGCGGGTGATGACCTGGCGCTCATCGAAGACCAGGTTGCGTCACTATGTGAGCGTCTCGATTCGCTGATTTCACAAGGCGAAGGTGGCGTTATCGGCTGGCAGGTTTGTACCGAATTGGCTGGTATCGAGCGCATTTATAACATGCGCAAAAAAGCCGTTGGCCTGCTGGGTAATGCGAAAGGGCAGGCGAAACCTATCCCGTTTGCGGAAGATACCTGTGTACCGCCGCAACATCTGGCTGATTACATCACTGAGTTCCGCGCGTTGCTTGATAGCCATAACCTGAGTTACGGCATGTTCGGCCACGTCGATGCGGGCGTTTTACACGTGCGTCCGGCGCTGGATATGACCGATCCTCATCAGGAAGTGCTGATGAAGCGCATTTCTGACGATGTGGTTGCGCTCACCGCGAAATATGGCGGTTTATTGTGGGGCGAACACGGTAAAGGTTTCCGTGCCGAATACAGCCCGGCATTCTTTGGCGAAACGTTATATGAAGAACTGCGTCGCATCAAAGCGGTATTCGACCCGGATAACCGCCTGAACCCTGGGAAAATCTGCCCGCCGTTAGGTGTGGATGACCCAATGATGCAGGTCGATGCGGTGAAGCGCGGTACTTTCGACAGGCAAATCCCGATAGCGGTGCGCACCTCATGGCGCGGTGCAATGGAGTGTAACGGCAATGGTCTGTGCTTTAACTTCGATGTGAAAAGCCCGATGTGCCCGTCGATGAAAATTACCAGCAACCGTATTCACTCGCCAAAAGGGCGGGCGACGTTAACACGTGAATGGCTGCGTTTGCTTGCCGATCGTGGCGTTGACCCGGATGCACTCGAAAAACAGATGCCGGAAAAACGCGCCAGCCTGCGTACGCTTATCGAACGTACACGCAATACCTGGCATGCTCGTAAAGGCGAATATGATTTCTCTCATGAAGTGAAAGAGGCGATGTCGGGTTGTCTGGCCTGCAAAGCGTGTTCAACGCAATGCCCAATTAAAATCGACGTGCCGGAATTCCGCTCTCGCTTCTTGCAGCTCTATCACACCCGCTATCTGCGCCCAATGCGTGACCATTTGGTGGCAACCGTCGAAAGCTACGCACCGTTAATGGCGCGTGCGCCAAAGACCTTCAACTTCTTTATGAGTCAGCCGTGGGTACGTAGTCTATCTGCCAAACATATCGGCATGATCGATCTCCCAATGCTCTCGACGCCATCGTTGCAGCAGCAGTTAGTAGGGCACATTTCAGCAAATACCACACTTGAGCAGCTTGAGAGCTACAGTGCTGAGCAGAAAGCTAAAACGGTGCTGGTGGTGCAAGACCCGTTCACCAGTTACTACGATGCGCAAGTGGTGGCGGATTTTGTGCGCCTGGTGACAAAGCTGGGATACGAGCCGGTAGTTCTGCCATTCTCACCCAACGGCAAAGCGCAACACATCAAAGGCTTCCTGCAAAAATTCGCTCGCACCGCGCGTAAAACGTCGGACTTCCTCAACCGCATTGCGAAATTGGGAATGCCAATGGTGGGGGTCGACCCGGCTCTGGTGCTCTGCTATCGCGACGAATATAAGCAGACGCTCGGTGAAGAACGCGGTGATTTCCACGTTCAACTGGTGCATGAATGGTTGCCTGCTGTGTTGGAAAACCGTGAAATGACAAGCGTTGGTGGTGAGTCGTGGTATCTGTTTGGTCACTGTACCGAAGTCACAGCACTACCCACTGCGCCAAACCAGTGGGCGGCAATATTTGCGCGCCTGGGCGCAAAACTTGAAAACGTCAGCGTCGGCTGTTGCGGCATGGCGGGAACCTACGGGCATGAAGTTAAAAACCATGCTAACTCACTGGGGATTTACGAGCTTTCGTGGCACCAGGCAATGCAGCGCCTGCCGCGCCAACGCTGCCTGGCAACCGGCTATTCCTGCCGCAGCCAGGTCAAACGTGTGGAAGGCAACGGTGTTCGCCATCCGCTACAGGCACTACTGGAGATTATGGGATGATCTGGCGACGTGAAGTAAACCTGGATGCGCTTAATAAAATGGGCGCTGACAATATGGTGGAGCATGTGGGTATCGTATTTACCCGCATCACAGAAACCGAGCTGGAAGCCACTATGCCGGTTGATAACCGCACTCGCCAGCCATTTGGCCTGTTGCACGGCGGTGCGTCGGTGGTGTTAGCTGAAACACTCGGTTCTGTGGCTGGGTACTTGTGTACCGAAGGCGAGCAGAAAATTGTCGGCCTCGAAGTTAATGCCAACCATCTGCGTTCTGCGCGAGAAGGCATCGTACGCGGTGTTTGCACCGCAGTGCATGTTGGGCGCAGGCACCAGGTCTGGCAAATCGAAATCAGCGACGAGCAAGGGCGGCTTTGTTGCACATCGCGCTTAACAACCGCGGTGGTGTGATAAATAGCCTGAGCCTGGAATTATTCAAAAATAAACAATAATGGCGGTGGGATATTATCCCGCCGCTTTTTATTTACATCCTGAAATGAATAACCGTGCTTTTCTGTATTTATTGAGTGATCCACTTCACCTTTCCCCATTAGTTGCCGAAATTTGTTATTCCCTTTTGCGGTTTATTGTCAGCATGGCGGTAATTCTTCAGGAGGCGCAATGGAAAAGGAACGCATTATTCAGGAATTTGTTCCTGGAAAACAGGTAACACTGGCGCATTTAATTGCCCACCCAGGCGAAGAACTGGCAAAGAAAATAGGTGTGCCCGGCGCTGAAGCCATTGGCATTATGACGCTGACTCCCGGTGAAACAGCAATGATAGCGGGTGATCTCGCCACGAAAGCTGCCAGCGTACAAATAGGTTTTCTGGACAGATTTAGCGGCGCACTGGTGGTTTACGGTTCGGTCGGGTCGGTAGAAGAAGCGTTACAACAAACGATTACCGGCCTGAGCAGCATTCTTAACTATACCGTCTGTACCATGACGCGGAGCTAGGTCTGATGAAACGCATCGTTTTTGTCGGCACCGTGGGCGCGGGAAAAACAACGTTGTTTAACGCATTACAGGGAAATTATTCACTGGCGCGAAAAACTCAGGCGGTTGAATTTAGCGATGCAGGGAATATTGATACGCCGGGGGAATTTATCAGCCACCCACGTTTATATTGCGCATTAATAAATACCCTGATTGATGCGGATTTATTGATATATGTCCATGCTGCCAATGATTCGCAATGCCGTATTCCCGCCGGTTTACTGGATATTTACCCGCACCTGCAACAGGTTGCGGTAATAAGCAAAATTGATTTGCCCGATGCAAATATTGCCCAAACGCAGGCGATGCTAATTGACTCAGGATTTACGTCGCCAATATTTGCACTGAACAGCCTGGATGCTGAGAGCGTCAGGCAACTTGAGGATTATCTGGCCGAAGTCGCAGGCCTGAAGGAACCTGTTCAATGAAAAAGCTGATTACTGCAAACGATGTTCGTGAAGCCCAGACTCGTGGCCTTAAAACTATCGCTTTCGTGCTAAAAGAATCGATTGTCACGCCCGAAGCCCGCGTGGTTGCCGACCAACTCGAGATAACCTTAGTCGAAGAGGATGCAGGCCCGGTGGCAGCAGACCATACGCCGCCTCGTTCTGAACGTCAGCGTATTCGTGAAGAAATCCTCTCTCAGTTACCTGAAGGTAAGTTCACGGAAAGCCTGATGGCACAACTCATCGATAAAGTTGAGCAAGAGCAGAAAACCCGCTCGGGCAGCGGAATGCAGCCCAGCTTCCACGCGGTCACGGGCAAGGGCGGAATTAAAGTCATTGATGGCAGCTCGGTAAAGTTTGGTCGTTTCGATGGTGCGCAAGAGCCGTGCGTTGGGCTAACTGATCTGGTGACAGGCGCAGATGGCAGTAGCATGGCCGCTGGTTTTATGCAGTGGGAAAACGGCTTTTTCCCCTGGACGCTGAATTACGACGAAATCGATATGGTGCTGGAAGGGGAATTACATATTCGCCACGAAGGCGAAACGCTTATCGGCAAAGTCGGGGATGTGATGTTTATCCCGAAAGGCTCCAGTATTGAATTTGGCACCCCAGGCCACGTTCGTTTTCTTTATGTTGCCTGGCCTGCCAACTGGCAGGAATGCTAAGGCGAGGCGCGTATGAGCACCTTCATCACCGAAGACTGGCTGCGGGCAAACCATACCCTCAGCGAAGGGAGCGAAATTCGTCTGCCTGCTGACAGCCGTATGACGCCATCCGCCCGCGAGTTGATTGACGCTCGTCATTTACTGGTGAAATTCCAGGATGACGACGGACGGTTGTTTGTTGAAATGCAGGAGCAGTTACAGCCAGTTCATGGCTTGACGAGTGAGGCAGTAGCGCAGGTAGCCCATTGTGAGTTGTGCCAGCAGCAAGTGAAGGAAAAACCAGACACGCTAACTCATCTCAATGCGCAGGTGTTTGTGGCGAAAAACGATCCTCGTCTGGCGTTTCGCGCAAGCCTTGATAGCACCATTGCGACTGCGGTGTGGCTACAAACTGAGTTTGATAAAACAGTGGCACTTTGGCTTGCAGATATCCGCTCTTTGCTTGGGAATATCATGCGTGCTGATGCTCTGGAGCAGGCGCTACCAGAACAGCAAATCGTTGGGTTATCGGCTGACGATTTACACCAGTTATCTCATCAACCGTTGAAATACCTGGGGCATGATCATCTGGTGCCAGATGCCGCTCACGGGCGTGATGTGGCATTGCTCAATCTTCTGCGTACCAGGATCCGTGAAACCGAAATTTGTGCCGCAACGGTGTTTATCGGTGTGGATTACCACGTGCAAAAAGCTGATTTGTTGCAGGCGCTGAATCGCCTCTCGAGTGCGGTTTATGTACTGATGATCTTGTGCCTGAAAAAAGAGTGGCCGGATGCATCTGCGCTACAACGGCGCCTGGCAGGAGGCCAACATGCTGCTTGATCGCTGTCGCCGCCAGGCCCAAAACCAGCCACGCCGGGTTGTTTTCCCGGATGCGAAGGATGCTCGTGTAATAGAAGCGGCGCATTACCTGCAACATCATGGCCTGGCACAACCCATCATCCTGGCCAATCCATTTGCCTTACGCCATTTCGCCCTCGCGGCAGGGCTGCCGCTCGATGGGTTACATATTATTGATCCGGCAACATCACATGACTGGCTGGTGCAATTTCATCAGCAGCTTTCTCAGCGCCTGGGTGATAAAACTCCGGATGACTCAACAGAACGCTTGCGTGACCCTCTCTGGTTTGCCGCCGCAATGGTTAAAGCAGGGAAAGCTGATGTGTGTATTGCGGGGAATATTTCTTCAACTGCAGCTGTTTTGCGTGCTGGATTAAAAGTCATTGGACTACAACCGGGCGTTCAAACGCTTTCCTCACTGTTTCTGATGCTGCCACCCGAAGGGGAGCGGATTCTTGGATTTGCTGATTGCAGCGTAGTGCCACAACCAACTGCGGTGCAGCTTGCTGATATTGCTATCAGTAGTGCACAAAGCTGGCAGGCCATTACCGGGCAACCCGCTCGCGTCGCCATGTTGTCATTTTCTACCAACGGCAGTGCCAGGCACCCTTGTGTCGCCACCGTTCAACAGGCAACAGACATCGTGCGTGAACGAGCACCTGAACTGTGTGTGGATGGTGAATTGCAATTCGATGCGGCCTTCGTTCCCCAGGTTGCTGCGCAAAAAGCACCTGAAAGTGTGCTGGCAGGGCAGGCGAATGTGTTGGTATTCCCGTCGCTTGAGGCAGGCAATATCGGCTACAAGATTGCACAACGGTTGGGAGGGTTTCGCGCTCTCGGCCCGTTGATTCAGGGGTTAAGCGCGCCCTTGCACGATCTTTCCCGTGGATGCAGTACCCGCGAAATTATTGAGTTGGTGCTGGTGGCTCAAACCACCCTCACCCCAACCATCTCCCTCAGGGAGAGGGCAAACAGTGAAGCTGGATAAAACTAGATTTTTAACCGAGTGAGAGGAAATGAATCATGGAAGCATTAGGACTGATCGAAACCAGAGGTTTGGTAGCAGTGATTGAAGCATCGGATGCGATGGTCAAAGCGGCTCGCGTCAAACTGGTTGGAGTAAAGCAAATCGGCGGTGGGCTGGTAACAGCAATGGTTCGTGGTGATGTGGCGGCCTGTAAAGCGGCAACCGATGCCGGAGCTGCTGCAGCCCAACGCATTGGTGAATTGGTTTCCGTTCACGTCATCCCACGTCCACATGGCGATTTGGAAGAAGTGTTCCCAATTGGCCTGGGTAGCGACAAGACTATCGATTGATAGCCGGTGACGTCACCCCCGGACGTCACCTTTCCTTAATTCAGTCATCTGGCAGCCTCAGGGCGGCACGGGATAGCTGTACCTGAATTTTGTCCGGAGGCGAGCATGAAGCTGGCAATGGTCATTGGTCAAATCGTTTGCACAGTCCGCCATAGCGGACTTGAACACGACAAGTTGCTGATGGTGGAGATGATTAACCGTCAGGGTGAGCCGAGCGGCGAGTGCGCAATAGCCACCGACAGCATTGGTGCCGGAAACGGCGAGTGGGTGTTGCTGGTGGGCGGTAGTTCCGCTCGCCGTGCGCACCATAGTGAAGCCTCTCCGGTCGACATGTGCGTGATAGGCATTGTCGATGAAGTGGTCATGGACAGAGAAATCATCTTCCATAAATAGTGAGGATTGAACGACATGGACAGGCAACAAATTGAGCAGGTGGTGAAAGCCGTACTGGCAGGAATGGCCGCTAACTCAGCGCCAGAACCTGTTACCCCACCTTGCGATGCAGGTGTTTTTGCCTCACTGGATGACGCCGTTCAGGCAGCCAGTGCCGCCCAAAAAGCCTTAACCAGCGTGGCGATGCGCCAGAAAGCTGTTGCGGCAATTCGCCTGGCGGGCGAACAACATGCGCAACAGCTTGCCGAAATGGCTGTCGCGGAAACCGGAATGGGCCGTGTTGCAGATAAATGTGCCAAGAATATTGCTCAGGCTCGTGGTACTCCGGGCGTTGAGTGCCTGACCCCTCAAGTGTTAACGGGTGATAACGGCCTGACACTCATCGAGAATGCACCGTGGGGCGTGGTGGCCTCGGTTACACCTTCTACTAATCCTGCAGCGACAGTCATCAACAACGCCATCAGCATGATTTCAGCCGGAAATAGCGTGGTATTTGCACCACATCCGGCGGCAAAAAAAGTCTCGCAGCAAACTATCACCTGGCTTAACGATGCCATCGTTGCGGCAGGCGGCCCAGCGAATTTACTGGTCACGGTGCTCAATCCTGATATCGAAACCGCGCAGCGATTATTCAAATATCCCGGCATCGGTTTATTGGTGGTGACAGGCGGTGAAGCGGTAGTAGATGCCGCACGTAAGCACACCAACAAACGTTTGATTGCGGCGGGTGCGGGTAATCCACCGGTTGTAGTGGATGAAACTGCCGACATTCCTCGCGCAGCAAAAGCCATCGTGCAGGGCGCTTCATTCGATAACAACATCATATGCGCTGACGAGAAAGTGCTGATTGTGGTGGAAAGCGTGGCCGACGCCCTGCTTGAAGAAATGCAGCGCAATCACGCAGTTTTACTCAGTGACGCGCAGGCTGAAAAACTGCTGCCAGTGCTACTGAAAAATATTGATGAACAAGGTAAAGGGCAAGTCTGCCGTGACTGGGTCGGGCGTGATGCTACCAAAATTGCCGCAGCTATCGACCTCAACGTTGCCTCTGAAACACGTTTGCTGCTGGTACAAACCACTGCGCGTCATCCGTTTGCTGTAACAGAGATGATGATGCCCGTGTTGCCGATGATCCGCGTGGCAAACGTCAGCGAAGCCATTGCGCTTGCGGTGAAACTGGAAGGTGGTTGCCATCACACCGCCGCTATGCACTCACGCAATATCGACAATATGAATGCCATGGCGAACGCCATCGACACCAGTATTTTCGTCAAGAACGGCCCTTGTATTGCCGGACTGGGATTGGGTGGCGAGGGCTGGACTTCCATGACCATCACCACGCCAACAGGTGAGGGTGTGACATCAGCCAGAACCTTTGTGCGCCTGCGTCGTTGCGTACTGGTAGATGGATTCCGCATCGTTTAAGGAGGCAGTAATGGCACGCACCGAGCAGACCTGGCTCAACGACCGTTTAAGAAACGCGTCTTTGCTGTGTAACGGGCAACCGAAAACGGTACAGCAACCGCTGTGGCTGGGTATCGATCTTGGCACTTGCGATGTGGTGTCGCTGGTTGTCGATAACGACTGCCAGCCCGTTGCCGTTTGCCTTGACTGGGCCGATGTAGTTCGTGACGGCGTGGTGTGGGATTTCTTTGGTGCGGTGCAGATTGTGTGCCGCCACCTCGACACGCTGGAGCAGCAACTGGGCTTTCGGTTTAGCCATGCTGCGACCTCATTCCCGCCGGGAACAGACCCGCGAATTTCTCTCAACGTGCTGGAGTCCGCGGGGCTTGAAGTGAGCCGTGTGCTGGATGAACCGACAGCCGTTGCCGATATGTTGCAGCTCGACAAAGCGGCCGTGGTGGATATTGGCGGTGGCACAACCGGCATTGCTGTGGTGTCACAAGGGCAAGTGATTTACTCCGGGGATGAAGCGACTGGTGGGCACCATATTTCCCTCACGCTCGCAGGTAATCAAGGCATTGCACTAGAAGACGCCGAACAAATGAAGCGCAATAGCGACGGCAGCCTCTGGCCGGTGGTTCGTCCGGTTTACGAAAAAATGGCAGACATTGTTGCTCGCCACATTGAAGGTTACGACGTCGAACAACTCTGGCTGGCGGGTGGGTCTTGTATGCAACCGGGTGTTGCAGGGTTATTCCGCCAACGTTTTCCAGGTATCACCGTTCAGCTTCCCCCTCATTCCATTTTCATGACGCCATTAGCCATCGCGGTGTGCGGCATGGCACAAGTGGAGGGTGCTCATGCACAGTGAAGAAATGCAATCCGCGCTATATCAGGCGCTGGACATGATGAATGCTCGCAACGTGCGTGAGTTTGCTGTTCCGCCCGCCACGTTTATGGGACCGGGGGCGGTGGCGCGTTGTGGTGAAGCGCTGCGCGAGCGCGGTATTAATCGCCCTTTGGTGATGGTCGATGGCATGTTGCACCGTGCTGGAATGACTGAGGTTCTGGAACGTAATCTGAAACATAGCGGCATCGCATATGAAATCTGGTCTTGCCCGCCGGGTGAGCCTGTCGACAGTGATATAGGTGCGGCGGTTGAACAAATCAGCCGTTGCCAGTGTGATGGCATTGTCGCACTAGGTGGCGGTTCCGTTCTGGATGCGGCGAAAGTGGTCGCCGTTATTGCTACTAATCCTGAGCTCCCCCTGGAAAGTCTTGTCGGCGGAACACGCCTCAATCGCCGCCTGCCGTTTATCGCTATTCCAACTACATCGGGAACAGGATCGGAGGCCACCAATGTCGCCGTGATTATTGCGGCACAAACTCACCGTAAACAGGTGCTGGTTCACGCCATGCTGATCCCAGACTTAGCGATTATTGATGCTTGTCTGACGCTTGGTGTCCCGCCACATATTACCGCCGCAACAGGAATCGACGCCTTAACCCACGCCATTGAAGCCTACGTAGCAAGTAATGGTACACCGCTGACTCGTGGGCTTGCGTATCGCGCGATTAACAGCATCTGTCAGGCGTTACCGCAAGCTGTTGGGCAGGGGCATGATTTGGTGGCGCGTGAAGCGATGATGCTTGCGTCTTACATGGCGGGAATGGCGTTTTCTAACGCGGGACTAGGGTTATGCCACGCGACGGCTCACCAGATTGGCGCGGCATACGACATTCCACATGGCAAGGCAAACGCCATCATGTTGCCCGCAGTCATGAAGTTTAATCAGTTAGTTTGCAAAACAGCGTATAGCGAAATTGGCCATGCGCTGACGGGAAAACCTTGTGCGGCAAGCGAGAGTATCGCTTTTGTAGAACACCTGATTGATGAACTTGAACTTGGCAGCGGATTACGCGCCGCTGGAGGGCGTGATGCCGATTTTGCCGGTTTTGCCCACGCAGCCTTGAGCGACATTTGCATTACCACCAATCCACGCACTGTGACGGAAGCCCAGATTATCACGCTGTATCAGGACGCCTGAACGGACATTACACCCGCCTGCCCGCAGGCGACGAAGGAGAAGGGATATGGGTATTAACGACATTATCATGTACATCATGATGATTTTTATGCTGATTGCCGCTGTTGACCGGGTGTTTATTCAGTTTGGCGGGTCAGAAAAAATCCTCGGTTTTATCGGGCTTGGCAAGCTCGGCAAAAGCATTTCCGGTTCTGGCAGCCAGTTTGAAGAGGGCTTCATGGCAATGGGCGCGCTGGGATTAGCGATGGTCGGGATGACTGCGCTGGCCCCGGTTCTGGCGTACCTGCTTGGCCCGGTGATTATCCCGGTCTATGAAATGCTTGGCGCGAACCCTTCGATGTTCGCCGGAACACTGCTGGCTTGTGATATGGGCGGTTTCTTCCTCGCTAAAGAACTGGCCGGGGGCGATGTAGCAGCCTGGCTATATTCTGGGCTTATCCTCGGCTCAATGATGGGGCCAACCATCGTATTCTCGATCCCTGTAGCACTGGGCATTATTGAACCTTCCGACCGGCGTTATCTGGCGCTGGGCGTGCTGGCGGGAATTGTGACGATCCCAATTGGTTGTATTGCCGGTGGCCTGGTGGCGATGTATTCCGGCGTAGAAGTGAACGGGCAGCCGATTGAATTCACTATGAGCCTGATTCTGCTCAATATGATCCCGGTACTGATCGTGGCAGTTCTGGTGGCATTGGGTCTGAAGTTTATCCCCGAAAAAATGATTAACGGCTTCCAGATTTTCGCCAAAATTCTCGTCGCGATTATTACTGTTGGCCTTGCGGCAGCAGTGGTGAAGTTCCTCGTAGGCTGGACACTGATCCCAGGCCTTGATCCCATCTTTATGAGTGAGGGTGATAAACCCGGCGAAGTGATGCGTGCTATCGAAGTGATTGGTTCGATTTCTTGCGTGTTACTGGGCGCTTACCCAATGGTACTGCTGCTGACTCGCTGGTTTGATAAACCACTGATGCGTGTTGGCAATCTGCTGAAAATTAACAATATTGCAGCGGGTGGCATGGTGGCGACACTCGCTAATAATATCCCGATGTACGGCATGATGAAGAATATGGATGCGCGTGGCAAAGTCATTAACTGCGCGTTTGCGGTGTCGGCGGCTTTTGCACTGGGCGACCACCTGGGCTTTGCTGCGGCCAATATGTCACCGATGATCTTCCCGATGATTGTCGGCAAGCTGGTGGGTGGCGTGACCGCGATTGGTGTCGCAATGCTGCTGGTGCCTAAGGAAGAAAGTGCTCAGGTTGTGGCTACGTCTGTGGAGGCACAATCGTGAAAATCCGCGAACTGATTAGCGTGGGTATTGATGTCGGTACCACGACAACACAGGTGATTTTCTCCTGTCTTGCACTGGTGAACCGGGCTGCTATTTCGCAGGTGCCGCGCTATGAGTTCGTGAAACGTGAAATTACCTGGCAAAGCCCGGTGTTCTTTACCCCGGTTGATGTTGATGGCCATCTGCGTGAGGACGAGCTATTAAGCCTTATTCTCGCGCAGTATCAGGCTGCGGGGATTGCACCTGAAACAATCGATTCTGGCGCAATTATTATTACTGGCGAAACAGCAAAAACCCGCAACGCGCGGCCAGCCGTGATGGCGCTTGCCCAACGGCTGGGCGATTTTGTTGTCGCTACCGCTGGGCCGCATCTTGAGTCGGTTATTGCTGGTTATGGCTCCGGGGCGCAGGCGTTATCGCAGCGTCAGTTAAACCGGGTGATGAATATTGATATCGGAGGCGGCACGGCAAACTATGTGCTGTTCGAAGGCGGTAAAGTTGTCGCCTCGGCTTGCCTGAATGTGGGTGGGCGCCTGTTTGAAACCGACACTCAAGGCAACGTCGCTTTCATCCATCGCCCAGGGCAGTGGATTGCCGATGAGCTGTTCGGTGAAGGTAAAAAAACACTAACGCCTGCACAGCTTGAAGCCGTTGCCGACCGCATGGCACAACTGCTTTATGAAGTTATCGCAGGCGAGATTTCACCACTGGCACAACGTCTGTTAATGACGGATGCGTTGCCCGCTGGAAAGCCCGCCGATGTGATCACGCTGTCTGGTGGCGTGGGGGAATGCTACCGCCAGCCACCAGAAACGCCATTTATCTTTGGTGATATTGGTCCGCTTCTGGCTCAGGCGATTCATCGCCATGCTGGATTTGCTTCGCTACCGGTACAAGTTCCCGATCAAACCGTTCGTGCCACCGTAATTGGCGCTGGCGCACATACACTCTCGCTTTCGGGTAGCACCATCTGGCTCGATGAGCTGACATTACCGCTGCGCAATATTCCGGTTGTTCACCCTGTCGGGCACGACGGGCTGGCTGATAACTGGCAACAGGGGCTGGCACTAATGGACCTTAATGCCGCGCAAGACAGCTACGCGCTTGCCATTCCACCGGAGCTTTCTACCAGCTACGCCACTGTGCAGTTGGTCATCAATGCAGTGAATATTTTTACCCAACGCAACCCAGGTCTGCAGCCGCTTATTGTTGTCGCGGAACAGGATCTGGGCAAGGCGCTGGGGATGCTGCTGTATCCACAAATGGAGCAGCGCAAGCTTGCGGTGATTGACGAAGTGGTCACCCGCACTGGCGATTATATCGACATTGGTTTGCCGTTGTTTGGCGGAGCCGTCGTCCCGGTAACCATTAAATCACTCGCCTTTCCTTCCTGAGGGATCGACACAATGAAACTAAAAACCACGCTGTTTGGGCAAGTTTATCAGTTCAAGGATGTTAAAGAAGTGCTGGCGAAAGCCAATGAATTACGTTCCGGCGATGTGCTGGCGGGCGTGTCTGCTCACAGTTCACAGGAACGTGTGGCGGCAAAACAGGTGTTGTCTGAGATGACGGTTGCGGATATCCGCATGAACCCGGTTATCGCTTATGAAGATGACTGCGTGACGCGCATTATCCAGGACGACATCAACGAAACGTCCTATGCGCGGATTAAAAACTGGAGCATCAGCGAGCTGCGCGAGTACATCCTCAGCGATGAGACCAGCGTTGATGATATTGCCTTTTTACGCAAAGGCATCAGTTCCGAAGTGGTGGCAGCAGTGGCTAAAATCTGCTCGAACGCGGATTTGATCTATGGCGGCAAAAAAATGCCGGTCATCAAAAAAGCGAATACCACAATTGGCTTGCCGGGCACCTTTAGTGCGCGCCTGCAACCGAACGATACGCGTGATGATGTGCGCAGTATCGAAGCACAAATTTACGAAGGGCTGTGTTTTGGTGTGGGCGATGCGGTGATTGGCGTCAACCCGGTGACGGATGATGTAGGCAACTTAACCCGCGTGCTCGACACCATTTACAGCGTTATCGACAAGTATTCGATTCCGACGCAAGGCTGCGTACTGGCGCACGTAACCACGCAAATTGAGGCCATCAAGCGTGGCGCGCCAGGCGGGCTTATCTTCCAGAGTATTTGTGGCAGCGAGAAGGGGCTAAAAGAGTTCGGCGTTGAGTTAGCTATGCTGGATGAGGCTCGTGCGGTAGGGGCGGAGTTTAACCGCATCGCCGGGGAAAACTGCTTGTACTTCGAAACCGGGCAAGGTTCGGCACTTTCCGCTGGGGCAAACTTTGGTGCCGATCAGGTGACAATGGAAGCCAGAAATTACGGCCTGGCACGCCATTACGATCCTTTCATCGTCAACACCGTCGTCGGGTTTATCGGGCCGGAATACCTCTATAACGACCGGCAGATTATCCGTGCCGGGCTTGAAGACCACTTCATGGGCAAGTTAAGTGGCATCTCTATGGGCTGTGACTGCTGTTACACCAACCACGCAGATGCGGACCAGAATCTCAACGAGAACCTGATGATCCTGCTGGCGACCGCCGGATGTAATTACATCATGGGGATGCCGCTGGGTGACGACATCATGCTCAATTACCAGACCACGGCATTCCACGATACCGCTACCGTGCGCCAGCTTCTAAACCTGCGCCCATCGCCGGAGTTTGAAGCGTGGCTGGAAACAATGGGATTGATGGCTAATGGCCGTTTAACGTCCCGGGCTGGCGATCCGTCGCTGTTCTTCTGAAATCATCAGGGAAATCATCATGGACCAAAAACAGATTGAAGAAATTGTACGCAGCGTGCTGGAGAATATGGAAACCCCAGCCAATGCCGTGCAGCCTGCGGTTGTTGCTTCCCCAACTACGCCTGTCGTGGTGCAAACAACAGAAGAAAGTTGCAGTGTCGATTTAGGTTCTACCGAGGCCAAAATGTGGATTGGCGTGCAGAACCCGCATCGTGCTGATGTGCTTGAAGAGTTGCGCCACAGTACGGTTGCGCGTGTATGCACCGGCCGCGCTGGGCCGCGCCCCCGCACTCAGGCTTTGTTGCGCTTCTTAGCTGACCATTCACGCTCGAAAGATACCGTTCTTAAAGAAGTGCCCGCCGAATGGGTGCAGCAGCAAGGGCTACTGGAGCTGCAATCAGAAATCAGCGACAAAAACCTCTACCTTACACGCCCGGATTTGGGGCGCCGCCTTAGCGCTAATGCCATCGAATTGCTGCGCACCACTTGCAAACAGAACCCGGATGTCCAGGTCGTCATTTCCGACGGTCTTTCAACAGATGCTATCACCGCCAACTACGGCGAGATTTTGCCGCCGTTGTTGCAGGGGCTGGAACAATCCGGGCTGCATGTCGGCACACCGTTCTTTGTGCGCTATGGGCGCGTGAAGATTGAAGATCAAATCGGTGAGCTACTGGGGGCGAAAGTGGTGATTTTGCTGGTGGGCGAACGCCCAGGGCTTGGGCAATCGGAAAGTTTGTCTTGCTACGCCGTTTACTCGCCAAAAACTGCCACCACGGTAGAAGCCGACCGCACCTGTATCTCTAACATTCACCGGGGTGGTACACCGCCAGTAGAAGCGGCTGCCGTCATTGTCGAACTTGCTAAACGTATGCTGGCGCAGAAAGCGTCGGGCATCAACCTGACTCGTTAAAGGGAGCATTACCATGCCAGCTTTAGATTTGATTAAACCGAATGTGAAAGCGATGCGGGTTATCGCCAACGTCAGTGAAGGATTTGCCCGTGAACTGAAATTGCCTGCCCATATTCGTAGCCTGGGTTTGATTACTGCTGATTCTGATGATGTAACCTATATTGCCGCCGACGAAGCGACAAAACAGGCACAGGTTGAAGTGGTGTTTGGACGTTCGTTGTATGCTGGCGCCGCACACGGCCCGTCACCTACAGCCGGGGAAGTTCTGATTATGCTGGGGGGGCCAAACCCCGCGGAAGTGCGTGCCGGGCTGGATTCGATGTTTGCCACTATTGAACAGGGGCCTGCTTTTCAGTGGGCTAACGATGCGGAAGATACCGCTTTTCTGGCTCATCTAATCTCCCGTACAGGCTCGTATCTTTCAACAACGGCAGGGATCTTGCTGGGGGACCCAATGGCTTACCTGGTTGCGCCGCCGCTGGAAGCCACGTTTGGCATTGATGCTGCGTTGAAATCTGCTGATGTGCGCATTGTCACTTACGTGCCGCCACCGTCGGAAACCAACTACTCAGCAGCGTTTATGACGGGCAGTCAGGCCGCTTGTAAAGCCGCTTGTAACGCCTTTAGTGAAGCTGTGCTTGAGATAGCGCGTAATCCAATTCAGCGTGCATAGGGGCTAAACGATGAACTCACTCGGTTTGCTCGAAGTGTACGGCCTGGTCGCGGGAATTGATGCTGCGGATGCGATGCTTAAGGCAGCAAACGTGCGCTTATTGAACCACGAAGTGCTCAATCCTGGCATGGTGACGTTGGTTGTTGAAGGGGATCTTGCGGCTTGTCGTGCAGCGCTGGATGCAGGCTCTGCTGCTGCCAGCCGCACCGGACGAGTGGTTAGCCGTAAGGAACTGGGCCGCCCTGATGAAGACATTGAGCGGCTAGTTTGCAGTTTTGGCCGTAAGCCAGCAGCCAAACGGGTGGCAGTCAAACCCATGGAAACACAAGCGTTACTCGATGTGCTGCAAACCCAGGAGCACGGGATGACGGCGGGTGAAGTCGCGGCGCATTTTAACTGGCCGCTCGAAGAAGCCAGAACGCAACTTGAGGCTTTATTCCATGACGGAAAATTGCGTAAGCGTAGCAGCCGTTATCGTCTGAAGTCTGAGTAGTATCGCAAGGAGTCGCGTATGAGTAAGAAAATTAATACTGACTTACATCATCTGCGTAAAACGGAGTATGCGCGGGACGAAAAGGTGACACCTCTGATTGAAGATGATGTCATTCAACAGCGTGTGACAAAAGATGTCTATGAACATGCCTGCACCATCACTGCGTGGCAGCAACTTTACGATCAGCTCCAGCCTGGGCATTTTCAGGGTGAACTGACTGAGATGCTATTTGATGACATCCAAATGTTTCGTGAATACACCAGCCTTGCTCTTCGCCAGTCTTGCATGGTGTGGCCGAATGCCTTCTGGTTTGGCATTCCGGCCACGCATGGCGAAAAAGGGTTTATCGGTACTCAACTGTTGGGAAAAGAGGAGATCGCGGCCCGCCCCGGAGGGACGGAGTTTGAGCTTAGCACACCAGATGAATACACTATTCTTGGCGTGGTGATTGCCAACGATGTGCTATTTCGTAATGCAGGGCTGTTTCAGCAACCCGATGTTTTATTTGAGCTTTTGCAAAATAACTCTGCGCTGGATGTGTGCCAGCAGAAAAAAGAGACAATCTGGCGTTTTATCAATGAAGCGCTGGCACATGGCAGTCATGACCCTGAATGTATGCGCAACGAAAACGTGCGCAGAGTACTGACACATAATTTGCTCTCGGGGATGAGTGAACTACTGGAAAGTGCCCAGCCGGTAGCATCAGAACTGATGTCCCGTAAAATCAGCTATCAACGCCTGGTATCACAGGCACGTGACTGCGTGTTAAGTCGCACATCGGAACCGTTAACGGTACTCGAGCTATGCAATGAGTTACACGTTAGTCGCCGTACTTTGCAAAATGGTTTCCATGCAGTACTGGGTATCGGGCCGAATGCATGGCTTAAAACACTCCGTTTAAATGCAGTTCGCCGGGAATTGATAAGCCCGTGGTCTAACTGGAATACGGTGAAGGACGCGGCGATGCATTGGGGCTTTTGGCACCTCGGACAGTTCGCCACTGACTATCAACGCTTGTTCCTGGAAAAACCTTCTGAGACATTGCATTTGCGTGGTCGTGAATGGCAGTGATAGAAGGAATTAATGTTGGATGACGCTGCGCTAACCCGACACCGTTTCAAGATACAAGGGTGGATTAGCGCAAGCGATATCCACCGGTTTTTTTAAGCTATGTTTGTGGTTCGCAGGAGTCGGTGTTTTCAAATCATCCACCCGCGCACTCACCAGGTACATCAATACTCCATTAAGCAACCGCAATTATTTCGATAAATTCTAATGACCTTTCTCCTCGCAAATATCTAATTATCAGCGCCATAGGCATTATGCCAGGTGAGACTCACGAGCGCATTTCTGCTAACGTCAGCAAAACTAAAGACATCAGGAGGTCGTATGCGTCAGAGAATTATCGTCTGCCCAATTATTGAAAATAACGGTGAAGTGCTGCTGTGTAAGATGGCAGACGATCGCGGTGTGTTCCCTGGGCAATGGGCGTTATCCGGCGGTGGAATGGAGCCGGGTGAACGAATGGAAGAGGCGTTGCTACGCGAAATTCATGAAGAGCTGGGCGCAGAACTGCAGATAAGCTGTGTTAAACCCTGGACCTTTGCCGACGACGTGCGCGTGAAGACCTATGCTGATGGCAGCAAAGAAGAAATCTACATGATTTATCTGTTGTTTGACTGCGTGAGCGCCAATCGCCATGTCACGTTTAATGAAGAATTTCAGGAAATCGCCTGGGTTAAACATTCTGAACTGGGTAACTATGATTTGAATGAAGCGACACGAGCGACCTTCAGCAAAAAAGGTTGGCTTTGATCTCTGTTGTACATATCCGAAATTAAGGAACTCGATGCGTAAAGTCCTTATCTGGTTGATTCTCTCGGTGCTGTCTGGTGGCGGTGTTGTTTTCTACGCTCTGCATCAGCAGTATGAGGAACAAAGCGCTGAGTTCCGTATTTTGTATCGCGATATCACGGTCAAACTTGCGCAAAACGATGTCATTCTCGCGCTGCTTTCAAACAGTAGCGACCCGGCGGTAGTGCAACAGAAATTCCCCTATATTTTGCGCTGGCAAACCACGCCTCATAATCCTCCACGGCCGGATATCAACCCTGCACGCGCGGGGACCTACTGGATCAATTCACCACAAGGTTCTTTGTTGATTGATTTACCCACATTGCTTACTGATCTGGTGCGTACACAGAAGTTTCATCACTTTAGTCTAAGCTGGCAAGGTGTCGCACTTCTCACCCAGGGCGCTGCCGGGAATGATGATTGGTGGCGTTGGGAGAAACAGATTACCAGCCCCTCGCAACCGCTAAATCTGCAGGTGACGAATAATCCTGACTGGCGAAATTTACCCTGGCTAATTCTGGTGCTGGTGGGTGTTTTCTGGGCAATGGCTATCTACTTATATAACCAGCATCAGACGACGAAGCGCCAGCGCAATATTGCTGATTTACGCGCCCATTTTTCAGAACTAGCCCGTCTTAACGCGATGGGAGAAATTGCTGCAGGAATGGTGCATGAACTCAATCAACCGCTTACGGCAATTTTGAGCTATACACAAACCGCGCAGCGCCTGATTGCACAACAACAGGCTGAAAAAGCTCAGCCGCTGCTGGAAGCTTCGGTTATGCAAACAAAGCGTATTAGTGCATTGCTGCTGGAGTTTCGGGAGAAATTGCACAGTGATGAACAGACGTTGCAACCGGTGGATTTGTACAGTACCTGGGAAAGAGTAGCGATGCTGCTGGGTAATGAGATTGAACGTGGAAAAGTCACGGTAATAAACCAAATCCCTGAATCATTCCCTTCACTTATGGCCTCACCACTAGGTATTGAGCAGATATTCCATAACCTGCTCAATAACGCGATTCAGGCGCAGCAGCACAATGACAAAGCCTGGGTGTCAATCAATGCCCGCCAGGCCGGGAACGACATCGTGTTGACCGTCACTGACGGTGGGCCAGGGCTGAGCGAGCAAGCCTTAGAACAGGTGTTTATGCCTTTCTTTACCACCCGTAAAGAGGGGTTAGGACTAGGAATGGCGTTGACCGAAACGCTGGTACAGCGGCTAAATGGCAGTATCTACGCAGAAAATAGTGCTGCGGGTGGCGCGTGTTTCACCCTGACTTTTCCACACATACACCAGGAGGCGTGATGGGGCAGCGAATCTATCTTATTGACGATGATGAAGCGATACGCTTTTCATTAACCGCACTTCTGGCAACGATGGGTTGGGAAACACAAACCTACACCAGTGTACAAAATTTCCTGGAATCCCAGCCAGATATGCCAGCCCTGAATGGTTGCCTGTTGCTGGATATTCGTATGCCTGGAAAGTCCGGGATCACGCTTTTGGAAAGCTGGGAACAAATGGGATGCAGCCTGCCAGTTATCATGATGACCGGGCATGGCAGTATAGATCTTTGCCGTCGCGCATTTAAAAATGGGGCATTTGAATTTTTAACAAAACCCATTGATGCCGACCTGCTAATTGAAACTGTGAGTGCTGCGCTTGAGCAACAAAAACAAAGCCAGCAGCAGCGTGAAAACCAGTCCGATTTGCAGGCCAAACTGGCGACGCTTTCAGCGCGCGAACAAGAAGTGATGAATCTAATCATGCAGGGGAAATCGAACAAAGAGATGGCGCGGGATCTGTCGTTGTCACCACGAACCGTCGAGGCACATCGCGCAAGTTTGTTTGCGCGGCTTGAAATCAACTCGTTGGCGAAGTTAATAAAAATCTACGGCGGGCTGAAAGGCACTACGTAAAATTACCTGGTTTCCCTGGTATTCATCCGAATGGTTTTGCGCAACCTGGTCCGCTACCTTAACTCTCGTTAATTAATCACAACCGAGTTGAGGGAAGAAACCATGAAAAAATCCATCCTGTTAGCCGCTGCTCTTTTCAGCACTGCCGCAGCAATGCCTGCGTTTGCAAGCAATGTTCTGACCGAAAAAAATCTCTCTCTCGAGTTTGCCGATAAGCTCGCACAGAGTGCCATTCAGGCCTGTAGCGCCAAAAATTACAATGTCGCGGTAACCGTTGTTGACCGTGCCGGCGTTGTGAAAATCGTTAAGCGTATGGATAACGCAGGCCCGCACACCGTTGAAGCCAGTCGTATGAAAGCCTATACCGCACTGACTACCAAAAATACAACGGGCGATGTTATGAAGAGTGCACAGGATAACGCTGGTGCGCAGAACATGCGTGATATCCCAGGTTTCTTATTATTGGGCGGTGGTATCCCAGTGAAAGTTGATAACCAAACCATCGGTGCCATTGGTATTGGCGGTGCGCCGGGTGGCCACTTGGATCAGCAATGTGCCGTTGATGCGTTAGAGGCAAATAAAGTAGCCCTCAACGCTTCCTGAAAGCGAATTTCATGATGTTGCAGGCGTATTGTGGCGTGTAATGTCATGTATAAAAGCACTTGTGCAACATATTCTCCTTTGCTCCTCTTGAGATTTTTTGTCAAAATAATGTATTCAGCGTCAAATACTTTGCGTATTACACGGACGTTTTTTATACATTGATGAGAAGTAAGGGAGTTAAAATGAAGTATATGTTCGCACTTATGTTGAGTCTGACATTATCCGGGTGCACCGCGAGTGATTGGGTAGATGCTGCTGGTGGGATAATGCAGGCTACTGATAAAAATGAAAAAGATTCAAGAAATAAGCGCATAAAAGCGGCTAACAAAGCTGCGGGTTATTAAGATTTAAACAAACTTTGAAAGCGGATTAAATAACTCCTCTTCTGGCTGTATTGAGTAAGAAGAGGAATATTGATGATGTTAATGGCGTCTGAAAAGCTGATTATTTTTCGTATAAGCGTTCTAGCTTGAAGCACTCCGCTCCTTTATATAAGCACTCATCATAAATACGGTAACCGATATGTTGAGCAACGCGAATTGATGCTGGGTGATGTTTCACAATCAGGCACACAGTTTTGACTGGCGAAAACGAATCGACATACCAATGGTGTGCGGCATCGGCAGCTTCTTTTGCAATCCCTTGGCCCTGGGCAGCGCGTGTAATAACCCATGAAGCTTCAGCGCATTTATCAAACTTCTCATCAACACTACGATGAAAATTAGCCAGCCCCGTTTCCCCTAAAAAAACACCATCAGATTTTTGGAAGATGGAGAAGATCCCGAATCCAAATGTTGACCAGTGCCCGATGTTTCTCAAAATACGATTCCATCCCTCTTCCGGTGTAAAACCTGGAGAATTGGTCACATGGAAAATTTGAGGGTCTGCATACATGGGCAACCAAACATCAAAATCTGCAATGGTTTGAGGACGTAAAATTAATCTTTCGGTTTCAATGATTATCATCTACTTATCTTTTTTATAGGGTTGTAACTGTATTGCAAACAAAAGGCTAAAAGGGTGACTTCTGGCCGGGGTAAACTCATTCAGCAGCTGTTTCGCCAGGCATACTTCTCAGAGCTTCAAGATCAATCTCAGCATCGTTTGTTTCCAGCAGTTGTGTTAACAAAAGAAGGTTATTGAATTCATTTAAAAGTATCTCGGCATCAGTCTTCAGGGGAGTATCAGCCGCGTCTAAAGCCGCATTGATTGCTTTTCTGACGTTCTCCAACATTTCATTCATACCGCCATTTTTACCAATGGTCAGTAACAATGCGCCGATAAGCAGAGACTGAGCTTCGACTTTTGCCGCCAGTTGCTTTGCTTCGGCATCCATTTTAGAAATTTTTGCTATCACACCTAGTATCAAGTTTTTCATAAAAGCCCCATTTCTAGCCAGATAACCCCTAAACAAAATCAGGGGGAGATGTATTTGATGAAAATGAAAATAGCCTAAGTTGTGACTGTGCACCACTCCACCGGGTGAACATGCTATGCCAGGCGTTAATTACAAATACTCATGTATGCATTGCCGTTGGAGATCATCGTGCTCCTGGGGCCACCAATCGCATAAATCGGTATTCTCTATACATCTTTTAATTTCTATCACCTAAGCTTTCTTATTCCAGTTAAATGCTCTTAATTTCATTGAGTTAAATAGCTCATTTCACCGCCTGCAAGACTTTCAGCAGGGTCTATCCTTAGTTAAGACGCCTAAAAATAGCGCATTTCGTGAATACCCCTGTTATCAGGATGTTGTATTGATAATAGTTATCATTAACATAGGGTGTTGGCCTTTGGGCGGCAAAACATAAAGAGGTGAACTATGGATGTGCAAACCGGTAGCTTCGATCCCAGTGAATTTGCCTGGAACGGACTGACGTTAACTCCTGATGCTGCTGCTCATATTCGCAAACTGGCAAGCCAGCAGCCGGGCTTCCTTGGTGTGCGTTTGGGCATTAAACAGACCGGGTGCGCGGGTTTCGGCTACGTGCTGGATACCGTTAAGGAACCTAAGTCTGACGATCTCCTTTTTGAACTGGACGGCGCAAAGTTGTGGGTTCCACTTTCAGCGATGCCGTTTATCGACGGAACGGAAGTCGATTATGTGCATGAAGGATTAAACGAAATATTCAAATTCAACAACCCGAAAGCCCAGCACGAATGTGGCTGTGGTGAAAGCTTTGGGGTGTAGGCGGGATTATGTCACGTAACACTGAAACGTCTGAAGAAGTGCAAACCTGGGCGGGAAGCCATTCCTATAAAGAAGGCTTTTTCACCCAGCTAAAAACCGACGAAATGGCGCACGGCATCAACGAAGATGTGGTGCGGGCAATCTCTGCGCGGCGCAATGAACCTGAGTGGATGCTGGAGTTTCGCCTTAGCGCCTATCGCGCATGGCTTGAAATGGAAGAGCCGCACTGGCTGAAGGCCCATTACGATAAGCTTAACTATCAGGATTACAGCTACTACTCCGCGCCGTCGTGTGGCAGTTGCGATGACAATTGTGAATCGCAACCTGGCGCTGTCCAGCAGCCAGGCAGCAACGCGTATCTGACAGGTGAAGTGGAAGAAGCTTTTAAACAGCTCGGTGTTCCGGTGCGCGAAGGTTCGAATATCGCCATGGATGCAATTTTTGACTCCGTTTCTGTAGCGACCACTTACCGTGAAAAACTCTCCGAGCAGGGCATTATTTTCTGCTCTTTTGGCGAGGCGATTCACGAGTTTCCTGATCTGGTGCAAAAATATCTCGGTACAGTGGTTCCGAGTAACGACAACTTCTTTGCCGCGCTGAATGCGGCGGTAGCATCCGACGGCACCTTTATTTACGTGCCCAAAGGTGTGCGCTGCCCGATGGAGCTTTCCACTTATTTCCGCATTAATGCCGAGAAAACCGGCCAGTTTGAACGCACCATTTTAGTGGCCGACGAAGGCAGCTACGTCAGTTATATCGAAGGGTGCTCAGCGCCGGTTCGCGATAGCTACCAGCTTCACGCCGCAGTGGTGGAGGTCATCATCCACAAAGATGCCGAAGTGAAATATTCCACGGTGCAAAACTGGTTCCCGGGCGATGGAAACACCGGCGGCATTCTGAACTTCGTGACCAAGCGTGCGCTGTGCGAAGGGGCGAACAGCAAAATGTCCTGGACGCAATCAGAAACCGGTTCGGCAATTACCTGGAAATACCCGAGCGTGATCCTGCGTGGCGATAACTCCATCGGTGAATTTTTCTCGGTGGCGCTGACGGCGGGGCATCAGCAGGCGGATACCGGAACCAAGATGATCCACATCGGCAAAAACACCCGCTCGACGATTATCTCGAAAGGCATCTCCGCCGGGCACAGTCAGAACAGCTATCGCGGGCTGGTGAAAATCATGCCGACGGCGACCAACGCCCGTAACTTTACGCAGTGTGATTCGATGCTTATCGGCCCGGACAGTGGCGCGCATACCTTCCCGTACGTTGAATGCCGCAACAATACCGCCCAACTCGAGCACGAAGCGACGACATCGCGCATCGGTGAAGACCAGTTGTTCTATTGCCTGCAACGCGGGATAGCCCAGGACGATGCGATTTCAATGATCGTCAACGGGTTCTGTAAAGACGTGTTCTCGGAATTGCCGCTCGAATTTGCGGTGGAAGCACAAAAATTATTAGCGATTAGTCTTGAGCACAGTGTTGGTTAAGGATTAAGGGAAAATTATGCTGAGCATTAAAGATCTACAGGTAAGCGTTGAGGACAAAGAGATCCTGCGCGGTTTAAGCCTTGAAATAAAACCGGGCGAGGTGCACGCCATTATGGGGCCGAATGGCTCAGGGAAAAGTACGCTTTCCGCAACACTTGCCGGGCGCGACGACTATGAAGTGACCGGTGGTGAAGTCCATTTTAAAGGCAAAGATCTGTTGGAATTGTCACCTGAAGATCGCGCGGGTGAAGGCATCTTTATGGCGTTCCAGTACCCGGTAGAAATTCCCGGCGTCAGCAACCAGTTCTTCCTGCAAACCGCGCTGAATGCGGTGCGCGAATATCGCGGGCTCGAAGAGCTCGACCGTTTCGATTTCCAGGATTTGATGGAAGAGAAGATCAAATTACTGAAAATGCCGGAGGATTTACTGACACGTTCGGTCAACGTTGGTTTCTCTGGCGGTGAGAAAAAACGTAACGATATTCTGCAAATGGCGGTGCTTGAACCAGAACTTTGTATTCTTGACGAGTCCGATTCCGGGCTGGATATTGATGCGCTGAAGATCGTTGCTGAAGGGGTGAATTCCCTGCGTGATGGCAACCGTGCGTTCATTATCGTCACGCACTACCAGCGCATTCTTGACTACATCAAACCTGATTTTGTCCATGTGTTGTATCAGGGGAAAATCGTGAAATCAGGTGATTTCAGTCTGGTAAAACAACTGGAGGAGCAGGGTTATGGCTGGCTTACCGAACAACAGTAACAGCAACGCCCTGCAACAGTGGCACCACCTGTTTGAAACACAGGGCGAGAAACGCAGCAAAGAAGCTCAGGAACATATGCAGCAAATGCTGCGCCTGGGGTTGCCGACGCGCAAAAATGAAAACTGGAAATACACCCCGCTGGAAGGGTTGCTCAATAACCAGTTTGTCTTGCCTGCGCCTGAGGAGTTGACTGAGATTCAACGCGATGCGCTGGCGCTGTCAGTGGATGCGTGGCGGCTGGTGTTTGTCGACGGGCGCTTCAATGCGCAATTGAGTGATGATTTAACCCACAGTGGTTTTGACGTGACAGTGGATGAAACTCGCGACTCTCTACCGGCGGCAGTACAGGGCGAAGTATTTTTGCATCTCACTGAAAGCCTCGCCGAAACCGTAACGCATATACGCGTGGCGCGTAATCACAGCCCAGCGAAAGCACTGTTGCTGATGCATATTAGCCGGGGTAGTGAGCAGGGCGAGATGAATACCGCGCATTATCGCCACCACTTGTCGCTTGGTGTAGGCGCTAAGGCAACAGTGATTGAGCATTACGTCAGCCTTGATGAGCACGCCCATTTTACCGGGGCGCGTTTTACGGCTGAAGTTGGTGCAAACAGCCAGTTGCTTCATGACAAATTGGCTTTTGAAAATGCCCAGAGTTACCACTTTGCTCATAATGATTTAATCATTGGTCAGGATGCGGCGGTTGAAAGCAGCAGTTTCTTGCTGGGAGCCGCGGTATTACGCCACAACACCAGTACCCAATTGAATGGCGAGAACACACAACTGCGAATGAACAGCCTGGCGCTGCCAATCAACAACGAAGTGTGCGACACCCGCACCTGGCTTGAACATAACAAGGGCTACTGTAACAGTCGCCAGTTACATAAAACGATTGTCCGCGATAAAGGCCGCGCAGTGTTTAACGGCATGATCAAAGTGGCGAAGTACGCGATTAAAACCGACGGGCAGATGACCAACAATAACCTTCTGTTGGGGCGTCTGGCGGAGGTAGATACCAAGCCGCAACTGGAAATTTATGCCGACGACGTGAAATGCAGCCACGGTGCCACGATTGGCCGCATTGACGATGAACAGATGTTCTATCTGCGCTCGCGCGGGATTAAAGAGCAGGCCGCACTTCAAATGATTATTTTTGCCTTTGCCGCAGAGCTTACGGAAAGCATTCGTGACGAGGCATTAAAACAGCAGGTTCTGGCACGAATCGGCCAGCGCTTTGCAGGGGGCGATGCATGAGTTTTTCCATAGAACGGGTACGCGCCGATTTCCCGATTTTAAGCCGGGAAGTGAATGGGCAGCCACTGGTCTATTTAGACAGTGCTGCCAGCGCGCAAAAGCCGCAGGCGGTGATTGATGCCGAGCTGAATTTTTACAGCCATGGTTATGCGGCGGTGCATCGCGGCATTCACACATTGAGTGCCGAAGCTACGCAGCTTATGGAGAACGTGCGTAATCAGGTGGCAGGCTTCATTAATGCACGAACCCCGGAAGAAATTGTCTTTGTGCGTGGGACAACCGAAGGAATTAACCTGGTTGCAAACAGCTGGGGGCGAGCCAATATCCAGGCTGGTGACAACATCATTATTTCCGCGATGGAGCACCACGCCAATATCGTGCCATGGCAAATGCTCTGCGAGCAGACGGATGCGACGCTGCGCGTGATTCCATTGAATCAAGACGGCACGTTGCAGCTGGATGTCTTCCCAACGCTAATTGATGAGCGCACAAAACTGCTGGCTATTACTCAGGTTTCGAATGTACTGGGTACGGAAAACCCGGTACGTGAGATGATTGCCACTGCTCATCAGGCTGGCGTAAAAGTGCTGGTGGATGGTGCACAGGCCATCATGCACCATGCCATTGATGTGCAGGCGATGGATTGCGATTTCTATCTTTTCTCCGGTCACAAAATTTATGGACCGACGGGGATTGGCGTGTTGTATGCGCGTGAAGAAATCCTGCAAAAGATGCCGCCATGGGAAGGGGGCGGGTCAATGATTGCCAACGTCAGCCTGACGGAAGGCACCACTTATGCCGCAGCCCCGTGGCGTTTTGAGGCGGGTACGCCAAACACTGCCGGGATTATCGGGCTGGGGGCCGCTCTACGCTACGTAGAAAGCCTCAATCTTGCCGAGGTGAGCGAGTATGAGCACTCTCTGATGCGCTACGCACAGCAGGCGTTACAAGCGGTTCCCGATTTAACCATCTACGGGCCTGAACATCGTCTTGGGGTTATCGCCTTCAATCTCGGTAAACATCATGCATATGACGTGGGAAGTTTCCTCGATAATTACGGCATTGCAGTGCGCACCGGCCACCATTGTGCGATGCCGCTGATGGCGTTCTACAAAGTGCCAGCAATGTGCCGCGCTTCATTTGCTATGTACAACACCGAAGAAGAGGTGGATCGCCTGGTGGCTGGTTTACAGCGGATTCATCGCCTTTTGGGCTAACAGGGAGCAAGCCATGGCTACGTTGCCAGATAAAGAAAAACTGCTGAAAAACTTTAGTCGGTGCAGCAATTGGGAAGAGAAATATCTCTACATCATAGAGCTGGGCGCGCGCCTCCCGGAGTTGCCGCAAGCTGAGCATAAAGCAGAAAACATTATTCAGGGCTGTCAGAGTCAGGTGTGGATTGTTATCCATCAACAGCCTGATGGTGTAATTACGCTTGAGGGTGATAGCGATGCCGCGATAGTCAAGGGGCTGATTGCTATCGTATTTATTCTCTACCAAAAGATGACTGCGCAGGATATTGTCGCGTTTGATGTGCGCCCCTGGTTTGAGAAACTTGAACTGGCTCAACATCTTACCCCCTCGCGCTCGCAAGGGCTTGAAGCAATGATCCGCGCTATTCGTACCAAAGCCGCCAATCTTAGCTAAACTCAAAGAACAGCTTTCATCCTGTTAACGCGAGGTAATTTCATTGCCTCGCATGGCTTTCAGCATTCCGGCATTCAGCCGGTGAATACAGGAATTCAGTATGAAACGCGCGTTCTCTCAAATAACATTATTTTTAATTAGCGCTCTGGCGGCAAGCCAGTCGGCGTGGGCTGTCGATTATTTACTCCCGCCACCGGGCAGTCGGATAATCGGTGAGAATCAAACTTATATTGTGCCTAATGACGGTAAAAATCTCGAAACAGTCGCTGCAAAATATAATACCGGCGTGTTACTTCTTCTTGAGGCGAATAATACCGTTGACCCATTCCTGCCTAAACCCGGCAGTGAACTGACTATTCCTTCACAAATGCTCCTCCCGGATACGCCACGTGAGGGAATTGTTATTAACCTTGCTGAGTTACGGCTCTATTACTATCCGCCAGGACAGAATCGTGTTGAGGTTTATCCATTGGGGATTGGTCAACTGGGGCGTGAAACTCCCGTGATGGTGACCCGTATCAGCCAAAAGATCCCAAATCCAACCTGGACACCAACTGCTAACATTCGCGCGCGCTCAGCGGCTCAAGGTATTACGCTGCCTGCTGTGGTGCCTGCGGGTCCAAATAACCCTCTTGGGCGTTATGCTTTGCGCCTCGAGCAGGGCGGTGGTGAATACCTGATTCATGGCACCAACGCGCGTAATAGTATCGGTTTGCGCGTGAGTTCGGGTTGTATGCGTATGCGAGCGCCAGATATTAAAGCGTTATTCAGCCAGGTCGCCTGGGGCACGCGTGTGCAAATCATCAATGAACCGGTGAAATATAGCATTGAGCCGGATGGCCGGCGTTTTGTGGAAGTTCATCAACCGCTGTCGCGCAACGATTGGGAAAACCCACAAACCGTCCCGATTGCCATTTCAGCCTCGTTCGGTTCGTTTATCGACAACCCAATGAGCGATAAGGCGCAGGTTGATAGTGCCATATCACGGCGAGCGGGTTATCCGGTACTGGTGAATGCACCGCAGGGTGTACCGTCGCAACCGGTCAATATCACGCCTATACAGAGCGTCAGGACGACGACAGGCAGTGCGCCCGTAACAAGTAGTGGTGCAAGTGTGATAAGTGGGCAAAGCAGCGTGGTGATGAATTAGCGGGGTATTTTGAGTTGCAGGAATTTCAGGCAAAAAAATGGCGCACAATGTGCGCCATTTTAATACAAGTACTCTTACTTACGGTAAGAGTGAGCTTGGTTGTCCAGACGCTGGTTAGCGCGTGCTGCGTCGTCTTTAGCAGCTTGAACGTCAGAACGCATTGCGTTCACGTCGTTGCTCAGCTGGTCAACTTTAGCGTTCAGAGTCTGAACGTCAGAAGACAGTTGATCGATTTTAGCATTAGAAGAACAACCTGCCAGCATAGTAGAAGCCAGGATTACCGCGCCCAGTACCAGTTTAGTACGATTCATTATTAATACCCTCTAGATTGAGTTAATCTCCATGTAGCGTTACAAGTATTACACAAACTTTTTTATCTTGAGAATAAATTTTTGATGGGAATGCACTTAAATTTGATCGTTCGCTCAAAGAAACACCGAACCGGGGCTAAAATCTAAAAAAAATAGAAAAAACAGAGGATTTTAATCGGATTCATCTTACTAAAATGCGACTTAAATAGAGCAAGCCGATTTGCTTTTTAGTGCGGATTGTCTATTTAACCGAATAAAAAAAGCGCCCGAAGGCGCTTTTTAAGCAAATTATTCGTTCACAGGAAATTTACAGTACGTGAACAGACGCAGTATTGGTGGTGCCACTTGGTACCAGAGCACCAGAAACCATCACTACGATGTCGCCTTTACGAGCCAGACCGCTCTCCAGTGCAACTTCTTTACCCAGACGGTAGAAATCATCAGTAGATGCGATTTCTTTCACCAGCTGAGGAACAACGCCTTTGCTCAGAACTAACTGGCGAGCAGTTACTTCGTTGGTGGTCAGAGCCAGGATAGTTGCGTTAGGGAAGTATTTGCGCACAGCTTTAGCAGATTTACCGCCTTGAGTCGCAACAACAACAACTGGAGCGTCCAGTTTTTCTGCAGTTTCTACTGCACCACGGCAAACTGCTTCAGTGATACGCAGTTTACGGCTGTCTTGATTGTTATCCAGACGGCTGGTCATCACGCGGTCAGTACGCTCACAGATGGTAGCCATGATGGTCACAGCTTCCAGTGGGTATTTACCTTTAGCAGACTCACCAGACAGCATTACTGCGTCGGTGCCGTCGATGATGGCGTTAGCCACGTCACCAGCTTCTGCACGGGTAGGGCGTGGGTTTTTGATCATGGAGTCGAGCATCTGAGTTGCAGTGATGACAACTTTACGAGCGCGAACACATTTCTCGATCATCATCTTCTGAGCGAAGATAACTTCTTCAACTGGGATTTCAACGCCCAGGTCACCACGAGCAACCATGATGCCGTCAGAAGCTTCGAGGATTTCGTCGAAGTTGTTCAGGCCTTCCTGGTTTTCGATTTTGGAGATGATCTGGATGTTTTCGCCGCCATGAGCTTTTAAGTGCTCACGGATTTCAACAACGTCAGAACGTTTACGGATAAAGGACGCAGCAACGAAGTCAACGCCTTGCTCGCAACCGAACACCAGGTCTTGCTTGTCTTTTTCAGCCAGTGCTGGCAGAGCGATGGAAACGCCTGGCAGGTTAACACCTTTGTTTTCGCCCAGGTCGCCGTTGTTCAGTACTTTACAAACAACGTTTTTGCCTTCGATTGCAGTCACTTCCATACCGATCAGACCATCGTCTACCAGTACGGTGTTGCCCACGCTCAGGTCGCTGGTGAAACCTTCGTAAGTTACAGCAACGATATCGCTGTTACCCACAACAGTTTTGTCAGTGGTGAAAGTAAAGGTCTGGCCCGCTTTCAGGGAGACGTCGTTGCCGCCTTCCAGTTTGATTGTGCGGATTTCAGGACCTTTGGTGTCCAGCAGGATAGCTGCTTTCTTACCAGACTTTTCCATCACGTTGCGCAGGTTCTTGATACGCTGACCGTGTTCTTCGTAGTCACCGTGGGAGAAGTTCAGACGCATAACGTTCATGCCAGCATCAAGCATTTTGCTCAGCATTTCTTCGGATTCGGTTTTTGGACCGATGGTGCAAACAATTTTAGTCTTTTTCATGACAGTCTTATCTGTAAGTTGAGAAGGATTGTGAAAATTCGGTTCCGGTCGATACGGGCGCCGGAGCGCAAACTAAAGCTGGTATTGTTCATGTGCCACCCGGTAAGGATAGGTGACAGAAATAAAGCGTGCAGAGGAAAGTGTGCTTGCGGTTCAGCCTGCCGGGGATATTGATTGCTTTCTAGTATATTAGGACAGTTCAATGCGCTGAAACCATTCAAGTCAAGACGCGCACATTATAGAGGTAACTTGCACCGAAAGGAATTGAAAACGCTGTTTCAAATTCAGAATGCACATAAATACAGCGAGGTGTTATCGGTGGGTTACAAAAACATGAATGAAATTGGTGGGCAAAAACGGATAAATCAATTTTTTCCTGAGAAGAAAATTTACTTAAAATATATTTGTATAATATAATATTTTTTTGAATGAGTTAATCAATACCCAGGCAGTCCTCCTCATTCGAGGTTTTTATTTAATGAAGAAAAAGATTAATGATTAAGTTTATGGTTCCTGCTGTCATCGCTGTTGCTTTTTTTGTTGCTTGTGGGAATGCCCCGGCGAAACGGATTGCGCAATGTGAGAACCACGGCAACAGTGACGGTGTTTGTGCTGCGCAAGAATGGGACTTTTCCATGGAAAGCCCATTCCCCGATAACGACCTCTCAACGCTTGCAGGCCGCGTAACCGCTCAGAAGTAAGCCGTCACGCGGTTTCTTTCAGCCGCCATGCATCCCTGCAATATAATGAGAAGCTTTCCTACAACGCGCGAGCTATTTTCTCACCCGCCCGGCGTGCGGTTGCAGGCAGAATACTTGCCGTAGCCACATAGCCATCGGGATCGATACAGCGATCCCTCGCCAGCGCCTGCTCAATAATTTCTGCATCCCAGTAGATTTTTTTACGATGATCGCCCTGCGTCGTCAGCGTCGCTTCCATCACGCCGTCAACCGCGCGGTATTTACGCCTGCTCCCCGCAGGCACAGAAATCACCGAACCTTCTTCACCCACAATCGTCACTTCTTCGCCAGGGCGATTCCACGTCACTTCCAGCGTCCCTTTAAACACCATCAAAACCTGAACATCCGGGCAGCAGTGCAGGCCAATGTGATTGTCGTGCTGAATGCGCAACCACTCCACGGAGAATCCGTGCGGGTTAAGCATTGGCGGCGTGTTATGCAGATCTTGCGAAATTCCGTAGCCAATCACCGGTGCGATTTCGCCACCGTGGCCCGGCAAAACCGAATCCAGCAGCGCGTTTGCCGACCATTTCCGCTGCTCGCCCGTCACCGCACGCTGGCTCATTTCCTCTACGGAATAATCGCGTAGTGCGGCGATATGCTCCGCGCCCAGCGGCTGTAACAAATCGGCTTCGTCAGGGACTTTTCCCCCGGCTTCCACATCAATCAGCATATTATCGCGGCTCAGATACAGGCCGTATTCGCGAGCCGCGTCGAGAATCGACGGATGCCAGATAATCCCGCCGGTGTTATTACCGCCCAATACGGTGAACACCATGCCGCAGGTATCCGTTGGGCTGACGTTGGTAAAGCCACGGAAAATCCACGTCGGAATCGACAAAATCGCCGGAGCGCTAAATTCTGCCTGATGCTCGCCGTTAGCGCCCCAGCGGAAACGCCAGCTCCCTTCATGAATCAAAAACACTTCGGCAGTGAAATGCAGATGCAAATTATTGGTCACGCCTTTTGGCATCGCCGCCGCACCGATATTAAAACCGTGCGGCTCGGGAATATTCACCACCTGCGAAGCCGACTGAGTCACGCCTGGGCCAATAAATGAATAGTTTTGTTTGAGGTGCGATCCCGGCAACTTGCAGTCAATAAATGCCACGCTACAGGAAACGCGATCTTCAGGGCGCACCAGACGGCGCTGGGCTTCTTCCTGGGTCAGAGTGATGGTTTGCATAATGTTCTCCATTAATATCCAGATGCGCCACTGGCTGGCGGGGTTTCACCGCGCGCGGCGGCGATAGCGGTACGTGACGCGCTGCCAAGCTGCATAACGTCATTCGCCGGAGTGACGAAGTTAAAGCCTTGGGCAATGCGATTCGCGGCGGCCTGCCCGGAAGTGCAAAAAATCCCGGCGAGCTTGTTATGGGCGCGACAGCGGCTGAGCACTAACTCAATCGCCGCCAGCATTTCCGGGTGCTGCGACTCGGCGCTCGCGCTGCCGGTGAGCGTTAAAGAAAGATCGTTCGGCCCGATAAACACGCCGTCCAGCCCGTCGGTATCCAGAATCGCATCGAGGTTTTGCAGCCCTTCGCGGGTTTCAATCATCGCCAGCGTCAGGATCTCTTCGTTGGCATACTGCGGATAATCTTTGCCGCCGTATAAAAGGGCGCGCGCCGGGCCAAAAGAGCGGTTGCCAAGCGGCGGGTAGCGGCAGGCTGAAACAAACTGCTGGGCTTGTTCAGGCGTTGAAATCATCGGGCAGATAATTCCCCAGGCACCCGCATCAAGCAGACGCATAATTTGCGCCGGTTCGTTAGTGTTCACGCGCGCCAGCGGAGTGGCAGGCGTCGCGGAAATCGCCTGCAGCATCGACAGCGCGCTGGCGAAATCAATCATGCCGTGCTGCATATCGACGGTGACCGAGTCATAACCCTGATGCCCGACGATTTCGGCGCTGTAGCCCGATGGGATCGCCAGCCAGCCGTTAATAACCGGTTGCTGCTGGCGAAAGGCCGCTTTGAGCGGATTTTTTCTCATAATGCTGACTCCTGTATCCAGTTGCGCAGGGCGATTGCCACTAACTGCGGTGATTCAAGGGGAAGGAAATGGCCGCTTTCCGGCAGCGTTAACCAGCGGGATTGCGGGGCGGCAGCGGCAGCCGCCTGATGATGCTGTGGGGTACAAATGGCGTCATAAGCGCCGTTGATTATCAGAATCGGCGCGGTAAAAGCGGCCAGCGCTGCGCGATGATCATCGCGGGAAATCGCCACTTCCGTCTGGCTTGCAAAAACGTCGAGGCCGCATTCCTCCGCCATCTGAACAACCTTTTGATGAAGTGCCGCGTCATCCAGACGATGCGGCGCGACATACTTCGCCCACATATTTTTAGTGAGCCACGATGCGATCCCCTGGCTTGCCGCTTCCTTTATTGCCGCCCGGCGCGTGGTCGCATTTTCCGGCAGATCCCGCAGCGGGTTGATGGACAACAACGCCAGCCCGGCAATTCGTTGCGGAGCCTGCGCCACCATTTCCAGCGCGACCATCGCGCCGAGGGAAAATCCCGCCAGGCAGAAACGTGGCGGTAGTACCTCAAGCAATTGCTTTGCCAGCGCGTGAGCCGAATCGCCGCCGCTGAGCGTGACGCAGCTATAATGTGCGACATTCAGCTGCTCGACGAGCGGCTGCCACAGCCTCCCGTTGCAAAGCGTTCCGCCGAGCAAAATCAGCGGCGTATCATGATTTTCCAGCAAAGGAGAAGTATTCATGTTGCCGTCCATCCGCCGTCGACCATTAACGACGTGCCGGTAATCATTGCCGCAGCAGGCGAGGCGAGAAACACAACCGGCCCCATCACATCCTCCAGCGTTCCCAGCCGTTTCAGCTTAATGTTATCCAGCACGTATTGACTGAAAGCAGGATCGGCCAGATTGGCGCGCGACAGTTCAGTTTCAATAAACGTCGGGCACAGCGTATTCACGCGAATGCCCGATTCGCCAAGCTCCAGCGCCATAGTTTTGGTCAATCCTTCGAGGGCAAACTTCGACGCACAATAGACGCTGCGCTGCGGCCCGCCGACATGGCCCATCTGCGAGGAAATATGAATGATTGAACCGGCGACCTGGCGCAGCTTCATGCTGCGAGCGACTTGCTGACTGACAAAGAAAGTGGCTCGCAAATTCAGCGCCATCACCGCATCAAAATTCTCTGCACTCACTTCAAGGAAAGGCTGATGGCGCGCAAGCCCGGCGCTGTTTACCAGAATGTCGAAGCCCGGTAACTCCGCCAGCGTTTTGCCAACCTGCGCGGTATCGGTAATATCCAGCGCCACGCTGTGTAATTGCAGGCCTTCTGCAGCGGCACTTTTGACCGCCTCGTCAAGCTGTTCGGGCTGGCGGGCGATAATCCACACCTGCGCACCGGCACGCGCCAGCGCGATGGCTGCGGCAAAACCGATGCCACGGGAGCCGCCGGTGACTAACGCCCGCTGGCTATCAAGGCGAAATTCCGGTGTGCAAGGAAGCGCCATCATTACGATGCCTTCTCGATATCCACCGCCGGAACGGTGCCTGCGTAAGGCACATCCTGATTGCCGTAGCGGCGCACGCGAATATTGGCCTGTTCCGCATGGCCGGAAAAACCTTCCAGCTGGCACAGGCGCGAGCAGTAGCTGCCAATTTCCGTGGAGGCTTCATCGCTCAGCACTTTCTGCCAGGTGCAGGTTTTCATGAATTTTCCGACCCACAAACCGCCGGTATAACGCGCGGCTTTCTGCGTTGGCAGGGTGTGGTTGGTGCCGATGACTTTATCGCCATAGGCGACGTTGGTGCGCGGCCCGAGGAACAGCGCGCCAAAGTTGGTCATGTTGGCGAGGAACCAGTCGTCGCGGGTAGTCATCACCTGCACATGTTCGGAGGCGATGCGGTCGGCTTCCTGCAACATCTCTTCGTAGCTGTCGCAGACAATCACTTCGCCGTAGTCGCGCCACGCCTGGCGGGCAATTTCCGCGGTTGGCAGCTGCGTCAGCAGGCGCTCAACTTCACGCATCGTTTCCTGAGCCAGTTTCAGCGAGTTGGTGAGGAGAATGGCCGGAGTCGTCACGCCGTGTTCGGCCTGGCCGAGCAGGTCGGTGGCACACATTTCGGCATCGACACTTTCATCGGCAATCACCAGCGTTTCCGTTGGCCCGGCGAACAGGTCGATTCCCACGCGGCCAAACAGCTGACGTTTGGCCTCCGCCACAAATGCGTTACCGGGGCCGACCAGCATATCGACAGGCGCGATAGTGTCGGTGCCGAGTGCCATCGCGCCAATCGCCTGAATCCCGCCGAGCGCGTAGATCTCGGTTGCACCCGCCATTGCCTGAGCGGCAACAATTGCCGGGGCAGGGCGGCCATTAAACGGCGGAGCACAGCTAATAATGCGCGAACAGCCCGCGACGTTGGCGGTAATAATCGACATATGCGCGGAGGCTAATAGCGGATATTTACCGCCTGGCACATAACATCCGACGGCATTAATCGGAATATTCTTGTGGCCGAGAATAACGCCGGGGCGCGTTTCAATTTCCAGATCCGTCAGGCAGCCTTTTTGCGCCGTGGCAAAGTTGAAAACTTGCTGCTGGGCAAATTCAATATCTTTAATATCCTGGCGGCTTAACTGTTTAATGCAGGCATTAATTTCACTTTGCGATAAACGGTAATCCTGGCGGTCGTAATTATCGAACTTAATGGATAACTCACGAATCGCTTCGTTACCGCGTTGTTCAATATCTGCCAGCGTATTTTCAACCACAATACTGATTTGTTTATTGGCCTGCTGACGTTCAGATAAAGATTTACTGGTTTTTAAATATTGCGCCATGACGCTCTCCTTTCCTTTTATATGCGTAACTGTCCCGCCCGGCAAAGCGGGTGAATGGGTCGAATCGGATTAAATAAAGTGTGACGTATTACATTTACTGGCTGGTCTTATTGGCATATTCCTGTGCGGATGAAACTTTCGGCATATTTCTTTGTGTCGCTCTAATCTGGCGTTGCTCCACGCTGCGAGCCGCCATCGGCGTCAAGAATGCAGCCACCACGCAAAGCGCGCCAATCACCAGATAACCCGACGACAGATTAATATGTTGCAGCATTAAGCCCATGGCGACGGGGCCAATAAACATGCCGACGGAGTAAATGGTCTGGAACAAGCCCATGCGCGTGGACTGCTCATCTTCAACCGTGTTCACCACGCTCAACGACATAAACACCGCGAACGCCATGCCGAACGAGAAGCCCGCCATCGCCTGTAAGAAATAAATGAGATACATATTGCTGGTGAAGGGAATACCGATACTGGAAATCACCTGCAGAATAATGCCGATCACAGCGGTGTTCACCAGGCCCAGGCGCTTATAAAAGACCGAACTACACAGGGCGATAGCCAGCGCGTAGAAAATCAGATGAATATTGCTGAGCAGAGTCAGAATCCCCGCTTTTGCGCCGAGCTGCTGCGCGTAAATTGGCGTCAGCGTGTCGCGTGTCGCAAACGGCACGAGAATAACAATCGTCGCCAGTAAGCCGATAAACCAGACCGAGGGATCCGCCAGCTGGCGCTTTGCGCTGGTCAGGCAGGCTTTCAGCGTTGGTGCGCGGGCGGCATCGTGAATTTCTTTAATGCGGAAGGTCAGCACAAGCGCGAGCATTGCCGCAATGCTTGAAATAAAATAGCCGATGTTTTTATCAAAGAAGTGCATTAACAAACCGCCGATACAGTTGCCAAGGAACACGCCCAGCGGCCCGGCCAGTGCCAGTAAAGCAACGGCAGCGGGAGCGTCTTTCTTATCAAAGTAACGGATAAACAGAATGTTATAGAGCACCCAGGTGGCGGCCGTGAAACCATCGGCCGCTTTTGCCAGGTACAGCGTGGTGGCGTTAGGCTCGAAGTAAGCAATCGGCCAGGTCACCAGCGGCAGCAGCAGGCTGAACTGGATAAAGATTTTTCGGCTTTTTACCACATCGGACAAAATGCCAATCGGGAAGCGCACGAACAACGTTGCTAATCCGCTGGCTCCCATAATCATTCCCACCACTTCAGGCTGCATTCCTTCGCTGATTAACATCGGGGCGAGGAAGGCATCAATACTGTGGATGCAAATGAAGAACAGCACGCTAATGGTAAAAAACAGTCTGACTTCGGAACGACTAAAGAGTGCACGAAACATGTGGTGAACCTCTTAAATATTAATGGGTTGTAACCAATCAAGTACGGCATTAACCGGTGCAATCCTTTGTCGCTCACTTGCGTCACCGGTAAAATTGACGGCGTATTTTTTGTCTTCTGCATACGTATTCAAAAATTGAAGTTACGAAAAGGTTTCAATTTTGTAAAGGTCGATAGTGTAAATGTGAAAAAAATAATTTTGTCTGTTGCATACGCATGCAAAGATGGTGTAAGTATAAAAAACAGGCATTCCAGTGGGATGCGGACAAGGAATACCAGACCATGAAACGTAAGACTTTTGGCCCCGTGACTTCGCAGCAGGTGGCGCAAGTGGCGGGGGTGTCACAATCGGCGGTATCGCGAACCTTCACTCCGGGGGCGAGTATTTCGCCAGCCACCCGTGAAAAGGTGCTGAAGGCGGCGCGTGAGTTGGGCTATCGGCCAAATGCCATCGCCCGTTCACTGAACACCGCTCGCTCGCGCATCGTCGGCGTGGTGATGTCCTATTTTGATAACCAGTTTTACCCGCAGGTGCTTGAAGCGCTGGCACAGAAACTCGATGAGCTGAACTACCACTTGCTGCTGTTTGTGGGCGACCGCGACGGTAACGTCGACCGGATTTTTGACCAAATCATGCAATACCGTGTAGATGGTATTGTGCTGGCCTCGGTATCGCTTTCGGTTGAGCTTTCAGAAGAGTGTGTCGCCGCCGGGATCCCGGTGGTGCTATTTAACCGCAGCGAAGAAAATGCCACGGCGTCGAGCGTGAATACCGATAACGAAGCCGCCGCGCGGCAGATTGCCGAATTCTTGCTGGCGGGCGAGCATCAGCGCTTTGCTTACGTCGCCGGGCTTTCCGATTCGTCGGTCAATGTGGCGCGCCAGAACGGATTTATCAGCACGTTAGAACGCCATGGGATCCAGAATGTGCGCGTGGTGCAGGGCGATTATGATGCCAAAATAACGGCGAAAGCGGCCTGGGAACTGTTTTCATCGCCCAATCCACCGGATGCCATTTTTGCCGCCAACGACCATATGGCGCTCACCGTTATGGACGTCGCCCGCTTTGAGTTTGGCCTGCGCATTCCTGAAGATCTCTCGGTCATTGGCTATGACGATACCGGCCCGTCCGGCTGGCCATCTTATGCGCTGACATCGGCGTCGCAGCCCGTAGATGCCATGGTCAGCGCCACGTTAGCGCTGCTGATGAAACAGATTGAAAGTGAAAACATTGAGCCGGAACAGGTTGTGGTTCCCGGCGTGCTGGTGGTGCGACACTCCGCAAGGCGTCCACGCTCTGGCGTTATCGAAAAAGATGGGCTGTTTTTATTCCAGCCGCAGGAGGTTGAATGACCAGGTTGCCGGGCTTTAGCCCTCAGTTTGACTCTATCCAGCAGTTTATTTTGACGCTGACCCATGTGGTGTGGGAGCAAAAAGATATCGGCCAACTGGCGGATTTTTACGCCACGCCGGTGGTGTTTAACACCCCGGAAAGACAGCTCAATGACCTGTCGCAGTTTATGCGCCTGACGCTCGAAGCGATGCACAGCTTCCCGCAGCGCACGGTATTGACCGAAGATATTCTCTGCTCCCATTCGCCGCAGTCGGAATATTACGCCGCCCAACGCACAGTGGCCTGTATTCAGCATCAGGGCGAAGGGTTCTTTGGTAAACCGAGTGGCAAATCTATTTGGGTGCGTACCTGGGCTGACCGCGTCTGTGCAGAAGGCGCAGTGCGTCAGGAGTGGTTGTTGCAAGACCGCGCCGCCATCATTTTGCAAACTGGTGTGGAAGTGCGTGATTTTGCCCGCCAGCTGGCGGATGCACGCCGCGAAGCCGGGCTTGAAAATATCAGCGCCGAAGAGATGGACGCCCGTTGGGCTGGCGGCCCGGAAGGTGATGACGTCGACGGCCCATTAGCAGGGCTGGTGGAACGCTATTTGTCGATGTGGGCGGGCGGCAACAGCGGCGTGGTGCCGGGGCTTTATCATCCTGCCGCCACATTGCATGGGCCGGGGCATGTGCTGTGCACAGGCGAGCAGGATATTGGTGGGTTTTTATCGGGCTATCGCGCCTCGTTTGCCGATAGCGAAACGCATCTGCACCATTTGGTGGTGCGCCGCGATGCAAACGAACCGGTACGCCTTTCATTACGTTGGTCGCTTTTAACCTGGCACGACGGTTATGGGAAATTCGGCACGCCGACACGACGCCCGGTTTCTATTACCGGTATTAGCCAGCTGGAATTACGCGACGGTTTAATTATTCGTGAATATTTAGGTGTGGATGAATTAGCAATTTGGTCACAGATTTTTAATTAATTGCAATTGATTACTCATTAATAGTGGCGGGGATAATCTCCTCGCCAAATATCTAAGCAAAGAAATAAAGATTATCGCCATTTGCAGGTGAGGGATATTCCTATCCCTGAATAATGTGCGCTGACAAATTCTGTCGCGCATTCAAATAACGCAGGAGGTCATATGTCTTCAACTGAAACAACCAATAAAACGCCAGTAGCTTCAGAGAAAAGCAATACCAAACCCACTCGCGATGAACCTGTATTACAAGTCGAACGCCGAGACTTTGTTGATTTAGTCCCGGAGAAACGCCCACGCGTGCAATCATTACGTGGCTTTGATGATTGTTATACCGATATTGTCGATTACATCGTGCGCTGCACGCATAAAATATGGGATGAACGCGACGTCGGTTTAATTTATTCCCATTACACCCACAACTGCGTTTTATATAACGCACTCGGCACCATGTATAACCGCGAGCAAGTGGTGCAGGATACCTTGCAGCGTTTAATTGCCTTCCCGGAACGCCGCGGCATGGCAACGCAGGTTATCTGGAATGGTAACGATGTTGACGGCTTTTACACCTCGCACCTGGTGACCGGCACGGGCCGCCACACGCAATACAGCCATCTCGGCAAACCGACCAACCGCACCTTTGTAACCCGCACCGTCGCGGACTGCATGATCCACGAGAACAAGATTTACCGCGAATGGGTGGTCAGCGACAACATGGCGATGATGCGCCAGTTAGGGCTTGATACCGATGTGATAGCGCACGGCATGGCAAAAGAGCAGTTCGATAAAGGCTTCCGCGTGACCGACATCGGTGAAAACCGCCGCATGTTGGGGCAATACCCGCCGGAAATGGAATGCGACGTGTCAATCGCTCATACCGATACCGAAGAGCAATGTCTGCGCTGGCTGCACGAAATTTATAACCGCCGCATGCTCGGCAAAATCAAAGACGTTTATGCGCCAAACGTGCAGTGGCACGGCCCATTAATGAAAGAGCTGTACGGCCAGGCGGCAGTGATCCACCAGACGCTGGCGCTGATTGGCATGATCCCGGACGGCGCCTGGATGCCGCAGCATATCTGTTCCAACCCTTGCGACGAAGGCGGTACCAAAGTGGCGGTGCGCTGGATTATGGAAGGCCATCACCTTGGTTATGGCGAATTGGGCAAACCAACTGGCGAACGCTTGTTCGTGATGGGCATGTCTCATTACCACATCGTTAACGGCAAAATCGTCGACGAATGGGTGGTTTACGATCACCTGGCACTGCTGGCGCAAATCAAACTGGGACAAATGGAGGAATAAGAGATGGGCACGATTTCTGAAGCTGATGTTGAGTTTATTAAACGCCCGCAGGGGCAGGATGTTCAGGCCGACCGCACGCTAACCGAGACGGTGCAAAATATTATTGACCAGGTGCGTGAACGTGGCGATGCCGCACTGCGCGATTATTCGGCCAAATTTGATAAAACCACACCGGACAAATTTGAAGTTTCAGAGCATGAAATCGCCAGCGCGCTGGCGGAGCTTGACCCGCAAACCCGCAAGGACAGCGAGTTTGCCATTGCCCAGGTGAAGCATTTTGCGCAGGCGCAACTGGCCACCATGCAGCCGCTGGATATCGAAACGCTGCCGGGCGTGCATTTGGGGCACCGTATTATCCCGATTCAAACGGTGGGCTGTTATGTGCCAGGCGGGCGCTACCCGATTTTATCCGCGCCGGTGATGTCCATCGTCCCGGCGGTGGTCGCGGGTTGTGATGAAATTATTGCCTGCCTGCCACCGGGCGCGCATCCGGCAATGATCGCCATTTGCCACCTGGCGGGCGCACATCGCATCTTTAAAGTGGGTGGGGCGCAGGCCATTGCCGCCATGGCCTGGGGTACGGAATCTATCCCGGTAGTGGATAAAGTTGTCGGGCCGGGTAATGCCTTCGTTAATGAAGCAAAACGCCAGGTGTTTGGCAAAGTGGGGATAGACGCGCTGGCGGGGCCAAGTGAGATTTATGTGATTGCCGATGACAGCGCCGATCCGCGCATTTTAGCCGCCGACCTGCTGGCTCAGGCCGAGCATGATGTACATACCCGTGTCGGCATGGCGACCACCAGCCCGCAAATCGCCCGCGCCACGCTTGCAGAAATTGAACGCCAGCTAATGAATTTGCCAACGGCGGCAACCGCAGGTGAAGCCTGGAAGCGGCAGGGCGAAATTGTTATTTGCCGCGATGAAGAGCAACTGATCGCGTGGGCCGACCACATGGCAACCGAACATTTGCAGGTGCACACTCGCGACCCACATGCTACGGCCAGCAAAATCCGCAATTACGGCTCGCTGTTTATCGGGCAAAACGCCAGCGTGGTGTTCTCCGACAAATGTTGCGGCACCAACCATACGTTGCCAACCATGGCAGCGGCCCGCTATACCGGCGGATTGTGGGTGGGCGCGTATGTGAAGATTTGCACGCACCAGTGGATAGACAACCACGGTATCGCGGCGGTGGCGCAGCCCGCCGTTCGTCAAAGCCGTACCGAAGGAATGCAGGCGCATCGCCGCGCGGCGGAAATTCGTCTGTTGCCTGACAGTATTGATGCAATAACCAACGGGGAGCGTGATTAATCATTATTTTCAGGTGAACAATATAGCGGCAATTCACCTGAAGATTTTTCAACTTAAGTTTTATTAATGTTTATTATCTTGCTTAGGGTGTTTCTTAACGACATTATTATCCTGAAAGGGATGGGTGGTAAATGAATTACCCCCAGAGTGTTATTATTAATCATGGATTTGGATTATGCTGTCACTGGAAATGGAAGAAGATGTTGTCCTGCGGGTAAAAGGCATGGAAAAAATGCTTGAAGGAATTGTCCGCGAACTCAAAGCCAACAACGGCGTTGTCGATGAGTTTATAAGGGATGATATCGCAAGGTTCCGGCACTGTTCAAAAGATGTCATAACACACCATACTCAGGTTTCGCGCAACGTCCGTAAAAGACTGGAAGATGTCACCATCCATTCTCAAAAACGTGTACGTAAAACGGCCCAGAGTAATTTGTTATATGGTGTTTTGTGCGGAATGTCTTTCTGCATGTTGCTTCAACTGATGTAATGAATATCAGAGCAGTGGGGAGAAAGTTACCTTTCTCCCTTTTTTATTTCTGAAAATCTTTGTGCTGGCTGAAATACGGTTAAGATTTTTTAGTGATGTATTGATACATTTCAGCAGAAAGAGGAAGGTGTAGGTTAATGTTCTTCCCTGGTAATTTACTATTAAACCATTGCTCATAAAACTGTTTGAAATCGCTACGATTGAAGCGTGTATTAAGATTTTCATCAACCATGTGTTTTAGCGCGATATCATTATGTCGCAGCATTATGCCTAAGTCTTGCGGCGGGCCTAATGTCAATGTAGATATCTGATATCCTTTCATATTTTCGCTGCTTTCAATGAGTTGTTTTAAGGATACCTCATTCATTGCAGTGGCATAACTTTTATGGCTACTCATTGCAGAAAATGAATCTTTCATAGTGGGTTGCGTAAGAACCATAATGTTAAGTTTCTGCAAGCGGTTAAGGCTGTTAACATTGATTAAATCAGTAGTACCTTTTACCACGCTGACCGTTCTACCGGCTAAGTCTGTATTGGAATTAATATTACTTCCACCAAATGAACCGAAGCGTGTATAAACGGACAGATAATGTCGGGAAAATAGCACAACGCTTTCACGCTTCACTGTATCAGTATTAACAGAGCAATCCATGTCAATAATGTTATGGTTTAGCATTGTGGTACGCATAGAAACTGGTGTTGGAATATAATTAACAACCAAGTCTTTAATGCGCAGGTTTTTTTTCAAAGATTCGGTTACATCTTTGCATAAATCAATGACATAACCGACTACATGACCATCACTGGTTTTATAAGAGTAGGGTGGTGCATCACGATAGCCAATATTAATCACTTTATGATTGGAAATTCTTTCCAGCGTCGACATGTTTGTCTCTGCCTTTAAAAGAACCGCATAACAAACTAAAAATAAACTCAGTACGTAGTTAAGAAAGTGTTTCTTTTTCATTTATATTTTTTGTGGTTGTTTGTTATCTTCGTGGTGGAAAAAAGACGAAGAGTAGTTAATAAGAATAAAGTTCAGTTGAAGAAATCGACTGTTTCAATTCAGGTGGTATTGGCCAGTTGAGAGTAATTCCCTGAGGCATGATGGACTCAAAAAACCATTTGTTATAAATGTTGGTAAACTCTTTACTGAGCATCAGGCGTTTCATGGAGCGATTAATCACATCGGTAAAATCGCCATTATCTTTTTGCATCGGCATACCAATAGGCAATCTTGGACTAAGGGTATCTGCTGATATCGCAAACGCCTGCGGATGCCCAGAAAGTGCAATTTGCCCAAGTAGCAGAACGTCGCTTGAGACTATGGCAGGTGTTTGTCCGCTTTCAAGGTCGGAGAACGCTTTAGCATTGTCGGTTCCAAGATCAATATTTAGTGATAGTTGATGCTCTGAATTGGCCTGCTGGATGTGTCGGACAAACACGGTACCGCTTTTTACCATCACGGTATGGCCATTGAGCTCGCTGATATCGGAAATATGATCTTCTTTACGAGATACATAGCGGGTTGCCGAGAAAAAATAGGGCTCTGAGAACGTCACTAATTTTTGGCGTTCCACTGTGTAGACCGTGGGAATGCATCCCATATCGATTGTTTTATTCTCAATGGTTAAAAATTGAGTGGCCGTGGAGACAGGTACCCAATGAATTTTTAAGGCGGGAATATTTAGCTCCTGCTTAAGCATATCGACCAGTCGATTGCATATTTCAATGGAGAAGCCTTGTGGTTTATTGCCCTCAACATATGAAAAAGGAAATACATCAGTCTGGTAGCTAAGTGTAATAGTCCTGGTCTGTGCGATGCGTGATAAAAGCTCATCGGCTCGGCTATCGGAGGGGGTCAGCAGACCAATACTGAGTAGAAGTGTGACAGCCAGAAAAAAAAGCGACTGATATAAATGAGTGGTTATGAATTGCATGTGTTCTCCATTCTCTCCAGTTCGAGCTCTGCCATAACGCTGGCATTTTCTACGGCCCGGCTAAAATAATATCCCTGAACAGTTATTTCTTCTTCACTAAGGGAGGTCAAAAACTCATATTGTTGTTGTGTTTCAACACCTTTTGCGGTGACTTTCAATCCGCGCTGTAGTGCATAACGAACCAGCATCCCCACCAAAATCTGACTGTCTTCACACTTGTCGAGAACATCAATAAGAGAGCGGGCAATTTTAATGTGACTGAATGGGAAGATAATCAGGTAATCCAGCGTGGCGAAACCTGTTCCAAATTCGTCCAGAACAATACCCACTCCCAGAGCCTGAATTGCATTTAGTGTCGGCAGGATGACTTCGCGGTCAAGTTGCTCAGATCCTGTAATTTCAATTTCCAGACGCGCAGGGTCCAGGCCACTGTCTTGTAATGCGTTGCGAATAATGTCCAATATTCTTGGGCTACGCAGTTGATGTGGAGAGACATTCACCGCAACCATTTTTGCTGCTGGCCAGTTAGCTGCGTCCATACAGGCGCTGCGTATCAGCCATTCACCTAACCTGGCAATGAGCCCAATATCTTCAGAGACAGAAATAAAGTGGTGTGGTTGTAGTAAGCCTCTACTCGGATGTTGCCAGCGAACAAGAGCTTCGTAGCCTTCAATGCCGCAATTTCCGAGGCTGATAGTTTTTTGATAATGAAGAAAGAACTCATTATTTCTGATGCCATCTTCAATTTCCTGGCTAAAGAGGAGGTTATTAGATGGGTTCATCGTCATGCCGTGAGAATAGAAATGGAAGCAATTTCGCCCGAAACTTTTGGACGTATAGAGCGCAAGGTCAGCATGAGTGAAAAGATCTTCTCGGGTGTTACCATGTTGAGGTGCACAGGAAATCCCAATGCTACAACTGATAGAGAAAGCGTGCCCACTGCAGGAGAACGGCTTGCTGAGTGCCTCTAAAACTTTTCGAGCAAGTATCTCAGCTTCAGATATCGAGTCTTTGTTAACCTGCTGAAGAATGGCAAATTCATCTCCACCGAGGCGGATCGCCATATCGCTTTGATTAATTAGAGCTGACAGGCGTGTAGCAGATTCTAAAAGCAGTTCATCACCTACGACGTGTCCGTAGGTATCATTTACGGGTTTGAAATTGTCCAGATCGATCAATAGCAGGTTGAAGATACAGCCTTCAGTTCTTAATCTTAATAATCTGTCGTCGATCGAGTTTCGGTAAGCAACTCTATTTGGTAGCAATGTCAGAGAATCATGGTGTGCCATGTACTCCATCCTTTGCGCCATTTCTTGCATGCGTTGTAGATAACCGCGGTCAACCATTGCCACGCGTAGTTTTTCAATCGCTTTTGCCAGTTCGCCTATCTCATCTTCTTGATTCTGGAACGGGGTGAGCTGGTCCGTTTGCTCATCAGCTATCAAAGTCACTGCTTGCACAAGTCGAGGAACCGGACGGAAAAGATTACGCACTAGCCAGTTCACGACCACAACTGTAATACCCAGGATCAAAATCAGCATCAACAAGGTGTTTTTCAACAACTTATTATGAGTAGCCGAGAGGGCATTGCGCTCACCAATGCTACTGACAACAGCACCGATCAACTCGCCGGAAGGATTAACGATGGGAATTGAGCCTACGAAATACTCTTTCCCACCAATAGAGACAAAGCCACGGTAATATTGCTCTAGTGCCGCACTGTTTGCAGTGCCATCAGTGGCGGTCATTTTTTGCGCTGCCTGAGTGTCGATAAAACCTTTATTCTTATCGTATAACAATAGCCACGTCGGATTGTGTGTTTGTGTTGAAACCAGGGTCAGCATATCGGCCGGATCGAAGCCTGTCTGAATTACCGTTTCGTCATCGCAGAGTGGGTGTTCTGATTCGATGGAAATGACCTGACCTTCGTGGTTGGATTTTACCGTTACTGAGGTGTAGATATTGCGGATGATATAACTGGTAATTTGCGAGTTAGTTGATGCTTGTTTAAACCATTGCTCATGAGATATTCGGTTAACCTCAAAAAGGCCTGCCCCAGAGCCAACGCCATAGGCAATCAGAATCCCCAACATAAGGTAGATAGCAACTTTCCCGGTAATCGAATGATACCAGCGATATTCCCCACGTAAGTTGGAATCCTTTTTACAGGGAGGCGCAACCTCATGTTGAACCAGCTCTTTATCTACCATTTTTCTATTTGTACTCTTTTGTAAGCGACTAAAGAAGGCTCAAGAGAGATCTTAAAATATAAACTATTATTATCTTTGTTGTTTATATGACGATATTTGTTAATGCTTTATTTGTATAATGTTATTGCACGGTGTATTTTTGCCGATGAGTCATGCTGTTAAGAAAACATGTTCATAGGGCAGGGTATACTTTAATTGCAAGGTCAAGAGTATAGGGATGGCTAATTAATGCGTCAACGATAAATATTAACATATGCAAGATTACGTACATATGTTTTGATCTTCTCATAACAAGCTAAATATCCAAAAAAAATAGATTTATTGCAAATAATAATATCCATTATGGATTATGAGTATCGTTAAGTATCAACTTCTAAAAGTTTGCATAGATTGTTCATAGGTTGTGGCCGATGAAACAGAAAGCCTTGTGCCAAATGGATACCACAGTTCTTAACTATTTGATGTTCTTTCTCTGTTTCCACACCCTCAATCAATACCAGGCTGCCGGAACTTTTGCAAAGTTGCACAACGTGATGGAGAAATTCTTCACCACCTTCACGTGCTAACCCGAGCACAAGCGTACGGTCTAGTTTGATTTTATCCAGCTCATATTGTGTTAAATACGAGAGCGTGGAATAGCCTGAGCCAAAATCATCAAGAGCGATTTTAATGCCATATTGCCGTAGTTCAGCGAGAACCTCTATAACTTGCTCAGGTTCTTTAACCTTTTGCGATTCGGTAATCTCCATCTCTAACTTCCAGCCTGATGGTAATGGATTACGTAGTAGCTTACTCACCAGACTTAGGAAATTTGGATCAAGTAAAGTTTGTGGTGAAATATTTACCGAAAGCGTCATGCCAGGAAAGCGAGAGAGTTCATGATGAATGGCTTCTACAGCATTCTCCAATACCCAAAAATCGACCTCTGGCATCATACCAATTCGTTCATAATATTTTAAAAAGTACGGTGGTGTTATTTTTCCATCATCACCTTGATGACGAAGTAACACTTCCATTGCTACAATTTTCTGGCTATCAACCGTTATTTGCGGCTGATACCACAGTACGAAATTACCACTACTTTGCAGATCGTTAATATTACGTCTGGCGTCAATATACTCATTTACTTCAGAAAGATAATGATGCGGTGATTCAACTTCGCTATGGCCTGGTACAGGTAATTGAAACTGGTTTCCTTTCAATGGAACAAAACTTGTGTTGCCACAAGGCAGAGTGATCTCTTTATAGTCACGTTTTTCCATATAGCGCAGGAAAGGCCAGTAAATTCCAATACCGGTAAAAATTAAAAATACCTGGAACAACACAGCGCTTATTGCTCCATTTGTACCCAACCAGGCGTTAATGATGGCCGGTGTTGCCCAACCTACCATTTGCTGAAGAGGGGGGATAATGTGCCAAAGGGTGGCGTAGTAGGCAATGATGTAATCCACTGCAGGCGTCATTAGAAAAGGGATAAACATCACCGGATTCAGTACTACCGGTACACCAAAGATGAGTGGCTCATTGATATTGAAAATGGCTAGCGGCAAAGAGACATTGATCAAATGTCTATTTGATGGGTTACGGCTAATGAGTAAGCAAATCAAGAGACTAAGTGTGCCTCCGCTGCCACCTGATGCGCACCAGGTCTCATAAAAGGGAACACTTAATATATTTAATGAATCGTGGCCAGCTTTCCACGCATCCATATTAGATATCGTTTCATTCATGAACCTGAAGCCGATATCCTGGAAAATATAATAGCCATGTACGCCAAAGAACCAGGTGGCTTCTCGCACTAGCTCATAAAGTAGTCCATGGGTGAAATTGTCAGGGTATATTACGTCGGAAATGTCCTGAGTAAGCCAATCACTGGCATGCAAAATGAGATGACCAATCAGAACCAAACCAAGCAATTTACTGAAAAATATTAATAGTATTTTTACGGAAGGCCAGTTGAATTTTATTCTATTGGTGCGGAACAGTTTAATGTTCTTTTCTAAAATTAAATTGGTAAAGATTGCAGCCAGCAGAGCAACTGGCAGGCTTACACCAATAAAAAAGTTAGTTTCATTATTATGTTCAAGGCCGGTAATACCAAGTAAAACCGTTAAGCTAAGAGAGATGCTGAGCATGATAGATAAACGATATCTGACAGCCCATTGCAGAGAAAAAATGATATTTAAAAGTATTGGGAGAAAAACAAGCATACTTTGCTGTAGGTTTTCTAACCAAGTCGAAATTTTTACCCAGTGAACATTCAGACATAACGTGCCTGCAACAATAACTAATCCGCGTAACACGGAAAATGGCATAATCGCCATAGTAGAACTCAGCACTGCCTGTGAAATACGATTGTTAATGAAGTTTAGTTTTATTTTGTGGAATATGCTAATCGCGTTTCTTTTAGTTAAGTTGTAGTTCATTCGTTACTTAATTGTGGGTTCATATGTTATTGTTGTTGCGATGTTAAAAGCTACTATATCACCATATGAAAAGTGGCGATATTGAATTTTATTACTGATGCTAATTAAATGAGTAGCTATTCTCAAAATATTACATTGTTTAAGCAGTCATCTGACCTGATGTATTTACTGTCCAGAAATATACATTTATTTATTGGTGATTTATTTATAGGTGGGTTTGGTAACAAAATTACTGACAAATTTATATATTTTGATGTCGGTCGTGATGTGAAGTAAATTGATTTAATGTTTTGTGTTTTTTACCAATATGTTAAATAAGTTAATACTTCTGTCAATCCCACAATCCATGGCATCAAAATGAACAAAAACCGCAAAGACTGGGCCTGATGGTGGTTCCTCTATGCTTTTGGGCTGTTTCAAACACTGATACAGAAATATATTGTGCGGAGAGCCGAACTTTTACACGATATAGTTATATTGTCCCTGCTACTAATGTGCATAATTCCCCCCAATTAATAAATTACCGCAAGTAATAATAAATATACAGTTAAGGGATATCGTTTATGGCACAGTCTGAGCAAAAACAGTTGCGGTGGTACAACATCGCGCTGATGTCGTTTATTACCGTCTGGGGGTTTGGCAATGTTGTCAATAACTATGCCAACCAGGGGCTGGTCGTTATTTTTTCCTGGGTGTTTATTTTTGCACTTTACTTTATTCCCTACGCGCTGATTGTTGGGCAACTGGGAGCAACATTTAAAGATGGTAAAGGAGGAGTCAGCACCTGGATCAAACACACCATGGGCCCAGGCCTCGCTTATCTGGCTGCATGGACTTACTGGGTGGTGCATGTTCCATATCTTGCGCAAAAACCACAGGCAATTTTGATAGCCCTTGGGTGGGCCATTAACGGCGATGGTTCGCTAATCAAAGAATACAGTGTGGTTGCCTTGCAGGGGATTACGCTTGCGCTGTTTGTCCTGTTTATGTGGGTGGCCTCCCGAGGGATGAAATCACTGAAGATAGTGGGATCGGTTGCCGGTATCGCCATGTTTGTCATGTCGTTACTGTATGTTGTGATGGCAGTAACCGCCCCCGCCATCACAGAGGTGCATATTGCCACGACGAATATCACGTGGGAGACATTCATCCCTCATATTGATTTCACCTATATCACAACCATTTCGATGCTGGTGTTTGCTGTCGGTGGCGCTGAAAAAATCTCTCCTTATGTCAACAGTACCCGCAACCCGGGCCGTGAGTTTCCCCGTGGAATGCTAATACTAGCCGTGATGGTTGCCGTCTGCGCGATCCTTGGCTCTTTGGCGATGGGGATGATGTTTGATTCGAATAATATTCCCGATGACCTGATGACGAATGGCCAGTATTACGCCTTCCAGAAACTGGGTGGGTATTACCATATGGGGAATTGGTTAATGGTTATCTACGCGGTGGCTAACACGCTTGGACAAATTGCTGCCCTGGTCTTCTCCATTGATGCGCCGCTGAAAGTATTACTGGGCGATGCTGACTCCCGCTATATTCCTCAGAAACTATGCCGGACAAATGATGCGGGTACGCCTGTGAATGGCTATCTGATGACGCTGGTGCTGGTGGCTATTTTGATAATGCTGCCAACGCTGGGTATCGGGGATATGAACGACTTGTATAAATGGCTACTGAATCTGAACTCCGTGGTTATGCCATTGCGTTATTTGTGGGTCTTTGTGGCCTTTATTGCGGTACTGCGCCTCGCTGAGAAATACTCACCAGAGTATGTTTTTATCCGAAATCGCAAGCTGGCACTCACGGTGGGTATCTGGTGTTTTGCTTTTACAGCTTTCGCCTGCCTGACGGGGATTTTCCCGAAAAAGCTGGATGCCTTTACGCCTGAGTGGATTTTCCAGCTGTCACTTAACATTGCCACACCAATAGTGCTGGTTGGGCTAGGGTTCATTTTCCCTTTGCTGGCAAGGCGGCATACCCGAGGGCAGACGCCAGCCGTGCGGAGCAGTTAATATCCTGATGCAGTGTTAATCTGCGGTCACCACAAGCCGATTAGGGCTTTGTGGTGACCGCCTAAATCTTAGATCCTGTTATTTCAATGTAATGGACCTGCCGATAGGTATCATTTAGTTGGCGATGTTTTCGACGGGCGTAGCATTGGTTTTATTACTGGAGTAAATAAAGAAAAGCGCTATTCCGAGGCAGACCACTGCACCAAGGCGTGTCACAGAAAAATGAATCGCAACGTTTCCTAACCAGCCAAAATTATCAATGAGCATGCTCATTGCCAGTTGGCCAAAGATGACCGCAACAGTCGCAACCGCCGCTCCAATTCGCTGAACAGCCAGAACCATAATGACAATGTAAGGAACGCCACAAAGTGCGCCAAGCAATTGCCATTTCGGCACATCCAGTAAGCTCACAGCATGCCTGGGTTCGAAGAAGAAAATGAGCAGAGCGGTCACCAGTGCGCCAACCGAGAAAGTCAGAAATGCACTGCGAAATACTCCAACGTTGCTACCCAACTTGCCATTAATTGCAGCCTGCATGCTAAGAAACGCACCGCCAACGACAGCCAGAATGATCATTAATATATTCACGAGTTCACCTCAGCCTTTTGCCATGAGGAATAGGGCCGCAACAATAAAAATCAGCGCGATAAGACGCTTACTGTCAATTTTCCGATGAGAAGAACCAAACAGCCCGTAATGGTCAATGACCAGACTTTTGGAGACCTGTCCTGCCAAAATACCAATCATGGTCATCGCAATTCCAATACTTGGAACGGCAACGGTAAGGATCACGACGTAAACAGGGCCCAGAATGCCGCCCAGCAGAGTCCATGATGGTTGGGCAAAGAAGGAAGGGCTGTTTCGTGGACTAAAGAACAGCATTAACAAGAATGTCAGCGCAGCACCGACTCCGAAAATACTGAACGTTGCCCATAAGTCTCCGACTTCGCTGCCCAGTGGTCCTAATAATCCGGCTTCTACGGATAGTCCCATCCCGCCTGCAACGACGAGCAATATAAATATAAGCTGCATTAAAACAGTCTCCAGTGGTTGAGGTGGAGAATCCTATAGCAGTGATGTGTAATGAAAAACGGTATAATCCAGGAAACACCTTTGCAGAAGTTGAGATAATGTACGATCCAGGCACGATAAATTTTCGCACACTGTTATTTTTTATCGGTGTTTTTGATGCTCAAAGCTTTTCAGTCGTAGCTCGGCGTGAAGGGGTCTCCGTATCAATGATTTCACGCGTCATCCTTCAACTGGAGGACGCACTTGGTCAGCAGCTTTTTTATCGAAATACCCGAGCAGTTATTCCCACTGAGGCTGGACGGTTATTTATTAGCTATGCCCGTACCATGACTGAGCAAATGAGCGAAGCTCGTAAAGAGATGCAGGATAGAGCCATTGAGCCTGCAGGGCTGATAAGGATTAATGCGCCTGTATTTTTCGGCCAGCGCCATATTGCCCCCTGGCTTAGCGAACTTTCAGCTCGCTATCCCCGATTGCTGATTGAACTGACGCAGACTGATGATTACATCGACCCGCACAGGGATGCCTCAGATGTTATTTTCAGAATTGGCACGCTGACGGACTCTTCTTTCCACGCGCGCATATTTGGAGCTCAGCGTTATCATCTGGTTGCCTCTCCCGGCTATATTAAAAAATTTGGAAAACCGGAATTTCCAGCCCAACTGAATAACCATAAATGCCTGGTTTACAGAGGATCATCGGGTCCAAATCGCTGGTTATTCAGGGATCCAGCTGGCTCCTGGACCCACTATCCCATTACTGGATTACTCACCTCCAACAATGCCGAATCTCTTCTTACCAGCGCACTTAGCGGCATGGGAATGGTGCTGTTTCCTGACTGGCTGATTGGTGACAGTCTTAAAAAAGGTGATCTCGTCAGATTGATGGAGGGATTTGAGGCCGCGATCAATACCGAGCCGCAGCATATCGCTGCTATATATCCCAACGCACGCCATCCTCCGCTAAATGTACGGGCAGTCATTGATTATTTCGTCGAAGTTTACGGCACACCGCTTTACTGGCAGTTTGATTGAAACTTAGCGACCAGAGTTGGGATATAGTTCCCTATGTGGATAGAGAAACGAGCAATAACCGGGTTATGAAAACCTGAATTAACTGAATCTGGTAAGGGGCCTTATAATGAGTGTGATTGAAGAATTGAAGACGAAATATCCGGGAGCTCAGGCGTGGTCCTTTGGGGATAATCCTGAAATGGCAAACGAGCTTGCCGACTTAGTCTTGAAAGGAATTAAAACTGCATCATGCGGCTCTCTTGCCTCTTTTTGGGCAGAAGAACCCTCCTCAAAAATAGGCAGTTATAATATTATTCTCAATGGAGAAGGTGCTCCGGTATGTGTTATCAGAACTATATCGATGAGCCTGATATGTTTTTCTGACATGACTGAAGAATTTGCCAGAAAAGAAGGTGAGGGTGATTTGAGCCTTGAATATTGGAGGAGTGAGCATAAAGCGTTTTTCACTCGGGAAGGCTGTTATTCAGATGATATGGAACTTGTTGCCGAAGAGTTTAAGCTGATTGAAGTTCTGTAATTTGAGTGAGACTAAGGTTCATCTGCATTTAAAATAGCAGCTGTTAGCTCACTTTTTCTAGCTCACACTTTATTACCTGCAGCATTTCTCAACCATCAAGTGAAGAAAGGTTTGCATGCTTCTATAGTTTTAACCATGTTTTCAATAAGGTTTAAGGCTGAGCTATACCAGCGGTTTCTCATTTTCTCTGCTCTTAATAAAATTAAAGCAGAATAAAATTTACCTCCATTATCTGCGCTTTTTTCACTTAGAATCAGTAGGCGATCAATATCCTTACTTATTTATGGTTATTATTAAACTGGGGCTGAATCGGGGTGAGGCTATGGTCTTTCTTCAGGCCGAGGATGTTCGATTATAAGATAATATAATCATATATATCATAATGATATGCGGTTATGTCTTCCCTTGTAACCTCACCCTATGTCTACCCAGTTAACCGCTTCCGTTCCGCTGAATTCCAGCGTTGAATCCTATGAGAAGGGGACTGCTTTCCTGATATTGACTATGACCATTCACCTCAACATGAAGATAATTCATGTTCGCTGAAATTTAATCACTTTTCCTCAATCAATGACTCTGGCATAAATTACCTACTGCAATTAGCTACAGACAATATGAAAACTACTGAATAAATCACCTGAAAAGAAAGTTTGGTAATGAAGAAAAGCAAAAAATAAATTCAGGTTTTATCAGAAATTAGGATACCCAATCGCGATGAATAAACAATTTGAATTTATTATTAAAAGCCTTTCTTTCGATGAGAATTATAATCCATCCGAAAATACGCGCATCACGACTAACTTTGCTAATCTGGCTAGAGGAAGTAAGCGTCAGGAGAACTTGCGCAATGCTTTAAAGATGATTGACGATCGTTTCAATTCATTGGCGCATTGGGATAATCCTAAAGGGAACCGTTATTTTGTCGAACTCGAAATAATTTCCGTTGAGATGGATGTTGAAGGCAAGGGTGATACCTTCCCAGTGATTGAAATATTGAAAACAAATATTGTCGATCAAAAAACTAACGAGCGTATTGAAGGCATTGTGGGGAATAATTTTTCCTCTTACGTGCGAGATTATGACTTTAGTGTCGTGCTGTTAGATCATAACAAGAATAAGCCTGGATTTAGCACACCAGATAATTTTGGTGATTTGCATGGCAACATATTCAAATGCTTCATTAACTCAAGCGCTTACACAGAACGTTTTAAGAAACCGCCGGTTATATGTTTAAGCGTGTCCAGCAAAAATACGTACCACCGCACTGAAAATCAGCATCCTGTATTGGGCGTAGAATACCAGCAAAATGAACCCTCCATGACCGATCACTATTTCAACAAAATGGGGTTGCAGGCTCGCTATTTTATGCCACCAAATAGTGTTGCACCGTTGGCATTTTATTTTGTTGGTGATTTGACTGGCGATTACACGGATCTTGAACTGACGGGTACCATTAGCACGATGGAGACCTTTCAAAAGATTTATCGTCCTGAAATTTATAATGCTAATTCTGTAGCAGGAAAAGAGTATCAACCTAGCTTGAATCAACAGGACTATTCATTAACTCAAATTGTTTATGATCGAGAAGAACGCAGCCAGTTAGCGATTGAACAGGGTAAGTTTACTGAAGAGAATTTCATAAAACCATACAGAACTCTCCTTGAGAAATGGTCCGCAAATTACGTTCTTTGATTAACTAAAAATATAAGGTCATCTATTATGAAAATATTATTACCTACATCGACTGCGGGCAGTTTACCTAAACCCTCCTGGCTTGCACAACCTGAGACACTTTGGTCACCCTGGAAATTGCAGGGCGAGGAGTTAATTGACGGTAAACAAGATGCTCTGCGTTTGTGTCTGCAAGATCAGCTACAAGCAGGTATTGATATAGTCAGTGATGGCGAGCAAACGCGCCAACATTTTGTCACTACGTTTATTGAGCACCTCACTGGCGTTGATTTTGAAAAACGTGAAACGGTAAGAATTCGCAATCGCTATGATGCCAGCGTTCCTACAGTGGTTGGCCCTGTATCCCGGCAGAAGCCTGTTTTTGTTGAAGATGCCAAATTCTTACGCCGGCAAACCAGCCAACCTATTAAATGGGCGCTGCCAGGTCCGATGACCATGATCGATACGCTTTATGATAGCCATTATAAAAGTCGTGAAAAGCTGGCCTGGGAATTCGCCAAAATTCTCAATCAGGAAGCTAAAGAGTTAGAAGCTGCTGGCGTCGATATTATCCAGTTTGATGAACCGGCATTTAATGTGTTTTTTGACGAGGTGAACGATTGGGGTATTGCCGCTTTAGAGAGAGCAATTGAAGGCCTTAAATGTGAAACTGCCGTACATATTTGCTACGGCTATGGCATTAAAGCCAATACAGACTGGAAAAAGACATTGGGCTCGGAATGGCGGCAATATGAAGAGTTCTTCCCGAAGCTGCAGGCATCCAATATCGATATCATTTCGCTGGAATGCCAAAACTCTCGTGTTCCAATGGATCTCATTGAACTCATCCGAGGCAAAAAAGTCATGGTCGGGGCCATTGATGTGGCAACCAATATCATTGAGACACCTGAGGAAGTCGCTAATACGCTACGAAAAGCACTGCAATTTTTGGATGCAGACAAGCTTTATCCAAGCACCAACTGTGGCATGACCCCCTTATCTCGCCAGGTAGCAAGGGGCAAGCTAAATGCTTTAAGTGCTGGTGCGGAAATCGTACGTAGAGAACTCTCGAATAAATAACTTCACTAAATATTAGATCATTGAAGTGGAGTAGCACTCTGAATTTAGGCACTTGGATAGAGGTGATATGTTCACCTCTTTTTGAGTCGGGATCAGGCAGCCAACCAGCGCTTACCTTCAACTTTCATTTTTGCTTCCAGTTCACTGCCGCGAGTAGCGAATACGCGCCCAAGAGGGAAACCGCTCTGCTCCAGTAAATAGGCCAGTGCTGCATATTCACGCGGATACTTCGTCACAATCGCCTGGTCAATTTCTACAGGGCCTAAAGGGAAGGTGAAGGTGCCGATATCGTAAACACTCTGACGGTGGAACAACTTCCACACTCCATCTCGTTTTTCTGCCTGGTCGTAAAAACGGTTATGACACTCACAACCAATGTTCAGTTTTACGTTCTCAGCGATGATGATGGCATTGGTTTCCAGAATTGCTTTCATTAAAGGTAATAGCAGGTGAAGCAATGAGATGCTTGGTACGCAGGTCAGAAGCACCCATACGCATTGAACCATTAACAAAGTCGCTTCCCAAGCCTTCAAACCAGGTGATTTCAATCGTGCCGTCAGGGTGGAACAAGTCGCGTAACTGATCCCATTCACCTAAATCACGGTGCATCCAGCCATTCATCAGGTCGTTAAGTTGTTGGTGGTCTTGAAGTTGATTTTGCATATTTTTAGTTCCTGTTGTTTGACTGGATTCAGTTTGGTCCCGAAAGTAGTTAAACTCAAATATATAGATTTTACTGATTAATCATTTTTAATGATTAATGGAGCGATTTATGGATTTACGCCACCTGAAGTATTTTCTGGCTGTCGCAGAGGAACGGCATTTTGGCCGGGCGGCGGAACGGCTCAATATTGTTCAACCCGCGTTAAGCATGCAGATTAAAGCCCTCGAGGCTGAGCTGGGTGGGCCATTGTTGATTCGGACCAGCCGTCGTGTGGAACTGACCGAAGCCGGGAAGCTATTGCAAGCGGAAGCCACGCGCACACTAAAGCAAGTAGAACATACCCGTCTTGCCGTGGAGCGTTCTATTCGCGGTGAAACAGGCCGGGTGCGGATAGGGTTTGCCGGTAATGCTGTCTTCAGCGGCAGGCTGATGCAGGATGTCCGATCTTTTCATCGGGCCTACCCGGACGCTGAAATAATTTGCCAGGAGCTTGCGCCACAGCTTCAAAATGAAGCCATTCAGAACGGGACGCTGGATGTGGGTTATATGCCTGATTACGACCCGGATCATGAATCAACCCTTGTCTACGAATCTGTGGGTGAATGGGGACGGGTCGTGGTGATGTCCAGCGAGCACAGATTCGCCGATAAAGAGAGTCTGACGGTAGATATGCTGGCCCATGAGCCTTTGATTATGTACGCAATAAATGACGTGGATTCTCAACTTGATACGCAACTCCATAAACTGCTTGGCGACGCTTTGCATATTGCTTATCGGATATCCAGTTCACTGAGCGTCCTCGCTATGGCTGGAGCCGGGTTGGGTATCGCCCTTGTCCCAGCACCATTAGCACAGGTGGCGATCCCGGGTGTGGTTTATCGAGTTCTTGATTCGAAGGAATTGGCAGCTAATCTGATGATGGTCAGTCGTAAAGACGAACCCAGTGCCGCCGTGCTAGCCTACCTCAAACACACCCGGAAACACGGTCTCTTTATAGGTTGAACAACTACCCGGCGTGACCGTGGGCGATTTTTTCCTCAGTGAAATCATGACTTGATGCATTTTATTGACAAACAGTGCCGGGTCGGTGGTTCATCTCGCACTCTCTGGAGTTTATTAATTACTTAACTAAAATTATTTGTGCAATATATATCCAGAGGCGTTCGAGTGTATTTTATATGAAATGGAAATGCCGCAGTCTGAGCGAATGAAAGAAAAATCCACGCAAAAGCGTGGATCTCCCGATGTTAACTGTTCTCTATGAGAATTAATTCGCGCTAAAAACCTGGCCCTATAGAGCGTGAAAACTTAAAGGAAGCGGCGCAGCAGGTCAGCTTTGTCGGTCTGTTCCCAGCTAAAAATATCACGTCCAAAATGACCGTAGGCCGCTGTTTGCTGATATATCGGTTGCAGCAAATTCAGCGAGCGGATTAACCCATGTGGGCGAAGGTCGAAAAACTCACGAATAAGCATAATCAGTTTTTCATTATCCAGTTTTCCAGTACCGAAGGTTTCCACCATTATTGAGGTGGGTTCTGCAACACCAATGGCATAAGAAATCTGAATCTCACAGCGATCAGCTAACCCGGCGGCAACAATATTCTTAGCGACATAGCGTGCAACATATGCGGCTGAACGATCAACTTTAGACGGATCTTTACCGGAAAATGCACCGCCGCCGTGACGCGCCATACCGCCGTAGGTATCAACAATAATTTTGCGGCCCGTCAGCCCACAGTCACCCATTGGCCCACCAATAACGAATCGGCCGGTTGGGTTAATAAAATATTTGGTATCGCGCGTCAGCCACTCAGGCGGTAAAACAGGCTTAACGATCTCTTCCATCACGCCTTCACGTAGGGTTTGCTGGGTGACTGCTTCACTGTGTTGAGTGGAAATAACCACGGTATCAATACCGGTGATTTTGCCATTCTCATATGCAAAGGTAACCTGACTTTTCGCATCTGGTCTTAACCAGGATAATAAACCGCTCTTCCGCACCTGAGCCTGGCGTGCCATTAAACGGTGAGCAAAGGTAATAGGAGCGGGCATTAGCGCATCGGTTTCGTTGGATGCATAACCAAACATAAGCCCTTGGTCGCCTGCACCTTGATTTGCTTCATCTTCACGATCTACTCCACGATTTATATCGGGAGACTGTTTACCAATCGCACTTAAAACGGCGCAAGTGTGGGAATCAAACCCCATTTCTGAGCTGTTATAGCCGATGTCATGGATCGTGCGGCGCACAATCTCTTCTATATCCACCCACGTGTCGGTGGTAATTTCTCCCCCCACCAAAACCATGCCGGTTTTTACCAGCGTTTCACAGGCCACGCGCGCTCTGGGATCTTGTCCAATAATGGCATCGAGAATGGCATCAGAAATTTGGTCAGCTATTTTGTCAGGATGCCCTTCAGAAACAGATTCTGAGGTGAATAACTGTTGTGACATACAAAATCCTTAAATTAATAACTAAATCATTTAATACTGATAATAAAAATAGTAGTTATATTATCGAAATTAATTTGCGATTAAGGTTATAGCCTATATCAGCGATAAACATACATTCCACCTTCTACACCACGGCTAAATAAAACTTGCCACAGCTGAATATCGCGGGCACGGAAAGCTCCTGCACAAGATGTGAGGTAATAATTGAACATGCGTTTAAAAGATTCGCTGTAATTATCCTGTATCTCAGGCCAGAAAAGATTAAAACGTTGGTGCCAATCCATTAATGTCAGGTCATAATCTGCACCGAAATTGTGCCAGTCTTCGACGACAAAATGGGGTTCTGAGGCGCTGGCTATTTGTTTTACAGAGGGTAGGCAGCCGTTAGGGAATATATATTTGTTAATCCATGGATCAACGTTGGTATCTGATTTATTCGCACCAATAGTGTGTAGCAGGAACATTCCGTCCGGTTTAAGGCAGCGGTTCACCACTTCAAAATAGGTGTCGTAATTTTTTGGCCCAACATGCTCGAACATCCCGACGGAAACGATACGATCAAAATGGCTGTCGAGATCGCGATAATCCATTAGCTTGATGGAAACATCCAGCCAGGTACAACGCTCCTGTGCCATTTTCTGCTGTTCTGCGGAAATGGTCACACCGGTAACATGAACATTGTAATGTTCTGCAGCGTACTGTGCCAAACCGCCCCAACCGCAGCCAATATCCAGCAGTTTCATACCGGGTTGAAGCTGCAATTTTTCACATAACATTTTCAATTTGGCTTCTTGCGCCTGACGCAAGTTGGTCGCATCTTTCCAGTAGCCGCAGGAATACTGCATATACGGATCGAGCATTTTTGCAAACAGATCATTGCCGATATCGTAATGTTCTTTGCCAACAATCCAGGCGCGTTTACGTGTCTGTAAATTAAATAAGCGCATACCCGCGACACGGGCTAAATCCCTGAAGTTTTTTGGTGCTTTCTCATCGAGTTTTGCACGAAGGATTTTCTCGAATAAAACATCCAGTGCGGCGCAATCCCACCAACCTTCCATGTAGGATTCACCAAGGCCAATAGAACCTTCCTGCAAAACACGTTTATAAAAGTCAGGATTGTGTACTTGAATATCCCAGCGGCGGCTGCCGTTAAAACGGACATCAGCCTGGTTCACAAGATCTTCTGCAATCCGATACCAGTTGTCTTTGCGTACGACGGGAGCACTTTCAACTTCAACACTCATATCTCATCCTCAATAAAAGCCTAAGCTAAATTTCTACTCGACTATCTGAACTCATTTATGTTTCGTTAAAAGAAAGATTGAATAACAAATATTTAAATTTGTTATTGATTGACTGCTGCGATATAAATAATTAGTTCATGCTAACTATTTATTTTATAAATAGTAGAGTGGCTTATTCTAAATACCTCTGAATTTTTTATTGGCTAAACTAATGGCGATGTCAGTCAACGCTTTATTCTGGGTGCGATTAAATATTTCATGTTACTACTTTACTGATTTTTGGTTACTCATTGACTGGGCTGATGAATTAATTATCGCAGCTAAGAAGGTTTGTGTATCATGAAGGGATGCCAAGTTGTGTCGATCAAGCGTCAATTTAGGTGAGTCAGATGGTTAAAACAAAAAAGGTATTACACTCATTCCGCTACACGGGCGATGCAACAGGGGCTAAACTTGCACGCCCTGTTTTCTTCCGTTCGTTTATGCTGGCGGAAAACGTGCAATCAGAACTGCATTCTCATCCTTTCATTCAGTTCCACTACGCCCGTGAAGGCTCCCTATATATTTCCGTGGAGAATAATTCATACATTATTCCTGCCTGTTATGGGTTATGGATACCGGCATTTATGCCTCATCGGGTGCAAACTGCCAGTGAAGTGATGCTGGAGAACCTTGATATCGACCCGGATTACTATGCGGCTACGGGTTGTAAAGCGGAGCTAAAGTTGGTAACTGTCTCTGACTTTGCGCGTAGTTTTATCCACCATGCAACGCAGACTATCCCCGAGTTTTATGATGCTAACGGTAAAGAAGGGCGCCTGGTATCCACTTTAATCGACGTGCTAAACGATCTTCCCGCCGCAGGATTTGCAATGACCTGGCCTACGGCACCGGCATTGCTGGAAATGTGCCAGGTGATCAGCGAATCACCCGATTTACCCCATTTAATGGAAGAGTGGGCCGAGCGGATAGGAATGTCGCCACGTACTTTTTCACGGCATTTTATTAAAGAAACCGGGATAACGTTCAGCAACTGGAAACAACGGCATCGTTTACTGCATTCAATTATTTTACTACGCCAGTCGCGCAGCGTGACCGAGATTGCGTTAATGCTGGGTTACGGTAGTACGTCAGCTTATACCTATGCATTCCGCCAATTATTTGGCGTATCTCCCTCGCGCTATGAAGCTACACCTCCACCGCCAGCTGCGATTTTATATGATTAAAACCAGATGTTTGCTGGGGAGGTAGCTTAATAAAAATCCGGAGATGCTAAACATTTCCGGATTTTTTATGGCTACTCAAAAAATGGAGTAGGGGCAATCAGTCAGAATGAAATACGCTTGTAACCCTGATACTCCGGTTTCCAAAATATCTTCTCTAATTTTTCTTCTAATTCATAAATTCCCATGCTGGTAGCAACGCCATCTTCAGCACCTGCAAGCGCAACGGCAATGGCGATCTTTTTAGATATTTCATGAATCTTTGTAAGCTCAGGTAATAATGCTCCATGCGGGTCTTTGAGCATAGGCGATGATTGTGCAAGGACTTTACTGGCTGCCAGGAACATACTTTCGGTTACACGTTTCGCATTTGAGAGTAAAACGCCCAACCCAAGACCCGGGAAGATATAAGAGTTATTGCATTGAGAAATAATGTGTTTATTACCATTGTAGATAACCGGCGCGAATGGACTTCCTGTTGCGATGATCGCGTTACCTTCGGTCCATTCGATAATATCGACAGGTTCAGCCTCAACGCGTGATGTTGGATTCGACAACGGGAAAATAATTGGCGTGGAAGTGCAAGAATGTATCGATTTGATAACTTCTTCCGTAAACAGGCCTGGTACACCCGATACCCCAATTAATATCGATGGTTGGATGCAATTAACCAGCGCCGCAATATTTTTGCCATCAGGGGAAAATGTTAAGCTTTCTCTTGCATGAGCCAGTCGATACTGGAAATCAGTTAATGCAGGGGTGTCTTTTAATACCAGACCATCTTTGTCGACAAGAAATATATGACTTCTGGCGATTTCCTCATCAATACCATCAGCCTTAAGTGCTGATACAATGAGCTCGGCAATGCCACAACCAGCAGACCCAGCCCCAACGAACATAATACGTTGCTCGGAAAGTGATATTTTATTACGCAGACAGGCTGCGAGAATAGAGCCTAATGCTACAGCCGCTGTTCCCTGGATATCATCATTAAAGCAACATAACTTATCCTGGTATTCTTTCAACAATGGCGTTGCATGTTGTAGTGCAAAATCCTCAAACTGCAACAACACTCCTGGCCAACGGCGCTCAATTGCTGACACAAAAATATCAATGAACTCAAAATATTCCGCATCAGAAATGCGTGCGTGGCGGGCTCCCATATATAATGGATTACTTAGCAGTTCTTTATTATTAGTCCCGACATCGAGCATTACGGGTAAACACTGGTGCGGGTCTATACCGCCGCAAGCCGTGTATAAAGACAATTTCCCAATAGGAATACCCATTCCACCAATGCCCTGGTCACCTAAACCGAGAATTCTCTCACCGTCTGTAACCACAATAATTTTGATATCATCGCTAAGAACATTTCGAAGAATGCTTTCAATATTGTCTCGGTCCTCCCAGGCAATAAATACTCCTCGGTTTTTACGCCAGATTTCCGAAAAGTGCTGGCAGGCATAACCAACCGTTGGCGTATAAATTAATGGCAGTGAAGCTTCGATATCAGATGTGATGTAATGATAAAAAAGCACCTCATTTGTATCTTGCAAGTTACGCAAAAAAATATGTTTATCTTCATCAGTAATGAAATTATTTAGCTGGAAGCGTATCCGGTCGCTTTGTTCGTCTATTGTTTCGACAATTGTGGGGATAAGTCCATGTAAGTTAAATTCATTACGCTCACTGTTACTAAATGCGCTTCCCTTATTAAAGGTAGTATTGCTAAGCAGGGATTGCCCGGAAAGGTGGGTGTATCGCATTTTACTCTCACTTTGTTAAATAGCTGACTCTCTGAATTTGTAGAGATATATATTCCTAATTATTTTCTTATGCAAATGTGCCAAATCATTAGCCAGAAGCCATATTCAAAAAGGCTATATGCAATGTGAGTAAGAGACTTAATCAAGAATAATAAAAACAAAAAAGCAACATCGCTAATTCTGAATAAATTTATCTGAAACATTCAGGTGCACAAAAGAAACATAATTAAGACAGGTGTGTTGTTTTAAGGTGAAGTGCAACAAAATATAACAGAAAGGTGGGTGTTGGTTTAACTAACAACATCAACGCCACCTTTTCTGCCGACCAACCTTTTATCAGTCCTGATAAGATTTAATTTGTGATGTTAATTTGTACAGGCAAGCCTGCGCGCATTGCCAATGCTTTATCCACAACGTCATGTTGCACCTGTTTATCCTGTAAGACGGATTCAATTTTCTGAGACAGGTGAAGAGGTGATACGTTTGCCGTGTTAAATTCTGCCTCATTTGAAGACAGTGGGTTATGAACCTCGACATAACGAGATCCATCTGGCTCAACAGTGGCTTTCACCGGTTCGTTAATCAATTCAACGCGAGTACCGACAGGGACTTCATTAAAGAGTTTTTTCAAGTCATCGGCCCTTAAACGAACGCAACCGTGGCTGACTCTCAGGCCAATCCCAAAGTTTGCGTTTGTGCCATGAATGGCAAAAAGATTACCGATATACATCGCATATAAACCCATCGGGTTTTCTGGCCCAGCAGGAACAACCGCCGGTAATATTTGACCTTCTGCTGCAAACTCAGCCCTTTCATTCGGCGTAGGAGTCCAGGTTGGGCCTGCTTTTTTACGTTGTACGCTTGTGACCCAATGTTCAGGTGTATCGTGGCCAACCTGACCTATACCCACTGGGAAAATCTCAACCACATTCTTGCCTTGCGGGTAATAGTAAAGCCGCATTTCAGCAGTATTAATGATGATTCCCTCATGTACCGTATCAGGCAGAATCACTTGCAGAGGGAAAGTGACAACGCTTCCCGATTGCGGCAACCAGGGGTCAATACCTGGATTCGCTTCCAGCATATTGCTTAAACCCACATGGTACTTAACTGCAAAATTTTCCAACGGCTGCTGGTTGTGGGAAGGGATTTGCTCAACAGCATTTTGCCCAACCAAACGACTGCCGTCAGAAGGGAGAGTGAATGTTGAGGCGAATGAAGAATGTGAGGCCAGGAGTCCAATAACCAGGAGAGAGGGTGTGCGGTATTTCATGATGAACCATTTGTATGATGAATTGATGTGATATTACTCCCAATATAATCATCGCTCCATATTCATATTAATTTACACCGAAATTAAATGGAGGGGGTTACATGTTCCGTACGAGGATTTATCTTTTATATGAATGTTATGTTACATAAAAATAACATTTGGCATTATTTAAATATTTGCAACGATGTTGTGTTTATATCTGTTTTACTAATGTGCAGTTTTATCTATTGCTCGAATAAAATAATGTCTATTTTTACCTATTGCACATAATGTATTTAAATTTTCGAAGGGCGTATGCTTAATATTCAGGATGAACTCCTGCTTTAATGCATTTTTATTTTATAAAAATATCCAGTCATTACTTTAACTGCCCTCTATCTGTATTGCGAGGATGTTATCTATATGTTTAAAAAACTCTCTTTTCACATTATCCCGGTACAAATTTTCCTTGGTATTTTTTGGTTTAAAAACGGGTTCATTGATAAGGTTTGTGGCATTTTCAACGGTCTCATCTCGCCTGAGACGGCTTACCAGGGGGATACCTGGGCAGGTTGGAAGGAGTACATCGTTGGAACCTGGGATAAGAGTCAGGTTGCCCATGTTGTATTAAGTCCGCTATTTGATGCACTTTTCCCTGTTTTGATTATTCTTCAGTGTCTTCCTTTCCTCTTCATTATTGTTTCTATTCTGAAACTGGAGTTTCTGACGGATGCTAATGCCCGTCCATGGCTAATGAAAAGTGCTGTGGCGTCTCTATTTGTTACCAGTGTGATGTTGTTTAGCCAGACACTGTCCGGCGCAAGCGATGGTGAATATCTCTGGCATCTTCTGGCTGCGGGAATGGTTCTAATAATGTATATCAAAAATATTAATACTATTATTGGAAAAGTATAAGACGGCGGGGCGGTCAATGGGGGATATTAAACCCCTCATTATCGATACCGTTGTTATACTCATCTGTAATGTGCTTTTTCGATATCATCTAAGATACGATTAAATAAAAAATCCACGCAATTGCGTGGATTTTATGGGATTTGTCGGTCCTCATGAGATTCAATGAATTTTCATGAGGCAACAAAAACTATTTAGACGTTGAACGGTAATTTATGTGATATGTTATTGATTAGTATAATTTTATTAATTATTTCTGTTTTATGTACTCATGGCTATACTCATTTTTGAGTTGACTCGCATTCGTAATGCGAAAGTCGTAGGTTCAACTCCTATTATCAAGCCAACACCGTGATTTGGAAGGCTGCGAACTGATAGCCTCGCGAGAACTGGAAGACTACATAAGTACTTGTAAGGCCGTTCGCCGTTAATATAACGCCGTTTGCGCGGAAGTTGACAACAGCTGGCAGGCCAAAATATCGCCGTGCCGAGCGGGGAGATGAAATGATTATTCGTGAACACAACGGTTATAAGCACGTCATTAGTCGTGCTAATTATACTCGACGAGTTTGGAAGGCAAATCACTACGCTTTCGGAAATTGGACTCCGGGTTGTTGGAACACCGTTCATTGCGGTCCGCGTGATTCTACGTACACGCTGGCTCACTCACAGGCCACGGTAGCAGCATGCGAAATCATGAAGATAAGCCGCGCCGAGTTTCAATTTTTCTTTGAAAAAACTGATCAGGGTGATGCGATCGTGCACATTGAACAGCATGACGTGCGCTTTAACTGGAAGGGTAAGACATATACCTTCACTCGTGGGATGGATAAGAGCAAGGTGATCGCCACTCTCAAACAGTTGGAGCTTTATGGTAACGCCGACGCAGATCGCAAGATAGCGAAGATCAATAAGCAAAAGGCAGAATCTGAGGCATTACAGGCAAAGCGTGCAGCCGCGGTTGCACGTACAGCAAAACTAATGCGTAAAGACACAACTCTTACAGAAGAGAAAATTACATCAGTTTCAGCGAAAAATTTACCGCAGATGCTTTATCCAAAATACCCATTGGAAATTGCTCAAGGCCTCCCACATATGAGAGTGCTATCGTATCGCCGCTGGGTAGGGATGAACCATAAGAAACTCAACAGAATTCCCGAGAAAGAACGCATAGCGCTTTTTTTAGCTACTGCATCGTTAACAGAGGATGAGTTGCTAGCGGTGGCGCAAATGTTCGCTCCAATGCCTGAATTCCTTCTGCTGGCCACGCCTAAACAGGTTCTGCTAGTGCCTGAGTCGGATCCTAAACTTGAATTGGAGAACGAGCTGGAATATACAAAACCGTTTTACAACAAAATTTACGGTGCCGATCCAGTTGAGGGTGTTTCTGATACAACAAAAGCGGTATTAGTTACCGAAACAGCGCCTGATGTCGTTATTTCAAGTCCAAAAGAAGAAGAGTCAAGCCAGTCAAAACAGCGCAAACCGGAAGTACGCAAACCACGTAAATCGCGAATTTGTCAGCTGGTGGAACGCGACGCTAAAGGCGATGTACCGTTTTACGGTATGCGCCGCCGTACACAGGCACAATTCCGTGCTGACGTGGCGCTGAACTGTTTTGAACGCTGCGTGATTTCCGGTGCAAGCCTGATGCGTTGCGAAGCGGCTCACCTGTTGGCGCACGCCCGCAAAGGTGGTGCGAGCTTTAAAAACGGCCTGCTGCTCCGTGCCGACTTGCATACTTTGTTTGACGCTGGAATGTGCGCGATTGATCCGCTGGCCATGACCATACATTTTAGTCTCACCATCTTGGAAAGCGATCCTGATCTGGCTGCTTATGAAGGTAAGACTATCAAAACAGTTAAGCCGATTAACTCCACCAACTTGGACGAACGTTGGACGATATTTCTGACGGCTTATATGGAAGTCGACACTGCCGCATAAAATTTGAACACCTGACTGCGTTCCTGGCAAGCGACAGCCTAATATTTCAAGCGTGACTTACTTCTGAAAGCAACTACGACCAACGTCATATCAAGCCACGTAGCAAATACCCGTCTCTGGTGTTAAAAGCTGTCTAACCTGCAGGTTATGTGCGAGCAGTGCAATGTCGGTCAATCGAACCATTCCGAAGTGGACTGGAGTGCGCCAGTATAGTAAAAGGCGTTTAGTGCCATTTAAAATAAGCCCAGATCTACTAGTGCGGCCTAGTCGGCGCGAGGCAAACGACGTGCTTAAATCTGTGTGGACAAGCCTGCCTAGGTTCATGTTATATACTCTCGTAGCAAACGCAGACAGTAAAGTATGGCACTGCCTGCTTCAGGGAAGGGGGCATCACATCACTACAGTGAATGAGCTCGGCTATGAGGCTGATACCTGATACTTTTGAGCGTTACTAAAAAAAGACCTGAATAGCATCCTTTGTATCCCAGCATCTCCATCAGCGGATCGTAGAATGTAATGGCGCGTGGCAGGTCGTTGGTTCCCAGCATAATGTAAGAAAACATCGGCTCTCCTGAATGGATTCAGAGGGAGTGTAGATAATCAGCTCAAATCACTCGTCCGCTTTATGAGCCCAGGCGGGCATTGCCGTCAGATAACGTTTTGCACACTTCTGTGCTTCTTCCGGGCCGACTTTTTGCCAGGAATCAAGGAAGCTTGCTAAGCCTGATACTGCTTCTTCCCAAGGTTTAAGATTGCCGTTGCTGTCGCTGCAGTACGCGCAATATTGATCGCTGGCACTGTGTGCATCGGGTGCAGACATCGGCATTCCGCGAACCTGACAGAACTGTTCATGTTGTGACATATGATGCTCCTTATGGTGACATTTTGATTAATAAACATACAGAATATATATTGTGCAGGTGATGCATCAGATCAAAGCAAAGGCTAAGAAGGAAAGAACCCTAGTGAGGTTCGAAAAGAGCAAAAGCTGGTTCTGCAAACAGAGTCAGAGAACGCCTTCGAAAAGATAGCCAGAGAGTGGCATCAACTTAAATCTGCTAAATGGTCGGCGGGATATGCACCAGACATCATGGCAGCGTTTAAGAACGACATTTTTCCTTATGTCGGAACAAGGCCAGTGGGAGAGATTAAACCGTTGGGGCTGCTGAATGTGCTGCGTAAAATCGAAAAGCTCGGTGCATTAGAAAAAATGCGTAAAGTTCGACAGCGTTGCTCAGAAGTGTTTCACTACGCAATTACTACGGGTAGGGCAGAGTATAACCCTGCGGCAGCGCCCTCGAAGTACACCAATCAAATCACTTCCCGTTCCTAAAAGCTGATGAGATACCCGATTTCATGTGCGCTTTGGATGGTTACATCGGAAGTCGGCTTGTCCTGATTGCTACAAAATTACTGATGATTACGGGTTTAAGAACCATCGAATTACGTGCGGCATTATGGTCAGAATTTGATCTAGATAACGATATTTGGGAAATTCCTGCTGAAAGGATGAAAATGCGTAAGGCACACCTTGTGCCATTGTCGACTCAGGCGTTAGATTTACTCAATGAACTCAAGATCATGACAGGGAACTATCGTTATGTTTTTCCGGGGCGGAATGATCCGTACAAGCAGATGAGTGAAGCGAGCATAAATCAACTAATCAAACGAATGGGTTATGGTGGACGACTTACCGGCCATGGGTTTCGACATACTTTTTCAACTGTATTGCATAAAGCAGGGTTAAACATTATCTGGATAGAATTGCAGCTTGCTCATGTTGATAAAAATAGTATTCGCGGAATATATGGCTATGCCTAATATATCGAAAGTCGAAAAGATATGATGCAATGGTATTCAGACAAAATTAACCAGAAGAATTAATAAATGTATATTAAAAACCTATCAATACGTAATTTTAGAAATTTTCAAAGTACAAAATTGAACTTTAAGAAGGAATGTGTAAATACGATAGTTGGGGAGAACTCGTCAGGTAAAACAAATATTTTTGAGGCAATGAGATTAATTCTTGATGACTCTCTCCCATATTATAAAAGATTTCTTTCTGAAAAAGATTTTCACAGGGGATGTTTACCTGTTTTTGGACAGTGGATATTAATTAGCTTGGAGTTAGGTGACATTTCTGGAGATGAGGAGTCTGAAATCTTATGCCAATTAAATACGACAGTTGATGCGGGTGGTACAGGTCGAGTAACATACATATATCGACCTCAATTCCATATTAGAGAGAAACTTTTTAATTTATCATCTCTTGCAGACTTGGAAAAAAGGAGAGATGCATATGATCAGTTATTAAAGGAATATATAATAGATAAAACGACCTACGAGGCTTGGGTTGTTTATCAGGGAACTTGTGATTTCTTCGATGAAAATGAATATGTTAAGGTTGTTGGTGATTTTTCAAACTTTATTTTTCCAAATCCATCAGTACAGTATATAGATTTATTAGGGAATAGGCAGCGTGGCTATAATTTGCTGGACCATATTAGTTGCACATATGCAAGGGCGCTTAGAGATGTTGTTAGTGAGTTAAAAAATAATAGATTCAATCCATTCCAGAAATTATTGGATTTCATATCTAAAGATATTTCGAATGATGATGAGCTCACAAGTAATATTTGTGACGTAAATAAAAAGATATCAACAATCTCAGAGGTTAGAAAGCTTTCCACTGGTATTCTAACATCGATTACGAATGCAGTCGGCTCTACATATTCCCCTTTAGTAAACATTTCTTCAGAACTACCTAGTGAAGTCAAAGATCTTGTGAAGGTTTTACAACTTAAAGCAGGTGATTCGTTGAGTGATGGGTATACGGCTGATTTATCTGAAATGAGTTTGGGAGGAGCCAATTTAATATATCTTGCTCTTAAATTGTATGAGTATGAAGAAGGGGTGAGTAAGAATTTATTATCAAACTTCCTGATTATAGAAGAACCTGAATCACATATTCATACTCATATTCAAAAAACACTTTTTAGTAATTTAAAAAACAAAAAAACTCAAGTCTTTATTTCCACTCATTCAACACATATCTCATCAGTCTCTAATATCTCATCAACTAATGTTTTGGTGAAAAAACTTGGATACACTCAAGCTTGTTCTCCTTCCTCAGGCCTCGATGAATCAACGATAAATAAGATAGAACGTTTTCTTGATGCAATACGCACAGATATATTATTTGCTAAAAATGTAATATTAATTGAGGGGGATGCAGAGGAAATACTTATCCCTCATCTAGTAAAAAACTCTTTCGGTGTAACATTGGATGAGTTAGGAGTATCTCTTATTTCTGTGAGAGGAACCGGGTTTGAATTACTCTCATCTCTATTTCATCCGTCGAGAATAACTAAAAAATGCGCAATTCTCACGGATGATGATATTAATATTTATAACAATGGCAAACCGGAATACATTACTCAAGTAATGTATGATGATGCCATTTCCTCAGAAAAATCAGGGAAAGAAAGAGTTGAAGCGTTAAAGTTATTAACTGCAAACAATGAGCTTCTTAAAGCATATTTTACGAAGCATACCTTTGAAATTGACTTGGCTCTAAGCGGTTCAAAAAAATACTTTGAGATAATCGCTCGAGATTCCTTCGAAAAAGATTTTTATTTAACTCCTTACTTAGATGCTTTCCAATCTTCTGACGATACGAAAATTGGTTCTTTTGCTTTGAAATTGGCAAATAAACATAAGAAAGGGTGGTTTGCAATGAAAGTCGTCGAGAAACTTGATTTCGATTTCCCTATCCCTATAGCTTTGTGTGAGGCACTTGGATTTACATGTGATTTTAATAAGTTAACTCTCGCAAGAGTGATTAAATACAGGTGTGATTATTATACTAAAGCTTTAGGTGAGAATATTATAGACGTGGTTTTCTCAGATGATAGCCTTGAATATATTGTTGATAACATAGAACCTGTTTTGGATGTTTTCAAAGGGCACTACAGTAATGATCCTTTAATACATCTTTTAATGGAGGCGTAATCATGGATGATGAAAAAAAAGAGTTATTAAAAATCAAGAAAAATCTCTTTGTCTCTGCTTGTCCTGGTGCGGGGAAGACTAAGTTTCTTTTAGGTATGCTTGACGATAATATTATGTGTGATACAGGATATAAATGGCACATAGTCCTTACTCATACTAATGCTGCCGCAGATGAAATAAATTTAAGATTAGATAACCAAAATATTCTAAATGATAGAGTTTGGTGTGGAACAATACATTCATTTTTACTCGAATGGGTTGTAAGAAAATATGCAGGGGCGATGGCTAGAACAAAAGATGGGGTAAGGTTAATATCCGAGCGTGAACATCGTGACTTAATTCGTAAGATTGAGAAGGAAAAATTCGCCACTACAAGATTAAAGTTTAAATGGGATGAATATGGTGCTCCTCATGTTGAGCCATTTTGTTTATTGAATGAACCTGATAAAATAGTTGATGCTCAAAAAAACGAAGCAATAGTATGTGAGGAATATGAAAAAAACAAGTTGGATGCAAATCTCATAGATTTTAACGACATATTAACTCTTAGTCGGGAGTTTTTGACTCAAAATGAGATGGTGGCAGAGTATTTATCGAAGCTTATAGGTTATATTTACTTGGATGAGTCTCAGGATACTAGTTATATTCAGTTGGAAGTTCTTTCTTTTATTACAAGATATAATAAAACAATTATTCTTGTTGTGGGTGATAATGATCAAGCTATATATCAAGATCTTGGTGTGTCTATAAAGGATGAAGTTAGTATAAAGAATATACTCAGACTAGATGATTTGGAAGTAAGACAACTCACGGGGTGTTATAGATCTACAAAATCATTAGTGGATTATTATAAGAAATATTCTTATTCAAAATCTAATATAGAATCTATCCGTGAGGATTTAGGTAAATCGCCAATCATTAGACATACGCTGCAAACTGAGTTGGCCGATAGGGTGATGAATCTTATTGGTGCATATAATAAGTCTAAAGGCAGTGTTGAGGGTTTGGCTATAATAGGCCCGAATAGATATTATTTAAATGATCTTATCGATAGTATTTACGAAAGATCAAATGAGTTTGTGTTTGATTTTTATTCAACCAATCCTTTATATACATTGAAAGATACTATTTATAATGATCTTGTTCGCCTTGTGTTGCTTGAAGTCTCAGTTAAGAACTACAGAGCCAGGCATGCGTTATGCAGTGCTATAAAGGATAAACTTCCTGAACTTGATAGTTTATCTTGTAGTGAATTGAAAAAAACAGTAAAGCAATTCAATACAAAGCGAACTGTTTTTATCCTTTGGTTAAAGGATTTTTATGACTTCATTTCATCTGTTTTACCTCGCTCTCCAAAAATAAATTCTGATTATTTGATCTGTCAGTCCAATCTTTCTACTTTTCCAGTAAAGTCTGATATTATTTCAATAAGGAAAATAATAAATAAAGAAGCTAACGTCGTGAAAGTGACAACAATACATGGCTGTAAGGGTGAGGAATACGATTATGTAATATCTCTTGGATATCATGATCAAGTTGTCCCCCATTCTTCGGCGGTTGAAAAAGGTGTTGAATATTCAGAAAGCATCGCGAAACGATTAATGTTCGTTGCATTTTCGCGAGCTAAAAATCACATGAATATATATATCGATGACCGGAGAATTGTTAGCCCTTATTTTATGGCTGATACTTGATTTGAAGAGAAACAGTGTTCTGCTGTTTTTTTTAATATGTACCACAGCGCGCAATGCTCTCCCCGCCACGCCTGCCCGCTTAAGGGGTCTCTTTTAATGCAGGTGCATGAGCGACCTCAGGGCGCGCCAGTGCTTGGGCTGGCGGGGGATTGAGTATCGGTAAAACGCATGCAAAACCATGCACTTTCCAGTCAGGCTTAGTTCATCAACCAGTGACGCAAGTTTCGGTAAATCCAGAGCATTCAGCGTGGTATCAGGGAGAGTCGGTGAGGCTTTGCTCTCTATAAATAATTCACGCAGGGCTTCCAGACCGACCAGATTAAATGGCTTCAGATATAGCTGCGAACGAGGAAGAGTAGCTAGATTATCAGGGATACTTACAATGACTTTAAACTTTGTGCAATATTGATTTTTCCATTCTCACAATCTCCCTCCAACTGAACACCTTTCCAGACCCACAATTTTGGTAGGTATAATCTTGTTTATTTTGGGAAATTTGGGAAAATACCCCCACACCAACGATGGTACTGAATTAAATCATTTGGTTTTCAAAATGGAGTCCCTGGGTTATGGATATAATAAAAAACACGCTGATAACAGCGATGTGCTTCGGAATGGTTGGCTGTGCCGGCATGAAGGTACCTGATTATGCCGAGATAAAAACAAGCCCGTACTACTCAGAATGCCGCGAGTTCGCTGCCGATGTGCACAAGAACAATGGTTACAGCAAACTGGCCAACACGGTGATCCTGACAATGGACGACCGCAAAGGCCAGGCCATTGTTTCCGGATGCGTAGTGACGATGGGCAAAAATAGTGTTGAGGAAGCAAAGTCAGATCTGAACAAGAAGGCTGCGACATATGGGATGATCAGCGGTGCTTGTTACAACGCCTCATGTCGTGTTGATACCGAGCAGCAGTTGAAAGCCTACACGCTGGGAAGCTATTACGCGGCATACAAGAAGTTCCCAGATCAAATGAATCCTGAGTTTTAAGGATGAAACGATGAAAAGCATGATCAAAGCTCTCACTCTGACCGCTACTATGCTCACACTGTCCGGTTGCGCTTTCCCAGATAAGGATGGAGATTACGGCGCTTACGTCTATAACTGCCAGCAGTATGCTTACGGCAAATCCTACGCATTTGAACACAGAGATTTTGCATATAAAGTTTGCAAAGATGCAGCCAAACTTTGGGGAGATGAAGTCACAGCCTATGTCATCAGGCAAATCAAACTTCACCCGGAGATTCCTGCTGATGAAATCAAATATGCAGCAATGGCCGGTTCATTGGGCAACAACTAAGAAGAACCAGTTAACGGAGGCATTGCGGCCTCCGTTTATGTTTATTGAAAAAACTGTTCAAGGTCATTTTCTGGTTTTTTCGCTTTTAACGCCCCAGCCTGAACGAACATTTTGCATAACTTGGTCGGAATAATATAACCACCATCTGTTGCGCCGTTGTTAATTGCCAAACCAGCATTAACATAACCTACCAAGAGTGGGTCATCATTAGTTCTAGAGCTAAACCCTCCTCTTAGGCAAAATTCAGCCAACTGTTAAATATCGAAGGCTGGTACTCTTTCAAGAGCATAAAGCAAGCGTCTCAAAGTGTTGAAATCAATATCATCCCTGGCAAAAGACTTGAGGAAAGACGCCACCAACTCTGGCTTTTTCTCACTTTCCATACGGTCAATTATTTCGATCAGACTGGCACCTGCTTTACCGGCAAACTTGTCGTCATCATTCAGACGGTCAGTCATTTCAATGCGCTCGGATTCAGTCATCTCCGACAAAGGGTTCAGAAAGTGAACTAATTTATCCGTGAAGATTTGGTCGCGGATATGGCCTGCCGTTTTATATACACCGACCAGCGTATTCACGAATGGGATGGATTCTAGAGCCTTAGATTCAAGCAAGGCATCAAGACCTAGTTCGACATATTCTTTCCCAAGCCCGACTACAGATTCGGATTTTATGGCGCTGATTAATGCGCGGCCGGGTTTCGTGTCCTTTGCCATTTGAGCCTCTTATTTGGGGACGGTAACCACCATTTTTGTATAGCGACAATAATACCAAACAGGAGATCTGTATAACCTCCATTTTTTGCCCCAACATGCAACACCCTGCGTTCCTCATGTGATCTTGCCCCGCTATTTCCAGACAGCTTTTGTCTCTAAGTTAGCGTTATCCGTTGGCTCCGGTATTCCCTCGGTGAGAGGTATCCTAGGACGCTGTGCGGATGGTTTTCATTGTAATACTTGAACGCTGCCGCCAGGTTTATCAACGCCGTTCTCACATTCGGTTTTGGCATGAAGGTGATGTAGTCACTTTTCATCGTTTTTACGAACCGTTCAGCCATCCCATTGCTCTGCGGACTGCTCACTGCTGGTGCACGGCTCCAGATTCAGTTCCCTCGCGAACCCGCGGGTTTCATGCGCTACATAAGCAGAACCGTTGTCCGTCAGCCACTAGATTGCTCTTTCCGGTAACTGATTACCGAACCGCTTTTCCACTGCACCCAGCATCACATCCTGTACCGTGCTGCTGTCATAGCCACCTGTACTCGCTGCCCAGTCTATGGCTTCTCTGTCGCAGCAGTCCAGTGCGAACGTGACCCGCATCTTTTCGCCATCATCACAGCCGAACTCTAAGCCATCTGAACACCAGCGAAGATCGCTTTCTGCCACCGCGATTTTACCGTTATCCAGTGTCACTTTACCCTGACTGAACTCCACGTGGCAGGAGGTGGCGTTCAGCGAAGGAGAGTGACAGGTTGAGGTGCTTTGCTCATCTGATTGTGTAGGGTCAGATATCACCTCAACAGGCAGTAGTACCGATGATGAAGTGGGTGCGATCGTTGCAGGGAGACGGCGTGATATGCGGCCTTCTTTCTGCCAGAGGCGTAGCCATTTAAAGACCAGATTATGGGCAACTCCGGTCTCGCGGGCTATTTGAGCCACGTTGGCTCAGGGTTGGGATGCCAGCCCGACAACATGCAGTTTAAAGTCGTTAGAGTAGATGTTGCGGGCTTAGGTACGCCAGTCGGTCATATTTTCCATCATTAGAGCTCCTTCTAAATTAGACGGAGCTCTAAGCTAACGATCCCGGAACCAGAATCACAGGCGGCAGTGGCTTGACGCTTACCTTCTGTTTTGCGTTTACAGGAGAAGAAATCGATGAAACTGCCGCTAAACGCCCTGATCTGGTGTGTATTTATGGTGTGCTTGACACTGTTGATATTCACATATCTGACGCGAAGCTCGCTGTGCGAGCTGCGGGTGAATGATGGAAGCAGGGACGCCTCTGTGTTACTGGCTTACGAACCTGGTGTGCGACAAGAAGTCGTGAAGTTATCAATATAGAATTTCATGGCGTAAGCCATATCCATCATTGTCCCAACCAATCTGGAAGAGGGACGCGTTATTCAGCTAACGGTATGCGGGGAAACTCGCACGTACCGTTCTTAGGGGGCGGAGCTATAGTAATATCGCTCTGCTACCCGACAAGTAGCACCTGGAGGCGGGGGAAATCCCGCCTCCAGGCTGGTGTGGCCAGTCATGCCGAAAGCGGCTTTTAAGAGGGCTGCCAGTATTTTACTGGCATATCTTTTCTATACTTGCTGCACGTAGCCCAACCCCAAAAGCGATACGGTAAATTCAGACTATTTCAACTCCAGCACTTGATGATTATCCGTTCGATTTTCCGCCAGTTCGTCCAGGTTTGCAGCCGTGACCAGGCTTATCTGGTGTGGCGCAGTGGCTTTGGCAAATACCCGATGTCCTTTCTGATTCACCCCTAGGCGTAAGCGCAGGCGTTTTACTTCGCTATCAACGGAGGACAGCGTGCCCTGTTGCGCCAGCGGCGACTGTGTATACAGCAACTCAAAAATCCCTTCCCGCTGGGGTCCCAGTTCAAACCACTCTTCATAGCGGCTATTCATGGCTAAGCCTACCAGGAGCGATCCGGCGCGGGCGCGGCCCACGTTAAACGCGAATCCGGCTTCGCCCATGCTCTGCTGGCGCGTATGGTTGATAACTTTGGTTACGCCGCCAGGCCGCAAATCCAGTAGCCCGAGCGCCACCCCGGTTTTGGCGGTCGGCTGATAGGGGGCGTCAGGATTGCTGCTGAGCGGCGCATGAATATGTAGCGCAGGGGTATCGTTGCCAAAACGCTCGGCCATTCTGGTAAATATCAATGCATCCTGACGATCGTCGGCCAGTCCCCACAGCTTGGAGATCCACAGTGATCGGCTGGAATTGCCTGCCAGCAGAATATGCATCTCCTCAGGCAAAGGAGTAAATGCCTGTCCGAGCGCGGCGATAAATTTATCAATGCCCAGCGCGATGCGTTGCTCAAGATACTCTGCCAGCTCGCCATACGGGATCACGAAATCGCAGCTGACTTTTTCTCCCGCCCGGTTGAACAGGTCCACCGTGCAGGTTTTATCTTCAATATCCGGCTCTGCTGTACTGGGCGTTTCCCAGAACGGACGTAACTCGCTGATCAGCAACATGGTATTGCTGTAGGCAGCCTGGGTTTTCTCGAGATATATTTCCGAACCCGGGAATGGGTCGGCATCCAGCGGCTGGGTAAAGGCGATTTGGTATTTCTGACACAGATCGAGGTTATTACGAAACACTCGATAGGCCATATTTTCCAGCAGATTTTCTCCGCCTAAAAATTTGTCGCCCGCGGGGGCGAAATGCTCAAATACCCGCTCGAAGCCTTCATCGTCCTCTTCTTCTGAGGGGTGACGGTAGTAGCCGAAATCAAAATCGGTGGTGCCGCCGCCAAAATCAAATACCGCGTAGGCTGCACCCTGTTCACCGGGTTGGATAGCTAGGGCATCCAGCGCGCACACCGCATAGGCTGCAGGCTCGCTGGCTAACTCTTCGACGCTAAAGGCGTTAAGCAATTCAGGCTGAGCCACCAGCGTTGGCGGCAGGCTGCGCTGCAAGCCGCGTTTAAAGCTGGCGAGAATTTTTTCTTTAACCTCGCGCGGATACTCCACCGGGAAAGTCATGAAATATTCCAGCGAGATCCCCCGACCGCGCCAGTTAATGGTCATTCCTAAAAACCAGGCGTACAGCTCAATGGGATCGAAGGGATAATCACCAGTGACGTCCAGCCACTCTCCGCGCGTCGGATTACTTTGGGTGAGCGGTGCGAGGGTGTGTTCGCACTGCTGTTGGTCGGTAAATACCACCTGATGATCGCTGGACTGGCGCAGCGCCCACTGTTTCAGCCGGGTCAAAATGCTGCTGACGGTGTAGATATCGCTCTGATTATCGCGCAGTTTCGCCTGCGCCTCGTGAGAACAGTGCACCATTTCCCAGCGCACTCCGGGGCGGTAGGCCTCTTCGGTCCATTCGCTTAACAACGCCTGCAAATTGATAATCTCTAACACCGTTGGGTTTTCAAAATGGTGCGGTTCAATGCGCTCATAGAAATCACGCACGCCGATGCGCATTAATTCTTTGCGGCCGTTTTCGGTTTCATAAGCCACCACGGTGCTGCTGGTGCCAAAATCGATGGCGACGCAGCCGGGGCGGATATCTCGCGCCGGGTCGCGCGGACGAATGTTAAGAGCTTCAAGGGTATGCGCGTCCTGCCCCCACATTTCCCATATCCCTTTATTGATATCTGTAAAGGTGAGGGGATCGATTTTCGGCAGACGGTTAACTTGGTAATCCAGCTCCACCAGTGTGGTATAAAGATGATCTTCCCAGCCATCCAGCCAGTTACGGCCAGGCTCGCTAAGGGAGCTCAACCTGATCGGCAGATTGATCAGAATATCAGCTAAAACCTGTTTCGTGACTGAGGCGCAGGGAATGGAGAGAGACTCACGCCCCGTGTTGGCGGAAGGGTTAGTATTATCAAGATCGATACAACCTTCCACAACGTTAAAGGCGTATTTATCCTGCAGGCGATTATTAGCTCCCTGACGCAATGGGTTTTTGTGGTTTTTGGCAAACAGCAGCATTTCGAGGCGGGTCGGCACACGCCAGCCTTCGAGCCCCAGCCAGCGCAGCCCGTTGCAGTATGCCTGGTTATCCTCGACCCGCCCCGGCGGGTAGTAGCGATTATCATGTGTCCAGAGTAGTAGCCCATCGGCCTTCGCCTGCACCAGCCATTTTGTCTGCTCGCTATCAACGAGTATACCAAAGGTCTCTTTGCTTTTTAGCTCAGCCCAGAAGGTGTCAACCAGCCCGAGCCAGGCGCGTTCCTGCAGTTTTTCCAGCATCTTCATTCTCTTCGTATCCGTCTTTTTCTGATTACTATAACTGTACCAGTGGTTTACGAACCCGCTTGCCTGCGCTATTAATCAGCCCTGGCTGCCAAAGCGCGATGATGGTATCACCCTGGCCGACGCCGTTATGGATTTCATAGTTATAAGCGCTGGCGGTAGCCACGGTTTCGAGTTCCGCCAGCCGGTCAATCCACAGTCGGTTATGCAGCGAAAGTGCGTATTCCACCAGGCGTAGCTCAGCTTCATTAAGCGGTGCCTCGCGGGTTTTCACCCGTTCTGCGAGCACGTCCCATAGACGCTCGATGCGATCCCAGTGGCTGGCGATAACTAACACCTGCTGGAACTGCTCGGCCTCGTCGTCGGGAAGAGAGCGGCGCAGCCATTTCTCCTGAAGTTCGGGATCGTTTTTCACCATCGCGATGATGCTCCGTAGCGGTTGCAGGGCGTCAGATATCGGCTCTGGCGCGGGCTCCCTTAGCAGTGGCACAGCGGGCAGGGGATCTGACGATGGCTCGCTTAACTGCCGCCATGCTTGCTGCAGTTGCTGTTGCACTTCGTCACCGATAAGCCTGGCGAGCCAGGCGCAAAAGTCAGGATCGGCGCGTAAATCTTCAAAGGGCGATGTCATTGGGCGTCAGCTCTCTTACTCTTCCAGTAACGGTTCCATTTCCGGGCGCACTGTCAAATAACCCACCTCAACAAATTTGCGCACCATGGCTTTGATTTGTTGCTGGTGACGAAACTGGCTTTGTTGAAAGCTGCGCTTTTTAATCGCTAGCGCGCTTCTGTTAGGTTCCGGCCAAGGACTTGAGATGTCGGGCAAGGTCAGGATGCCTAGCAGCATCGCCATATCGTTCGGGCTGACTTTTTGCCAGAAGTGCGCGAAAAACAGCGGCATAAACTGGGCGATAGCGGCGTCATCGAGATCGTCAGTGCGCAGCAGATTAGCTTCATAGAGGGCGCGCTCTTTATTCCAGTTGGACTGCTGTTGCTGAAGGCTCTGCTGGCAAGTATTTAACGTATTTTGCAGCGCCAGGTTTTCCTGCTGCTCCTGCTGGAGCTGCTGCATCAGGGCTTCCTGAGTTCGTGAAGCAGACTCAAGCTGGTGGGATTTCACCGGCGCTTCATGATTAACCAACTGTTTCCACAGCAGCGGTAGAAGGTGACGGCAAATCAGTTCCGGCGTTTTGCTCAACGGATCGCAGGCTGCAGCACTGGCCAGCCATGGGGCGAGCGGCAACACCATAACCGGGATGTTGGCTAGCGCATCAAGCAACTGCGGTAGCCACGGCTGGTATGCCGCCTGATAGAGCACCACAATCTGTTCCGGCGGGAACCATTCCAGACGTCCAGTCAGTTCACTCAGCGCTTCCACCAACTGGTCCGGCTGGGCACACTCAAGGCTCTCTTCGCCTTTCAGCGGATAAACTTCCCAGCCTGCCTGGGCGTGGTAAAAACAGCTAAAGCGCTGCTGGTCGAGAAAAATAGCGTAATGGCTCATCATTCATGTCCGGAGTTATTCTGCATCAGCGCGCTGGGCGCGCAGGCTTGCGATGATCTCTTCCCGGGACAGGCCATCCGGCATATCGGCTTCGGCAGAGGCCAACCAAGCTTCCACACGCTCGCTGTCATACAGATCCAACTCGTCGTCGAGATAATCGCGGATTAGGGTAAAGTCGTTGGTTTTGCCCATCAGGTTAAGAACGCGCTCGGCGGTAAAAAACTCCGGCTTTTGCGCCACCAGCATTAGCAGGCTAATCGCCGAATCCATGCTGAAGGATTTGTATTCGGTCAGGCCCTGGGCAATCACCCCAGCGCTGGCGGCGATTTTCTGTTCTTTGCTCCATTTGCCTTCCAGACCAGGTTTCACCTCAAAATTTTTAATTGCCTGAGAATATTCATCAAACGTCGCGAAGGTGTCTGGTGTAATCCCTATCTCTGCGGCGGCCAGCACTTTTTCACCATGTTTTTCCGGTGACTGATCCGGGCGAAGAATATCCAGCGCGATCCCGAGGACCTGCACCACGGCGCTTATCGCACGCACGATTTCAGGTGTGGTCGCAATTTTCAGCACCGTGCTGGCGACGCTCGCCACAAAGCTGCCGATGCTCGACAGCGCCGAACCGATTGAAGTCAAAAATCCCATAGCAACCCCTTGTTATTTAAAAGATTATTTTTTTGTTATATCGTTAACCCGAGCGGCTAACACGGTGAAATCAAGCGATTCTGGCTCGATATCGATAAATTTCAATAGCTCAGCCAGCCGACGCGGCATCTTTTCGCGTACGGCATCCGGGGGGAGATCGGTGTTATCCTCCGTCCAGGCCACCATCGCCTGGATTACATCGGGCTCGCAGGCGTTAAGCGTTTTGAGTTGCCCAACGATGCGTAACAGCTGAACGTTCAGCGACGCACCCGGCTGCAGTTGCCGTGCCAGCGTCATCAGCCGCAACAGGTTGCCGATCTGCTGGCTATAAGCGATAAACGCCTGCGGATCGTGAAAGTGGGTTTGCGCCGCGAGCTGCGGGAACAGCCGGGCGCGTTGCGGCCACCATTGTTGAATACCCCGGTCGGCGATGGTGCGTTCATCGATCGGCTGACCGGTGGTATTGGCGTTGGGTTTGATTTGAGTGAGTACCGCACCGTGCCAGCCGCCGCCGTAAATCACCGCCTGGCCGGTCTGGAGCGATGGCAGGAAGTTTTTTTGTTCATCGCTTAACGACATGGTATCGCCAATAACGTCGCGATCGTCAGCGGAAAACAGCCGATGAACGATTTTGGTATTGGTATTTTTGATGACGTCCGGGATCAGTTTGTTGGGGATTTGATCGGCGATGATCAGCCCTTCGCCATATTTACGAACTTCGGCCAACAGGTTGCAGAACATCTCCACGCCGAGTTTTTTACTGCCACCTTCGCCCGGCTCCGGCTTCGCCAGCAGGCGGTGCGCTTCTTCAATCAGCGTAAGATGGCGGTATCCCGGCTCCCGCAGGTAGCGCTGTTTAATAGTTTCGGCGAGGCGGGTGACAATCAGCGCCATCAGCAGGGATTTGTCGTTCTCATCCTTAATTTCATCAAGTTCGAAAACCACTTTCTTATCCAGCAGCGCATCGAAGTCAATAGAGTGGCGGGCGTTGAGCATGCGGCTTTTGGTGCCCTTTGTCAGATCGGTCAGCCGCGCCACCAGCGAGCCGCGGTATTTTTCCTCAAACTCTTTACCCATGCCTTTGGATTCAATAACTGAATCCAGTTCGCGGATCATATCGCTGAAATTGGGCCATGCACCGCTGTTCAGGGCGAACGGCTCCTCAATCAGCAGGTTTTGGTTGCTGAAGATATCCCAGCCTTTGCGCTCATAGGCCTGGATAATCGCCTCCGCCACGATCATCGGCATCGCCGCCTCCATGGGGAATACCGCATTGAGAGCATTTTTAAGGATATCGATGTGTCCGGTGAGCGTCTCTTTCGACGACACAAGTTCAAACGGGTTGAGGCGAAACGGTGTGATGTCTTCCCGGCCCAGGCAGTAATACTCCACGTCGGGGTTCTTCTGGTGCAGTTCGCGGTACTCGGTCTTGGCGGGTTCAATCACCAGAAACGGCAGCCCCGACTCCAAGAGGAGTTTCATGCAGCTGGTGGTCTTACCGGAACCGGTTACTCCGGTAATGAAAATGTGTTTGTTCAGCTCGAACTTATCGAGCGTCAGCGGCTTAAACGCCAGGGGCTGACCATGCTGGATCACTTGGCCGAGCGTCAGCTGTTGTGGCTCTGGAAGGTCAGGGGGATTAAGCGCGAAATCGACGCACTTGCGGATTTTCAGCCCGGCCAGCTCTTTATCCGGCAGGCCCATCAGCAGGGAAATTTCCTGGCTGTTCAACCAAGTCGAGCACTGGGCGCGCCCATGGCTGGCACTGACCAGTGAGTAAATAGCTTCGCTGTAGGGATGCTTTGCGCCGGTCGCCGCATCGGCCAACTGTAGTAGTTGCCCTAGCTGCGCCACGTCGTGCTGCAAACGGTGCACGCGCAACGGCGTCAGGGTGGGGTTATTGCCCTGGAAAATCGACCGCACGCTGGCGCTCAGCCGTTCATATACTGCGTTAGTTTTGGCAGCCAGAAACAGCGAGGTTTTAAACATTCCCTTGCTGTTGCCCTGGCGAAAGCGTGAAATTTGCGTCTCGCCTAAATGCTTAAGCAGCTCTTCATAGCCTTTGTTGATCTCTTCGCGGGTTACCGCTTGGCCGTCGCCGGAGGTGGTGGCGTCGCTGGTGCCTTCATTGCTGCCGACGCTTTCCGAATCGCTGGTTCCCGTGGCATGGGATTTGTTAGTCGACGAGGTGGTGGTAGTGCCGCTGCTTGTGCCCTGACTATGATTGGCGCCTTTATTATCGTAGCTGGAGCTGGTGCCTTTGCTGGAGCCGCGGTTTTCATTAACGCCGACGCTTTTGGCCCGGCTGTCGCCCTCGCCGTTTGTGAGGGTAATACTGGTTCCGCCGGTTTTGGTGAAGTTCTGACCGGTACTGCGGGTATGTTGCTCACTCTGATTTTGCGAGATCTGCACCGAATATTTCATTTGCGAGGAGAGCTGAGTAGACAGATCGTAAATTTGCTCAATGATCTGCTCTACCTCTTCTGCGCTGCCCGGTTTGCAGGCGATAACCATCCGCCAGCTTTCCCCTGCCAGGCCGTTAACCAGCCGCTCGACGCCCTGAAACTCTTCATCCCCCAGCCGTGTTTCTTCTTCATTCAGCGAGGGGACGCCTGTCACCACGCCGAGCCGCTTCATCGATAACAGCGAGGTTATTGGAGCCATGTCCTGAGGTTTAACCGCCACCAGCTTCGCACCGAGTAAATTACTGCTGAAGGCCCGCTCGAGTTTAATACCGATATCGTGGATCACTACGTTATCGTTGCTCGCCACACCGATATAAAAATGAATACCTTGGCCGTCGCTAAGCAGCATATACAGGAGCGTTGCGCGCGAATCGCTCATATTGGCGATTACATTGCTCATCGCCAGCCGATGAACAGCAGCCTTTTCATCGGTCATCTCTTCAATGCGGTAAAAACGGTATTCGGTGAGGCGCTCATCCTCCAGTATAGACTCGGGAGCGAGATGAAAATGGATACGGTTCCAGTGGCCTACGTTTAAATCGCTTAGGCGAAAACGCGCCTGTAACTCCGTAATGGTGGTGTGCTTGTCAGTCATACGTAACGGGTCCATCCCAAATGAGACAACAGCGCCTGTGTGTTTAACTCGTTGTCATTGCAGGCATTCACTATCTTGGCGTTAATCCCAAAAAAAATCTAGTTACCGATTCCAGGGAGTGAGCGTCGGTAGCATTATTAACGTCGGCCCGCGACAGAAAAACTCCAGTAAAATCGTACAAAAAAGGGAACTCGCCCGCAAACCGCGCGGTATCAATGTTCAGCGTTCCAACGCATGTCACACTGGTCGCAATTCTCTGTTTGGGATTGAAATATGCAACGTGTAGCCCTGTCACTTGACGATGATCTATTGGCTTAAGTGGATGTATTAATCCAGATCCGGGGCTATCAGAACCGCTCCGAAGCGGTGCGAGTTTGGTACGCGCTGGGTTGCAGGATGCCGCCACCAGCGCCAGCGGGCCGTGTATCGCGCGCTGTTTTATATTTACGATCATGAAGCCCGCGAATTGTCGCGTCGGTTAGCGATCATCGAAAGATGGCATGTACGCAGGGTACGCTTAAGCGCCTGCGGAGCAGTTTGAGTATTTTGCATAGAAAAATCGTCTGATGGTGGGGCGCTGAAAACCGAAATGGGTTGTCAGCGCATACCCTGAATCACTTAAAAGTGTAAATCTCAGGGTGTGGATGACTATATCTGGCACAAAGCAGTCGATACAGCCTCTTACGCATCAGTTACATAAATCCAGTCGCAACATTTCGAACATACCTTGTCCCGATGCCAGCAGGTATCGCACCAGCAGCATCGCCATTGCCGTATCGTCGTGCTAGAAGGTCGAAGGCGCGTTTCTGGGGGTGGTATGGTTTTTGAGTAGAGGTATTGCAGAGTACCAGCCAGACAGGTTGCCTGTAACGCTAGATAGTTTGTTGCTACTCAAACAGCATTATGGTGTTTCTGTTGCGGCAATTATCATGCGCTTACGTGCTTTGAATTTGATTTCTGATGAAGACTGACCTGCCCCAGTTGATTAACACAACACTGAGTTGGTGATGTCTTGAATCGACCTGACTTAAGCGGCTGATGAGTTCGCATTCACTCCTCGCTTATAACCATGGGTTTGATGTAATGGTGCCCTGCGATCGGGCACATCATGAGGTATACTTCCTACTAATACAGATTAGCTTTGCCGATTAAAGTGAAGTGGGCAGCTCAGTTCTTTTTCCCTGCCAGCATGTCAATCATCATGAGATAAACCCTGTCGCATTTAATACCTGGATTCTGTACAGCAAAATTCCATCCTTCGTCTATTGCGGCTGCAACTTCGGTTGTGGAGGCGATGGGCCAGTCAATTATTGCGTCATAGACTCTACTGATTGCCTTGTCCTTATCAATACCAGTCCGCTGTTGTTGACACGTTCTGACCATGACTTCTGCTGCCTGTGCAGGCTGGCTTTTGGGATATGCAGCGATAGCATGAGCAGAGGTTATTATGGTGAGCAAAGCAGTCATTATCCATTTATTCATTGTATTTTCCCTCAGCGTACCTGAATACCCTGCACCGGACTGTTTTCCCATGTCATGGGGCGGTCCTCTGGGATAGTCGGAGCGTTGTGATTACTCTCTTTACTAAAAACAGGCTTTGCGCTTTCCGGCAAATTATCCGGGGAAATAATAATGGCCTTAATCCCTAAGCGATCACCCAGCGTGGTATTGAGCTGGTCGCACAATGTTTTTATCTGAAACCGTATTCCGCTCTGGTTAATGCTATAGCTTTTTGATTGCTGGTCCAGAATGAACTGGTCATGAAGTGAGTGGTAATAGTTGATGTTATCCTGCGTTAAAGCCGTTACGTTCCCTAAATTATCCTGATAGCGGTTTGCCTGTATGACCTTATCAAGGCTGTTCAATACCTCATCACCAATGTAGCCAAATTTATGGCAGCTATTCAGGTTTGCGTAGGCATCATAGAGTACCTGCAATGTCTCCATCGGTAATGTTTTTGCACTGGCGCATCCGGAAATGGCCAGCAGCAGAACAACTGCGGATTTCTTCATTTTGTATTATCTCCTTTCATCAGTTCCTGATGTATCGATCGGGCCAGATGAACTCTGGTGTGGTTTCCAGCGCATCTGCAATAATCTTTTCTGCACGTGGGTAGTGACGCTCAAAGGCATTGCTGAGTGTGCGTGAAGCCAGCCCATGCTGGCGGGAAAGCGCAGACAGTGAGAGCCCCCGTTTGTGCAGGGCCGCCACAATATCCGCCCGGTGCCAGTTTCCGACACTTCCCTTGGTTCGCTTTTTTTGCGAAGCTGTTGAGTTACTCAATGTATTAACTCCAGGTTGTAAGTACCTGAATCATTAAAAGCGAATAAAGGGAAGTTATCAAGTTCCTTTTGTGGGTTATTTGCACTCATTTAACTAACGCTTTGATAAGAGGTGAAATTTTTATGAGTACTGAGAACGTGACGGTAACAGATGGTGATGAATTTTCTGACGGCGGTGAATGGCTGACGGCAGAAGGTTTTGTGGGGATGGAAGGAATGCCGGGGACAGCAAAAGGGGCGCGTCTGCGACTGGAAAAGCTGACGGCACTGCACCCTGAAATTCGTCGCAAGCGAACGCGAGGGAAGGGCTTTCTGTACCATATCAGTGCAGCCGGGATGTCACTGCAAAGTGAAAGGGATGCCGCTGGCTCCTCAACAGACGAGCAGCTCAATCTGTGGATACAGCTGTTTCGTACCATGAAACCGGCCTCCAGGGAAAAGCTCCTGCAACTGGCGCTGGCGCAGGTGGCGGCTGACCTTGGAGCAGCGTCAAAGCTCGACTGAGTGGCAAATTGCTATGGCTGGGCTTCTTTCAGTTCTGATGGGTGGGAATGAGAGTTATTTGCAATAACTCATTGATTTTGCTATAATTAATACAGTGGTGACCATCATGCGCCAGCCACTACCACACCATCATCCAGGCTGACTTTCAGCCATCAACTCCTCCCCGGAACGTTAAAATGAAACTTCCCCGAGACGTGCAGGCGTCCCGCCAGGGTCAGCACGACTATTTGTGCGGTTTATACAGCCTGATTAACACCATGAGCTATCTCTACGATGGCAGAGTACAGAGAGAAAAATTGATGTATCGTCTACTCGATAACTACCGGCGACGATGGGACTTATTTGACCTTCTGACCCTTGGCCTCGATGAAGAACAGCTGGACCATCTCATCAACAGCATTCTTCTCACAGGTCACTACTCCCGGCATTACCCCCTGCATTTTCATACCCCGTTTCGTTCACGCTCTCTGCGTACCCGACAGATTTTCCAGCATATAAGCGACTGGCTGGCTGAACCTGAGAATCATGCGCAGCGAGTGGTGATTCTGGGCACCACCTGGCACTGGTCAGTGGTGATTCGGACCGACGCGACCCGGCTGTTTCTGTTTGACAGTCTGGGGATTCGCAGCCAGAGAAAAGAGACTTTTTCAGTACAACCAGAACTGAAGCGTCATACGCTGTTGCCCGATGCCATCTACTTTGTTGAACGTGAATTCTGACCTGCAAGGTAAGGAGTACACCATGACGTTTATTGCCAGTGACCGTAGCGGTCACTATCAGACGCAGGAGCCTGTTTCCCGCGAAGAGATTATCCGTTTTGCCCACACGCTGCTGGCCCGCCAGTTTCGCAATCGCCGTAAAATCACTTCATCTGAAGATGTTCGCCAGTGGCTGGTTATGAAGCTGGCACTGGAAACTCGTGAAACCTTTGGTGTGATAATGCTTTCGCAGCAACACCATATTCTTGGCTATCAGACACTGTTCACCGGGACGTTAAGCCAGACCATGGTTTACCCACGCGAAATCGTCAGTCTGGCGCTGATTCATAATGCAGCCGCAGTGATACTGGTGCACAACCATCCCAGTGGCGAGCCGGAGCCGAGCCAGGCTGATAAATTCATTACACAGAAAATTACGGACGCGCTGGCACTGCTGGATATCCGCGTTACAGACCACCTGATCGTCGGTGGCGACAGCGTGTATTCCTTTGCCGAGCACGGACTGCTCTGAGTTAGCTGGTTTAATACACATTATCCACGTTAAGACACATCCGCTTTACCCTTTCATCAATTTCAAACTGTAAACAATGAGGTTTTGCTCATGAACATCAATGCCGTTATTCAACCGGCAGGTTTTTTGCTGCCTGTCAGTCTGCATCTGTTCGAACTGCTGATGACGGAGGCGGGTGACATTCCCGCCCATAAACACCATATCCCCGCCGTGACACTCAACTTTCGTGACCCGGACTACAGTGCGGAGCGGGGCGGTTATCACCCGGTCGAAATCCGGCTGGTGCATCAGGAGGATGAATGGTGCCTGGACTACGCGACTGACTTTGGCTATGTCGGCACGGTGTACCCGGAGCTGGAGAAAATCATCGATATCAGCTGGTCACAGGGCTATGTCTGGCACTGTCGCACGGGGGATTTGCCAAAGATGGATGCATGGGAGCTCTATTCCATATGGGAGCGCAGCTTCCTGAGCTATCACGCCGGCGGTGTTTACACCACCCGCGTGTTGTGGGAAAGCTGAATCACCACTATGCACTGCCGGTAGCGATGCACCGGCAGTGCATCACTTGAGAATACACTGAATGACGAATCCAACTAATTTGACTGACCCTGCGCTCACGCCACAGTGGGGACTTCCGCTCAACGTGACACCGCGCTTCGGGGCGCGCCTGGTGCAGGAGGGCGGTCGTCTGCATTTTCTGGCCGACCGGGCCGGGTTCACCGGTACGTTCAGTGAGAGTGACGCGCGCCATCTGGACCAGGCTTTCCCGCTGCTACTGAAGCAGATGGAGGGCATGCTGCTGTCCGGTGAGCTGGATCCGCGCAGGGCGAACGGCGTGATGCTGCAGGCAAAAGGGCTGACCTGCGAGGCTGACACGCTCGGCTCCTGTGGTTATGCGTATATCGCCATTTATCCGACTCCAGCGGTAAAAGCCTGAGCCATACAGAACTATCCACGTTAACCCCTTCTTTTTTGACTTACGAGATAACCAATATGAAAAAATCACCCGATTCGCCGACGCGGGCGGCGCAGTGCTGCCCGTCACCCGTCATGGTCTGGCGTACCCTGCTGACGCATCTGCTCAGTCAGCACTATGGAGTGACTCTCAACGACACAACGTTTGGCGATGGCTGCGTTATTCAGGAGCACATTGATGCCGGGGTTTCGCTGGCAGACGCCCTGAACGCCGTAGTTGAAAAGTATGACCTGGTGCGCACCGACCAGAAGAGCTTCATTTTTACCCCTCGGTCCTCTCTTATCACATCCACTGATGTCATGCGTGCACGAAAGGCCGCGGGGCTTATGAAGCGTGGCTGTTACCAGTCGGTAAAAAGCACTACTCAGGAGGCTTTCCCACCATGTGGCAATGCGCCTGCGGACATGACCACGCAGAGGAGTCCGGAGAGCCTAACATTGCCGTTGAGTACCTTTAACCGCAGTGAAGCGGAGGCTGTTGTTGCGGCTTACTGCAACGTTAGCGTTGAAGATGACCAGCTTACTCACTTCCGGCTGGTGATACGCGATGCTGGCGGCCTGCTTATCTGGCGGGCATGGAATTTTGAGGCGGATGCGGGGCAGGGACTGAATGCGTATCTGCTGAGCCATGGCGTGAAATCACGCTGACTTCATTCCCCGGCACCGTACTGGCGCCGGGGACAGTCCCTTTTTCAGGGAGATGATAATGACCACAAAAACGACTCAGAACACTCCACGAGATGGCTCTACCAGTGCAGTGAAAAACGTAGCCATAAACCCCGCCCAATTGTGGCTGGATGGACTGACAGCTGCGGGGCGTAAGGGGATGCAGAGCCAGCTCAGGCGCTGCGCCGATATTCTTCGACCGAGTGCCACACCTGACAGTTATCCCTGGCATACGCTGGATTATGCCAGTGTGATGCGGGTGCGAGCCTGCCTGCTGGATGCGGAATATGCCGTTGCCACGGTGAATATGGCGTTGTCGGCGCTGAAGTCCGTCGGCAGGGGCGTGCACTGGACAGTAGCGAAATCCGGGCGATGCTGGACGCAGCGACTGGATATGCGGTATTGCGCAGCCAGCGTGACCGCGCCATTCTGCTGCTTTTGTGCGGCGCTGGTCTACGGGCCGGTGAGCTGGTTGCGTTGAACGTTGAGGACGTCGATGTGACCACTGGCATTGTTTGGGTCAGGCAAGGGAAGGGCCGCAAAAGCCGGGAAATTCATCTTGCAAGGAAAGTCTGTACACAACTCAAACGCTGGTTGAAAGTCAGGGGAGGCCATGACGGTCCGTTGTTCAGTCGCATCAGCCGTGCTGACCGTTCAGGGCATCAAAGGCTCACGACAACCGGCCTGACGGGGTTACTGAGACAACTGTGCGAACTGGCGGCCGTGGAGTATTTTACCCCGCATGATTTGCGTAGAACCTTTATCACACAACTTCTGGAGCAGGGTATCGATATCAACATTGTACGCCAGCTGGCAGGCCATGCTGACATATCTACGACCACCCGCTACGACTGCCGTGGTGAGGTGGTGGTACAACAAGCCTCCAGAGGGTTTAGTTGCTGGTAGCTGTTTGGGGGATATGCTTCTCACTCTGCTGGCTAAAACCATCAAACGGGGCCAGAACCTATTTTTATGGCCCAAATATATGCAGACAGTTCGTTTTGACGTAAGGGGGCCGGGAAGCACGGGTGATTCACCACCCCGGTGAATGCCCCCTTGAACATGAGGCTGTATCGGATCAAATATTCGTTTATATACCCCTGCGAGTATTCACAGGGGGTTACCGGAGGCTATTTAGCTAAAGTAGCGATTTCTGTTGGTTGCTACCCATAATGGCGGGTTGCCTAGCAGACCCAGTTTTGCTTTGCAATCGGGCCAGAATGACCAGACTTCACCCTTGTTCAAGAGTTCATATTCATATTGTTTGAATACCTTCTCCTGGTGTTTCGGCATTTTCCTGGCACCAATGCGTTTCAGAAAGTCATGCTTATTTCTTGCCAGAGTATGTCCCTTTTTATAGCTAAAACGGTTATCAGTCCCATGAAGCATGTTATCCAGGCCTTTATGGTAGATTTGTAAGCTTTCAAAAGGGTAAACTAATTTATCAAGATCGGCCAGACGAATGGCTCTGTTGGCCTGTTTTGAATGAGGTGTATTTTTGGGGCGAATTCTGGCCTCAATACGCAGGAAATCAGCATATTCATCCACCCTGAGAATATTTTTTCCCAAAGTTTCTACCTTTTCAATGGAAGATTCTACCCCAAATAAATCAGTTTTCTCATAAATTGACATCTGGAGGTGGGAGTACACCGTTCCCAGAGTCAGTCCCCGTGAGTCACCTTCCAGATTCATATTCCCTGTATAGCAGCGTTTCAGTCCAAAAAAATAATCCTCAAGCGTACAGTTATAAACATCCAGAGCCACATCCAGACGGGTGACCCATGCACGTTTAAAGATCGTGAAAATAAGATCTGCCAGTCCACTTTCAGCCAGCCACAGAATAAGCTTATTCATTCCATTTTCAGTGAGATGCTGTGGCCGGAATTCAAAGCGAATATTACCCACGTTATCCCTGTATGGTTTATAGTCAATTCTTACCAACATAGTACTGCCAGAGGATATTTTCACCCCTTTCTGATAATGGTTTTTACCATTCTTTTTATGGTATACAGGCTCGACAGAATAGGGCTCAGTCATACCCATGATATTCTTTACCCAGTCTCTAATTGTATTTTTCTCACGTTTACTGTCCACCATGGATACAATGGTGATCCCATCAACACGCATTCTCAGCGGGTGCCCATCTTTACTATGACCAACTTTTAATGACTTCTTCCCATTATCTATATTCTTCATACTCATGATCGTTCTCCCATAACCATTCATCCATGTGAGTGGCTATATCAGTAATCCAATTACATGGTTCTGAGTGGGCGCATACGTGACTTATAGACGGTTCAAAAACACGCCCATAAGCCACTAACCCTCGACCTCTAGCGTCCTGCTGGCATTCTTGAAGCTATCCACGCCTCAACGTCGTATTGCAACCACGCCACAGCACGTCCTCCCGTGAGCGACACCTGTCGTGGAAAGGTACCTGCGGCAATCATCCGGTAGAGCGTTGCCCGGCTCACGGCGCAGCGCGCCAGTACGGTCTGTATCCTGATTAACCTGATTTCGTTCATCGAAGTGCTCCTTCGCTTGTTTAGGTGCACTTTGGTACAAGATGTTTTTTTACAGACCTGGCACTGGAAAAGGCGTGACGGTTCGCGATGCTTGCGTGACGGTCACGAAATGTATATGGTCTTTGTGAGCGTGACCGTCACGCGATCGTGATGGTTGTATTTCTCATACTGTGAAGCCACCCAAAGGAGGCTACAAAATGGCTGGGAGAATGGCCCGAAAGGGGCAGAAAACGACCCTTTCCAAAGCACTACAACCGAGTTCTGATGTGCAACGGCAGGATGCCCGTCGTGGTACCCTGAAAAAAGATTTTGGCCCGTCTGTTGATGTTTATATGTCAGAAACGACTAAGAACCGGCTGGACAAACTCATTGAAAAGGGGGTATTTCCCGGTGAGGACGTTTCACCAGGAACCCGTGGGCGTTGTTATGCATTGGCTGAATTGATTAATCAGTTTTACTATGATGCATTTGTCCGCCCCAAGACAAAGGCCGGGAAAGAGATTGCTGATTTGTATAATGTTATATGGGAGAAGCGTATTGTTGATCGGTGTTCAGAAGATGAAGTAGCGAATTATTTGAATGAGGAGGGTTGCCGTTATCCTGAAATAAAAAAGGACGATGTTGTACTACGAAATATTACCTGGAGTGCAGTTGATGTTATTAAAATGACACATACTGAAGATGTTATTTCTTTAATCAGGGCTGCACGGGCCGTAAAGTAATAGGGGGGAGGCTGTGTTACTAAGGTAATATAACCATCCTGTTTATGATTCTGTGTAAACCATTTTTTTAGAAGTGACCGTCAAGAGGGGGTATATCTATATAGGTGTATCAACACTAGTCAGTGGATATGTAAAACTTAAAACCCTTCCTTAATTGAAATCCTTTTAATGGACTTCAGGCTGGACCCGGGTTTTGTACAGCTTTTGGGATCTATAACTGTGCACCGCGTAAGAGCGGTGTTCCAGTTGGCGAAGTGCATCAATGGGATAAACGAGAGCAGAAAGGCATAACAATGTCGCTCGTATTAAACAATATCCTTGCTGGCCCTCCCATCATCCACGAAGATAGCTATCAGTGAGTTAACGTTGAATGAGGGGACATAGGGAATGCTCGAAGTCGAATTTCGGGAATGGCTAGAGATCAGAGGTGCCAAAACACAAGCGGGCCTCAACTCTCGTATGTATGCGGTTAAAACTATCGAAAAAAATCTCGCGGCGCTGGGTTCTCCTCATGCAGATCTGGATGCAGCCTACAAGGCTGATGGATTTGCACAATTGCGACAACGTATCAAACAGATTCGTCGCGATGCTAAAGACAACGGCGACGACTATCGACTGCTGATGCCTGACTCAGAACAGCCGCTTAACCGATTGTCCAACTGGAATAGCTGGCTCGGACAATATGGACGCTTCCTGGGCGGTGATGACTCTCAGGCCGACGAAATTCGGGATTATGTCCTTGAAAACTACATAACCCCAGCCAGAGAGCGAGGTGACGCTAGTGTCACCCTAGTAGTTGGCCCTTTGAATACTGAAATGGGTCTCGAAAAGGGATGGCCGAACATCTGTCAGGCTCTTGATGGACAAAAATTTCAGGAGCTAGCGGATGTTCCCCCTCCGGTGACGGAAGGGCCTAAAAAGAGCACAACCCGGAAATATACGTTCATCCTTACGGAAGGAAGCGAACTGGTGGTCCAGAATAAACCAACTCCGACTAACCTTATTTTTTACGGTCCTCCTGGTACCGGAAAAACCTATCACACGGCGAGGGAAGCCGTAGCGCTCTGCGATGGCAAAGACCCCTATCCGAACTCAAAAGATGGGCGTGCAGCCCTGATGGCGCGCTATAACGAACTGATGGCAGAAAAGAGGATCTCTTTCGTCACATTCCACCAGAGCTATGACTACGAAACCTTCGTTGAGGGCCTTCGTCCAGAAATCGGTGAAGATGAGTCGTCGTCTGCAGGATTCAGACTCATGCCCACGCCGGGGATCTTCAGGGAAATTTGCGCCCTTGCCGATCAGGCCAGAACACAACCCCGTGCACAGACGGATGCCTCAGCACTCCAACTGTCCCAAAAACGCTTTTGGAAAATGGGGCAAGGGACAATTGGCACAGAAGACGATGTGTATGAAGATGCCCGCGACAACGGGTATATTGCTCTGGGTTGGGGTGGGAGCATAGACTGGAGCGCGGATAGATTTTCATCGTTCAAGGCGATTCATGATGAATGGATCAAGCAAAATCCGGAGAACCAGACGCCAAGTAACTGGACGCAAACCTATCCCTTCCGTTGCGAAATGAAGCCTGGCGATATCGTGATTGTCCCTTACGGTAACACCGCGTTTCGCGCTATCGCTGAAATCACTGGTGATTACTATTTCGCTCCTGAAGCCGAAGGTTACTATGCCCACCGTCGCCCTGTGCGCTGGCTACTGACTCTCGATGAACCACTGCCACTCGATACCATTATCGATGGTAACTTCACCATGCGGACGCTCTATTCGATTGCCACCAATCGAGTGAATATCCCGGCGCTAGGCAGACTGCTCTCGAGTACAGAAGACCCGGATAATAGTTCCGATGTTAAAGGTCAACCAGAACAGTTCGTCCTCATTATTGATGAGATCAACCGGGCAAATATCTCGAAAGTGTTAGGTGAACTGATTACGTTAATTGAGCCGGATAAACGTCTGGGAATGCCCGATGCACTCACAGTAACTCTGCCTTATTCGAAAAAGAAAGATTTTGGCATCCCTGCCAACCTTCATATCATAGGCACAATGAATACCGCCGATCGATCCATCGCCTTGCTCGACACAGCATTAAGGCGGCGATTCAACTTCCGGGAAATGGCCCCCGACGCGACCCTGCTAAGTGAAGTAGAGGGGATCGATCTCAAAGCCGTTCTTACCACCATCAACCAGCGAATTGAATATCTTATAGGCCGGGAATATCGCATTGGACACGCTTTCTTTATCAATTGTGAATCCAGGGCACAAGTTGAAGATGCAGTGCGCAATAAGGTCATACCGCTGTTACAAGAGTATTTCTTCGAGGACTGGAGCCGAATCACGGCAGTGCTGGGAGATGGTTTTATGCAGGAAAAGCAGATCTTACCGCCGCCAGGAATAGAGGGTGAACCGTTATCAAGCTGGTCGGTACGTGCACCGTTCAGAAATGACGCCTTTGATCGACTGGTAGGCAAAGCCAGAATGTTTAATGCCACCGCTCTCGAGGTGGCTGGTGAATCGAAAGAATGACGCACCTCACGGTTCGCGAATGGGGTGGTGTTTGTGTGAACACGGAAAGCAGCATAAACGCTCCTCATGCTTTTACCCGCCCTCAGGCTAACGCGCTGCTTACGGCGGCGCGCGAGCATCCGCTGGCAAATCAGCACGGTACCAATATCTTAATCGATCGCCATAACAAAATTATTGCCGGGCAAATGGTTGGGGTCATTGCCGCTCCGGGATGTAGCCTTGAGATCCTGCCCAAATTCGACGACGAGACGATAGAACCGGACGCCACAATCCGAAATCGCCTGATACGTATGCTTGATGTCGCCCTCGGCCTTAAACTCGGCAATGGACAGGCTGCAACAATGGCGAGACAAGCTGAAAGCTTGTTAGAGATACTTATCCGTTTGTTCGCCGAGCGACTCTTATCTGAAGCACATCGGGGATTACCGCGCGCCTATTTGGCACAGGAAGACGATTTGCCCTCATTGCGAGGAAGGCTCAATATCAAACGACAATTCACTACGCTTGCCGTCTGCCCCGACCGTCTCGCCTGTCGTTACGACGTACTGTCGGCTGATACCAGCCTACTCCGAATTATGAAGGCGTGTGTAGTTCTGCTTCACCATTATGCCCGAGCTGCCGATACGCTCCGCCGTCTGAATGAATTGCGCATCCTGCTGGCGGGTGTTAGCGACGTCGCCTTAAGTCACCTGCCGTGGTCACAGGTGCGGATCGACCGAACCAATCATCGCTGGGAAGCCCTCTACAATCTGGCGCGCCTCCTCCTGAGACGCGACTGGCAGGCTACACACCACGATAAACGAGCGCAGCACGGGATTACACTGCTTTTCCCAATGAACGATCTGTTCGAGGCATATATAGCGGCACTGGCGAAGCGTGCTGTACGCGGTACGGAATGGACGGTTCGTGCACAGGCAGGCAGATTATATTGCCTGATCGAGGACGGAACAGAAGGTAAACCACGCTTCCAGACCCGGCCGGATCTGCTTATCGAGCGGGACCATCAGGCTGTTATGATCATAGACACTAAATGGAAGCGTATTGGGCGTCATCCCGAAGATGCCAGAAGCGGTGTATCGCAAGCCGATGTCTACCAGATGATGGCCTATGCCCGGCTTTATCACTGCCCGCAAGTTATGCTCCTCTATCCGCATCATGCGGGTCTGGGAGCTAAGCGGCTGAGCACAGGCTATAGGATTTTAGCAGGCGAAGAACGATTGCAGGTGGCGAGTGTCGATCTGATTCCTGATGAAGCCGCCATTGTCGAGCAGCTAATTCACCTTATTGCCATCAACACGCAGAGGTGAGATGGGATTGGCACACCTGAGACCTGGTACCCTCAATAAATCTTACCCATGATTCAGGCTCACGCATACATCAACACTTTAATGCACCCCAATAGTCCGGACTTCCGCCCTAGGTACAAAGGGGACAATCCGAGGAGTAGGACGTCTCAGGGCGTGAAGCAGACATTAATCTGTAACCGCTGCCGTTTACGTGTGCAGATCCCTGAATAGATAAATAATCTGCACCACTTTCAACTTTCTTACCACATTTGACATTTAAGGTTTTGATTTAAAGATTAGTTTTTCATATCGTTAAATCGCTCTAGTCTGAGCATGAGAGATCTTACTTAATAACGAAGGGCGACAAAATGAATCTTGAGGCATTTGCTTTTGGCACGACCAACTGGAGTGAAGTCGAAAGAACAGAGCACCCAGGGGAAACAGGTATGGCTTACTGGCGCACGCAACACTTTGGTCAGAAACCGAATCAAATCCGTGTGCGAATGGTTGAATATACCCCAGGCTATCTTGCAGACCATTGGTGCCAAAAAGGGCATGTCCTTTTCTGCATGGAAGGAGAACTAGAAACAATGCTCGAAGATGGTCGTAAATTCATTTTAACTGCGGGGATGAGTTATCAGGTTGGTGATAACGCGGAGCCACATCAGTCCAGAACTACGACAGGCGCAAAACTCTTTGTTGTAGACTGATTTGTATGTTGGAGCCATTGTGTCAGCCCGCTTCACGCAGCAGATTGAAGAGACAACAGGTCTGCACTGAGCGATCTATAGTCATTCGCAATTGTCTCACTACTCTGATGGGTTAATGAAATGGACTGATCCCGCCCCGGTAGACAATCTGCCCTATAGTTAAAGGTTACTTTCGAAATTTACGTGAAGGGTGAATAGTTTTAGAGACTTAGACGAATCTTATCTTAATATCTTCTGAAAGCAGTGAGTTAATGAGAGCACAATGGCAAACAAAGTATACGGGTATAGTGAGTTAGAGGGACTGTCTGATACAGAACTTTTGGCAACACTGCAGTCGAGTTGGGGCTATGAAGATGATAATTTCGAGGTATGGGGTGAAGTTATCCTGTTCAAAGACAGAAAATGGGGGCATCTGAAAAACCCCAGAATGCTGACCAGCAATAACCTGCTGTCATATCCTCTTACTGGCGTTAATGGTCCCTGCGAGTTCTGGATAAACCCGGCAGATGCTAAAAAGTATGTTGATCAGCGTGGGGCCAAGTTCATAAAATGCAAACTGAACCTCTCTCGTCCTGAAGAACGTGAGAAGCACCGGATTCCCTTTATGATGAGTGTGCTGCCCGGGAGTTGCTCATCGCTGGAAAAACTACCTGCTTCAGTCCCGCATGATATCGTTACTGCAGACGACGTCTCATATTTCATTGCGAATGAAATCTATCATTTTTACCAACAACAAGCTGCAACTAAAATCGAGCAAGAGTTTGCAACCAAACAAAGTACGTTTGACCAGCAGCTTGCTGAGGTGCTTGCTGAAAAACAAAGCGCAGAACTGAAACGTGACAATGCAATAAAGCTTGTCGAATCATTAAACAGTATGCGAAAGCAAATTGAACAATCCATTGCTTTACTTGAAACTGATAACGAACTAAAACAAAAACAATTCCAGATAAGCCTAGAAAATTTCAAAAAAATAGAGGTTGAAATGAATCATAAGATCCTGCGTTTGAAAAAATATGTTTCAGATAAAGCTCTTTTTTTGAAAACCTTTGAGTTTTTAGACCAGGAAGATCTCGATAATTTTTTAGTAGAATCAAAATCTGCGTTGCAGGATGTCGATGGCGTTGTATTCAGAGAACAATTGAACGGTGATTACAGTCAGGCCGTCTCCTATATCCAGGCACATTTGGTTGAGAAGGATATTTTGTATCCCCGCCATATTATCGAAAATTACCTCACCTTGCTGCGCACGAAGGATTTGATTATTCTGGCAGGGGACTCGGGGTCGGGTAAAACCAACTTAATCAAATCGTTTGCGAAAGCTGTGGGGGGGAAAGCAGTTATTATTCCCGTAAAACCAAACTGGACCAGTTCTGAAGACCTGCTTGGTTACTACAACCCGCTGGAGAAAAAATATTTAGCCACGCCTTTTTTAGATGCACTATTGGAAGCTCAGTTGAACCCGGAAACTCCCTATTTTATCTGCCTGGACGAAATGAATCTGGCGCGCGTGGAATACTATTTTGCTGATTTCTTGTCTCTGCTGGAGTCCCGCGATGAAGCACCGGAAATTAATTTATATTCCGCTGACGAGTCTGCGCACGTACTTTCTGAGCTGAAGGCGGTGGTTGAGATCATTCAAGCCAGTAAGGAAAAATACAGCCAAGACGGGGTGGTGAATTTTATTTCGCTTTTAAAAGATGAAGCTATTAATAATCAGTTAAGACAAGCATTTGGTTTTAGTGATAAAAACTCACTTATTAAGTATCACAGCGAGGTTCGGCGAATGCTCTCTGCGGCCATGTCAATGCCCTCAAGCATTGTGATGCCGGCAAATGTTCATATTATTGGGGCTATTAACATCGATGAAACCACCCATTATCTTTCGCCCAAAATATTAGACCGTGCGCATATTATGCGTTTTGAGTCGCCACTGTTATCTGACTGGGATGCAATCCTCCGTGAAGTGGAGGAGTATGAATTCGACGATGTATCACGACCACTGCTCTTTGAAACTGAAGCATTGGGTATCCGTCAAAACTACCCAAAATTTGATCGTGAAAATGAATTTTGTCAGTTGTTCATTGTGTTAAATAAAGAGTTTTTACACAAATTAGGCGTTGAGTTTGGTATGCGTACTATTCGTCAGGGGCTGAATTATTTGCATCTGTTCAAGGACGTCAATGATGACGGCAAGCGGGCAATCAATAACTTTATACTGCATAAAATTCTGCCGAAGCTAACATTTGATGGCAACAAAACTGTGGGTCAGCAAACAAAACTCGAACTGATTGAAAAGGTATTTTTACAGCGAATTAAACAAGAGGTGTCAACCTATGCTGATATTCCTGATGTATTTTCTGCGGTAGTTGCGCTTGAACATGTGGTAAATAATGCGAAGTCCAATGATGGCATTGTGAATTTTTGGTCGTAAAAAATGACGTCTACCTTTGAAATAAAGTACGTCGAAATTCAATGGTACGATAAAGATACCGTCACAAAAGTGACGGAATCGTTGCATGCAATACCCGTTGAATATAATGATGAACATGCACATTTTGAATGTGAAACGACGATCTACCCCAGAACAGAAGGCATTCTGCGGGGGCAATTAGCCGTGCGGTTTATTACCGGGTCAGCGGTGATCCCTTGCATTAAAATGTCGGACGGTGCAGAGCAACAACTCTCTCCTGTTGACGATATTGATAGCGGAAAAACCTGGTGGATCGTACAGCATTCGTGGGATGCCAAAGAAAAATATTGGCGGCACAGCAGCGTAAATACTGCGGGAACGTTGATACTAATCCTTGATGATGTCCATTGTCATATCAATATAGGGTCGATGGATTTTAGCAGAGATCAACTGGAACTTTACCTGACAGGGTTCAAAGACGATTTGTGGGAATTGATTCTGGATGAGTCAAGTTCTGTTCAGGCATCCAGAGAGCAAGGCAGTATTGGCATTAATAATGCAACCATTGATTGCGCACAAAATTTAATCATGCATGCCCATAAAATCCTGAGCAACCCTAAGGCTGAACTGCGAGAAATACAAACCCTGAAGCCACGCAAAGCCGTAAAACCGGTTAACCGTACGTTTATGGAGTTAGCAACAAAAACCAATCAATCTGTTTTAACCAGTCGCGCGGTAAAACCGACATTTAACATGGCGGAAAACCGCTATATCCTCTTTGCTCTCGAACGTAGCTATCGGATTATTAAGCAAATTGTTATTTTATCGGGTAACAAAGCGAAACGCTACGCCACGCTCACTGATAAACTTCAACATCAGTATGATTCCTTCACCGATAGCGTAACAGTTGACCGGGGTCTGGTAGTTAAAGATTTGGAAATCATTCGACAGCGGTGCAAGTTAAGCTATTGGCAACAACAATTAGCACAAAGCGTCATTGCCGAAAAAATCGTATATGACGCTGATGGCCCTCAGTATAATTTATTGCACTTTCGCAGCCAAAAACCTACACAAGAGAACGATGGTTTTTTTATTGAGATCAATGTTCAGGGGCAGTGGAAGAAAGATAATGAAAAAAGCACAGTTTTATCTTTTAATTCAAAAGGTAACGCATCTTTGCTGAATTTAGTGAGGTGTTTACGGCAACATGCCGAATATAAAATAACGGGGGCCGGTCGCCGTTATGAAACCGCAAAAGCAGTAATTTACGTTATTGACTATTTAAACGATATTGAGTTTGTAGATGCGCGGGAGTTACATCTCGCCCAGCAAAAATACAGTCAGGAAATTATGCAGGGTAAAGTTCTCGATGCTAACAACTGGCAACGAAAACTCACCCCGCGTGAACTGGATGAACAAACGAAAGAAAAGGTGGTGCTGCAAAATCGCATCAGGTTTTATAGTGAAAACCAGTCTTTATCGGAAGCGGTGTTTAAAAAAGTCGAGCCAAAACAGCGGCAACTCGCGCAGCTTATTACTCAGTTCAAAGCCCTGGGGGTTACAGCCTCATCTCATTTCCCAAATTCGATGACGTTTGTCCAAAACCCGCATTATCAGGGCGTGCATAACGGTTATAAGCTGCTTATGGCGAGCACCCGTCTGACAAACGAAGATTTATTGCTCAGCCTTGAGGAAATCGATGCGATCGGGTTGGTGAATATGCCGCTTTTGTATGAGCGGTGGTGTTTGCTGCAAATAATGAAGGTGCTGATCGAATCATTCAGATTTATCCCGCAGAGCAACTGGAAATATCAGGTAGTGGATGCCATCAAAGGCAGAAAAAAAGATATCGAGATACTCTTCGACAATCCGCATTCTAAAAGATCGCTAACCTTAACCTATGAAAAAACGTTAGAAAATGGCAAGCGACCTGATTTTGTTCTGGATCTGCAATGGACAGCCGACAAAGATGACCAGACACGCTATTCCAAACGCTTTATCCTGGACGCAAAATTTTATGATCACTCAACATTTGCGCGGTCTGGCGGCCTGCTGGGTGTTATTGATGGGCTCCGCAATCAGAAAGATTATCGCGAAGCCACTAACAATCCGGTGTTTTTGATCCATCCCTGCAAGGATGCCATAGGCGACGTCGTTACCGCACAGCATTGGGGTAAATACAGTTATCTGGGAGAAGCAGGTTCGGAGGCCGGTGGTAAAAAACCCAATCATGACTATGGCGCTATATTTTTAAGCCCGATAGATAAAGAGCTTTACAACGACGAACTCCAGAGACTATTGGGACTCTTTTTACAATATAAACTCGAAAGTCCGAACACATCTTCCTTGCCTAATGATCTGACGCGGGCTAAACCTTTTTGTATTCGCTGTGGCTCCGTGGAACTTCGCTCCATTGAAAAAACAGGTGGCTATGCCAATAAATCGGGCGTGCAATCCGCGCGGACGCCACGTTCAGTCTGGCTGCAATGTACGGAATGTGAGCAATTTATCAGTTTTAATCACTGCCAGTACTCTGACACGCGATTAGTAAAAAATGGATTATATTGGACTTACCATTCGGCGAGGGCGATTGAACCCTTTAATATTAAATGCCCGGAGTGTGGTGAGTGGGGTGGGTGGTGATTAATTATAAAATACAGGTTCAGTTATGAAGCTAACGGGTATCACGAATCATGCAAAACAGCGTATTTCAGAGCGTTCAATACTTTACCTATACGAAATAGCGGATATTATTAACGCGCAACGTATTTTAAATACTTGGTTCAAAACCGGGGATCAATAAAACTCATCTGCTGATTTATAGCATCCCTGATAAAGCTTGGTTTGTGCTGGTGAGAGACAGTTTGAATAGTGATGTGTTGACATTATTAACCGAGGCATATCACGTGCGACTATTCGGGCAAATCAGCGACCAACAGAAAAAACGCGCCCGTTATATTGCGACCCGTGGTTTTAATGAAAATAATGAAATTAATAAGAAGATCTCCCTGTTTCTTGGCTATGTCGACGTCTCTGGTAAAAGTAAAACCAAACGCATCTGGCGTGGCCATTACGAGGATTTCTAGTTTTCATGCGAGGCCTTTTTACATTCATCAGAGCTTCAGCAAATAATGAATGCGCTGCGTACCGGGAAAAAGAGCAGTGCGCACGCTAAACTCCCGGATAATATCGAGATCTGCAGTTATCTAAAGGTGATGTTCAGCGATAATGACAACATCATAATCGATTTATAGCGATTTTCGGGCATTGTTGAATAAATAGAACTTTTGCTGAATTGCAGGATCAGATCACGCATTCTCCTGACAATCTAGGCAGTCCCGTGGCTAAGCAAAAGTTCAGAATCACCAACTGGCACATCTACAACAAAGCGCTCATCAACCGTGGTTCCCTCACTTTCTGGCTGGACGATGAGGCGATTCAGGCCTGGTATGAGTTAGCAACGCCTTCATAACGGGGACATCCTCAGCGTTATTCTGACCTTGCCATCACTGTAAGTATCCCTTCCAAGCGGACCATGAGCATTTAGATATCTGGTGTGCCGCCATGTTTGCACATTCCGCTCTTGGCACTGAGCTGACTGTCAGACCTGATTGGAGCCAGAGTCGCAAGGGCGGCAGAATAAGAACGAGTTAGTACAAATTAATTAAGCTCTAATATCCACCCATCAAGCTTATCCGCCCAGTCCTGCATCATCACTTTACGCTCATCAAGGTAAGTCGCATGATTGTACGTGCGGCGTACATTATTTGTATCAGCATGGGCTAATTGCGCTTCAATAGCATCAGGTCGGTATCCCATTTCATTCAAGCGTGTGCTGCCTGTGGTTCTTGTTGCATGCGGGCTGTATGTACCACTCCAGTCAAGGTTCTTGAGAAGCTGACGCAACGAGTGCGATGTCATAGGGCCGCGTGGGTTATCGCGTCCCGGAAATAGGTGCTGCCGATGTCCTGTCAAACCATGGAGGGTTCTGAGCATTTTAATGGCTTGGGAGGGAAGGGGAATAAGATGTTCTCTGCGGGCTTTCATTCGCGTTGCGGGAATGGTCCACGATGCTTTATCAAGATCGAATTCAGACCATTCCGCTTCAGTGACTTCGGTTGGTCTCGCCAGCGTCCACCACATCAGCCACATGCAATAGTTAACCTGATATGTACCTCGGCTGTTATCAAAACTGATCAGCAGTTTCCCGATTTGTTGTTGATTTAAGGCTTGCTTGTGCTGCGTCTTATTTGCTGGAAGTGCTTTACGAACGGGCCAGACAGGATCGCTATCAGCTCGGAGAGTCGCTACAGCCAACTCAAAGACAGATGAGATTGTGCGTCGGGCTTCAGCAGCAACGGTCGGTGCACCACGCTTTGCTGTTTCTTGTAGTATTTTTAAAATATGATGTGGGGTTATCTCTCTGATGGGGAGTTTACCAATTGCCGGGAATACAACACGTTCCAGCATATCAAGGCGACGTGTTTTGGTGATTTCTGCCCAATCTTTCATCTGCAACCACTCTTTAGCGATAAGCTCAAAGGTGTTGGATGCGTCGTTGACCTCACGGATCTTATCTAACTGACGAGCCTGTGTCGGGCTAACTCCATCCGCGACTTGCTTACGCGCTTGCTCGCATTTCTCTCGCGCTTCGGCGAGTTTTACCACTGGATACTCGCCCAACGCAAACATGCTGGATTTACCGTTGAGTTTAAACCGATAGCGCCATGCCTTTTTGCCATTGGGTTTTACTTCGAGGTAGAGACCGTTGAAGTCATTGAGCCGATAGAGTTTTTCTTTCGGCTTGGCCGTGCGGCATTGCGTATCAGTGAGCATAGCGAGTCCTTGTCTATTTCTTATACCGCTATTGTACTCATATAAAATGAAGATGGAAACTGATTGTACTCATGCCTGTACTCATTTTTAGCTGCGCTGTAGCGAGATTATATGAGACGTCATGAAAACAAAAATCCACGCAAATGCGTGGATTTTATGGGGTTTGTTACTCTTCATGAGATTCACTGAAACCTCATGAGACAACAGAAACTATTTAGACGTTGAACAGGAAGTTCATTACGTCGCCATCTTTAACGATGTAGTCTTTGCCTTCTGCACGCATTTTGCCTGCTTCTTTCGCGCCTTGCTCACCTTTGTAGGTGATGAAATCTTCATACGCGATGGTCTGTGCGCGGATGAAGCCTTTTTCGAAGTCAGTGTGGATTTTACCTGCAGCTTGTGGGGCAGTTGCACCAACAGGGATAGTCCAGGCACGTACTTCTTTCACGCCAGCAGTGAAGTAAGTTTGCAGGTTCAGCAGCTCATAACCCGCGCGGATAACGCGGTTCAGACCTGGTTCTTCCAGGCCCATTTCTGCCATGAATTCATCACGGTCAGCATCGTCGAGTTCGGCAATGTCAGACTCAACAGCGGCACAAACAGCAACCACTACAGAACCTTCGGCAGCGGCGATTTCACGCACTTTATCGAGGTACGGGTTATTTTCATAACCGTCTTCGTTGACGTTGGCGATGTACATGGTTGGTTTCAGCGTCAGGAAGCTCAGGTATTTGATAGCGGCTTTGTCTTCTTCAGTCAGAGGAAGCGCACGCAACATACCGGCGTTCTCGAGCTGTGGTAGACATTTTTCCAGCGCAGCCAATTCAGCTTTTGCGTCTTTATCGCCGCCCTTAGCTTTCTTTTGCACACGGTGAATAGCACGTTCGCAGGTGTCGAGGTCAGACAGCGCCAGCTCGGTGTTAATTACTTCGATATCGTCAGCCGGGTCGACTTTGTTATTCACGTGAATGATGTTGTCGTTTTCAAAACAACGCACCACGTGGCCGATAGCTTCGGTTTCACGGATGTTGGTCAGGAACTGGTTACCCAGGCCTTCACCTTTGGATGCGCCTTTTACCAGACCGGCGATATCAACGAATTCCATGGTAGTTGGCAGAATGCGCTGTGGTTTTACGATCTCGGCCAATTTATCCAGACGTGGGTCCGGCATTGGTACCACACCAGTGTTCGGCTCAATGGTACAGAACGGGAAGTTTGCTGCTTCGATTCCCGCCTTGGTGAGCGCGTTGAACAGGGTTGATTTACCAACGTTCGGCAAGCCGACAATACCGCATTTGAATCCCATGGTTTAATTTACCTTAATTACTTGATATTCAATGAGTTGATTATGTCTCATTGATAAAATGATCATAACTTTCCCCATTATACACGCAAACGGCATATAACGGGCGCAGAAATCCTCGTTGGCCGTTGTTCAGGCTAGGGTTGCGCCTTAAAGGTATGCAGTCGATTGGTGGCTTTAGTTAACCCTTCTTTTAGCCAAACTTCTGTGCAACGTGCCGCTTCGTCTACCGCATCATCAATCAGCTTCTGTTCGCTAAGTGGCGGTTTACCTAATACAAACCCGACAACTTTGTTTTTATCACCCGGATGGCCAATTCCGACACGTAAGCGGTGAAAGTTTGGGTTATTACCCAATTTGTTAATGATGTCTTTCAGACCATTGTGTCCGCCGTGGCCACCGCCGAGTTTAAATTTCGCAACGCCTGGTGGAAGATCCAGTTCGTCATGTGCGACCAGAATTTCATCGGGGGCAATGCGGAAAAAGGTCGCCATCGCGCCGACCGCTTTACCGCTAAGGTTCATAAACGTGGTTGGCACTAACAGGCGAACATCTTCTCCGGCAAGGTTTATGCGCGCCGTGTAGCCGAAGAATTTACTTTCTTCTTTAAGCGACTGGTTGTGGCGCTGAGCCAGCAAATCCACATACCAGGCACCAGCGTTATGGCGGGTAGCCGCATATTCCGCACCTGGGTTTGCCAGGCCAACTATTAATTTAATACTCACGTTTAATTTCCTGAAAACAGACCAGAGCCGCGTAGTTTACTGCGCTCAAGACGTGATGACAAAGAGCCAATGTGTCATCTATTGAATTCTTGAATAGTTCAATGAATGAACCATTAGAATTTGATGCTATTCAGCGAGTTATTTGTAAATTTTTGTAGCTTTTTCATTCGTTATTGTGATCGCTAACGCACATCATCCGAAGCGGTGTTGTCTATACTTTACACACAAGGAATGGGGATTTCCCCCGCCGACCCAGGAACACCCGGAGGTGACTTATGAAACGCAAAAACGCTTCATTACTCGGCAATTTTTTCATGGGCTTGGGACTTGTCGTCATGGTGGGCGGTGTTGGTTACTCCATTTTAAACCAACTCCCTCAATTTAACTTTCCGCAATATTTCGCCCACGGTGCTGTTTTGAGCATATTTGTTGGTGCGGTACTTTGGCTGGCAGGTGCGCGCGTTGGTGGGCATGAACAAGTTTGCGACCGTTATTGGTGGGTGCGCCACTTTGATAAACGTTGTCGCCGTGATGATAATCATCGCCACAGCTAAAAAGTCTGGAAGTGAAAACGGTTCTGGTTAAGAACCGTTTTTTTTGGCAAAAATCTTATTCAGCCAGAGCCGCATGGATATCCGGGAAGAAAGCGAGACGACCTGGAATCGGCTGAACACCAGCACGTGCCAGCGTTTTTAGAGGCTGGAACTCCAGATTCGTCACCCGCAATTCGCAGCCATCCGGCAATTTTTCTACAAAGCGTTGAAACGCATCGAGGCCGCCAGCATCAAGCACCGGCACGGCATCCCATTGCAAAATGATCAGCTGGTTTTGCTCAACACGTTGGGCGAGGTCATTGAATAATCCTTCAGCTGCGGCAAAAAACAGTGGGCCTGTTATACGCAGCGCCAGGACGCCCTCCGGTGTATGGACATTCACAGGGGCGAGCCGCGTCATACGCGCGACACGGCGCATGAACAGCAACGATGCCAGTACAATCCCAACACTGATGGCAATGACCATATCGAACAGCACCGTCAACGACATACAGATAAGCATTACCACGATGTCATCTTTTGGAGCCCGCCTAAGCAGGCTCAGCACTTTATGTGCTTCACTCATATTCCACGCAACCATCAGCAGCAGAGCCGCCATGGCGGAAAGCGGTAGCCATGAAAGTAATGGGGCCAGCACCAGCAGCGCCATAATCACCAGCAGCGCATGAATAATTGCGGCAACAGGTGATGTTGCTCCAGCGCGCACGTTTGCAGCCGAGCGCGCAATGGCCGCAGTAGCCGTAATCCCGCCGAAAAATGGCGCAATGATATTGCCCAGCCCCTGGCCAATTAGTTCACCGTTGGCGTTGTGTTTGGTGCCGGTCATGCCGTCTAACACCACGGCGCACAACAGCGATTCAATCGCGCCGAGCATTGCCATGGAAAATGCAGCAGGAAGCAGGGCACTAAGTGAATCCCAGCTTAGGGTAAAGTTCGAGTCAGGAATGTTCCATGGCAGCATCAATTGCGGCAGTAATTGTGGAATGCCGTTGCCTTGCGTGCCGTCAGCCAACACATAGTGGAAACGAGAGCCGATAGTCGCCACGTCGAAACCTGCGGCATGGACGATCGCCATTACCGCACAGCCAGCCAAAAGCGCGGGTAAATGGCCCGGCAAACGGATACCCAGGCGCGGCCATAGAATCAGCACGGCGAGCGTTACCACACCAATCGCTGCATCACCGAGATTAATCGTTGGCATCGCCATGGCTAACGCCGCCACTTTATTCAGGTAGTGTTCCGGCACATGTTCCAGCGTCAGACCAAAGAAATCTTTTACCTGCATGGTGGCGATGGTAATCCCAATCCCGGAGGTAAAACCGAGTGTCACAGAAAGTGGGATGTATTCAATCAAACGGCCAAATCGCGCCAGACCAAATAAGATAAGAAATACGCCAGACATCAGTGTCGCAATCAGCAAACCGGCAAGGCCAAACTGTTGAGCAACCGGATAGAGGATCACGACGAACGCAGCGGTCGGCCCGGAGACGCTAAAGCGTGAGCCGCCGCTTAAAGCGATAACTATCCCGGCGATAGCCGAGGTATATAGGCCGTACTGGGGGGCGACGCCGCTGCCAATCGCCAGGGCCATCGCCAGAGGGATGGCAATAATTCCAACGGTGATACCGGCAATAACATCGCGGCTAAAACGGGAAACTGTGTATTTCTCGCGCCAACAAGCGTCTACCAGAGCGCGGAACGGTAATACAGAAGAAGATACGTTTTTCACTTTGATTCCATCCGTGAGCGCATCATCTGTCATTAAGGCAGGTGAAGGAGGCTAAACTTAATTACATACTACTTAGCGCCATAGCGACCTTGCTACAGCTCCAGTTACCTTGTGGCTTTACATGCTATAAAAAGAAAAACCCGCCGCAGCGGGTTTTTTTATGCGAGTTCTATTAGTGCTCGAACATCGCAGAGATTGATTCTTCATTGCTGATACGACGAATTGCTTCAGCCAGCATACCGGACAGAGTCAGGGTGCGGACGTTTGGCAGTGCTTTGATTTCGTCAGACAGTGGGATGGTGTCACATACGATAACTTCGTCGATAACGGAGTTACGCAGGTTGTGAACCGCATTGCCAGAGAAAATCGGGTGAGTTGCGTAAGCAAACACACGTTTAGCACCACGTTCTTTCAGGGCTTCAGCTGCTTTGCACAGAGTGCCGCCGGTATCGATCATATCGTCTACCAGTACGCAATCACGGCCAGATACATCACCGATGATATGCATAACTTGAGAAACGTTAGCGCGAGGACGACGTTTGTCGATGATAGCCATGTCGGTATCGTTGAGCAGTTTTGCGATAGCACGAGCACGCACAACGCCACCGATATCTGGAGAAACCACGATTGGGTTTTCCAGGCCGATTTGCAGCATATCTTCTAGCAGGATTGGGCTACCAAAGACGTTATCTACAGGTACATCGAAGAATCCCTGAATCTGTTCTGCGTGCAAGTCCACGGTAAGAACACGGTCAACCCCAACACTTGAGAGGAAGTCAGCAACCACTTTCGCGGTGATCGGCACACGGGCAGAACGCACACGGCGATCCTGACGAGCATAACCAAAGTAAGGGATAACAGCGGTGATACGACCTGCAGAAGCACGGCGCAGGGCGTCTACCATAACAACCAATTCCATCAGGTTGTCATTCGTTGGTGCACAGGTGGACTGGATGATGAAAATATCACCACCGCGTACATTTTCGTTGATTTGTACGCTTACTTCTCCGTCGCTAAAACGACCGACGGCGGCGTCACCAAGTGAGGTGTACAGGCGGTTGGCAATACGTTGTGCTAGTTCCGGGGTGGCGTTACCAGCAAAAAGCTTCATATCAGGCACGAGAAAAACCTCAGGCATGCGTCCAGTGGCGGATGGTACTACCGCAGCTTATGCGGGCGGGGTAGCGCCATCCAGGCGGTGTATAAAGAGCTTGATGCAACGTCTGAAACAAGGTGACGTTGTCACCAATACTCAGCTTGCCCGGATATGGCCTGATGCAGCGGGGAGACATTAACGCCTCGCGCAACAAACCCATGCAGCCATTCCGGGGCTTGCTTAAGCACCTGGCGGGCAGCGTCCTCGGTGTCAAATTCAGAAAACACACAAGCGCCGGTGCCGGTCAGGCGCGACGGCGCGTATTCTAACAGCCAGGAAAGCAGCTCATCAACCTTACGAAAACGTTTTCTTGCGATAACCTCACAATCATTACCAAATTCACAGTTTAATAACGTGTCAATTGATCTGATCGGGGTGTTTCGTGGTAGCTCAGGATCTTTAAAAATGACCGGAGTAGGGATACTGACTCCAGGATGTGCAACAAGGTACCATTTTTCCGCTGGTGAAACCGGCGTAAGCTTCTCACCAACACCTTCTGCGAAAGCGGCAAACCCACGGACAAATACAGGCACATCAGCACCGAGAGTCACTCCCAGTGCAGCAAGCTGATCTTCAGTCAGGCCGGTGTTCCAGATATGGTTAAGCGCCACCAGAACTGTTGCCGCGTTTGACGAGCCACCACCCAAACCGCCACCCATCGGCAGCTGTTTTTCAACGCTGATATCGGCTCCAGCACCTTGTGGTAAGGTGCCCATCAGTAATGCCCTGTCTTGCAATAATCGGGCGGCGCGGACAATCAAATTTTCTTCATCTGCCACGCCTTCTATTGGTGTCGCAAGACGAATTTGACCATCGTTTCTCGGCTCAATGGTGATTGTGTCGCCATAATCGAGGAACTGAAATAAAGTTTGTAAATTATGATAGCCGTCCTCACGACGACCCGTGATATACAAAAAAAGGTTCAGTTTTGCCGGTGATGGCCAACGCTTTCTCATTATTTAACCGTCCAGCTGTCCATTTTGAGTTTGATGCGTTGGTCCCCTTCGCGCAGTTCCATATTAGATGGCAGGGCAGGTTGCACCTTGTCGTCATAATCACTGTAAACCACTTTCCAGGTTTTACCGTCTTGGGTGTAGTTGATTTCACTCAGGCGATATTGCGAGTCGATTTTATAGTCGGTCGCCTCACCTGGCAGGCCGAGAATCCATTGGCGCAGGCTGTTGAGCGGTATTGGCATCCCGGTCAATTTGCCAATCATCTCTTCGGCGTTATCAGCGACGTATTTTTTACCATTGCGATCGGTTAGTTGTACAACGCCCGGTTGCGCATTCAGTTCAAGCTCCGTGCTGCCTAATGGGTTAGTCAGCAGCAAGCGATAGCGTTCTGGCGTAGTCTGTTGCCAGTTGAAACGCGCATATACTTTTTGGCTATCGGAAAGATAAGCAAAAGCACCACGCGTCTGGTATTGGGTGATTTTTTGTACTTGTTGCTTGTGTTGTAACCATTGCGGAGAGTCAGGACTTTTTGCCGGACCGCTTGGTTGATGAATAGAACAAGCAGCCAAAACAAGGCTTGCCAGTGGCGCAAGGCGCAGCAGACGGGCTTTCGTCATAAACATAGTGGCAACGGATCCTTCTCATTAATTTTAGTTGTTAACTGTTTATGCTAGCGGCGCATAGCGAGGTCGTCTACGTTCAAGTTGTCTTAAATCATGAATTGCGACGATACTCCCCAAGGGGTGGCTCCCTTTTATTGACTGCGCGCATCCTGTATGATGCGCCGAGTTAATCCTTATCAACGTCGGTATTACTCACAGTCGCTCAATGACCCTTTTAGCTCTTGGCATCAACCATAAAACAGCTCCAGTATCGTTGCGAGAACGTGTTACGTTTTCGCCGGATTCGCTCGACCAGGCGTTGAACAGCCTGCTCGAACAGCCGATGGTACAGGGTGGGGTGGTGCTGTCGACGTGTAACCGTACCGAGCTATATCTAAGTGTTGAAGAGCAGGAAAACCTCCACGAAAAACTGGTGAGTTGGCTTTGTAACTACCACAACCTTGAAGAAGAGGAAGTGCGTAAAAGCCTTTACTGGCATCACGATAATGAAGCGGTAACGCATTTAATGCGCGTTGCCAGCGGTCTTGACTCCCTGGTGCTCGGCGAGCCGCAAATTTTAGGGCAGGTCAAAAAAGCCTTCGCAGACTCTCAGAAAGGACATTCGCTTTCCAACGAACTGGAGCGCATGTTCCAGAAATCCTTCTCGGTCGCCAAGCGCGTACGAACCGAAACCGAGATCGGCGCGAGTGCGGTATCCGTAGCCTTCGCGGCCTGTACCCTGGCACGTCAAATCTTTGAATCCTTATCGACTGTCACTGTTTTATTGGTCGGTGCGGGTGAAACAATTGAACTGGCCGCACGCCACTTGCGCGAACACAATGTCCAGAAAATGATCATCGCCAACCGCACGCGCGAACGCGCTCAAGTACTGGCAGATGAAGTTGGTGCAGAGGTTATTAGCCTGAGTGACATCGATTCACGGTTACAAGAAGCCGATATTATTATCAGTTCCACTGCCAGCCCGTTGCCTATTATTGGCAAAGGGATGGTAGAACGCGCCCTGAAAGCTCGCCGTAACCAACCGCTTTTATTAGTTGATATTGCCGTTCCACGCGACGTAGAACCCGAAGTTGGCAAACTACCGAATGCCTATCTCTACAGCGTTGATGACCTGCAAGCGATCATTCAAAGCAATCTTGCGCAGCGCAAAGCTGCCGCAGTTGAAGCCGAAACTATCGTTGAGCAGGAATGCAGTGAATTTATGGCCTGGCTACGCGCGCAAAGTGCCACAGAGACCATCCGTGAATATCGCAGTCAGGCTGAACAGGTTCGTGATGACCTGGCTGCCAGAGCTATCGCCGCTCTTCAACAGGGTGCCGATGCCGAAACCGTTCTCCAGGATCTGGCGTGGAAATTAACCAACCGCCTGATCCACGCACCAACCAAATCGCTCACGCAGGCTGCCCGTGACGGGGATGAAGAACGCCTGCAGATTCTGCGCAACAGCCTCGGGCTGGATTAGCAAATAAACTCTTATTACAAGGTGAAACACCGCCCATGAAGTCTTCTATCGTTGCCAAACTAGAAGCCCTGCAAGAGCGCCATGAAGAAGTTCAGGCGCTTCTTGGAGATGCATCCACCATTGCCGACCAGGACCGTTTCCGCGCGTTGTCCCGCGAATACGCCCAGTTAAGCGACGTTTCCCGTTGCTTCCTGCAATGGCGCCAGGTGCAGGAAGATATTGAAACCGCACAAAGTATGCTCGACGACCCAGAAATGCGCGAAATGGCGCAAGAAGAGTTAAACCAGGCTAAAAGCGACAGCGAAGAATTAGAACAACAACTGCAAGTGTTGTTGCTGCCAAAAGACCCGGATGACGAGCGTAACGCGTTTGTTGAAGTGCGCGCTGGTACGGGTGGTGATGAAGCGGCAATTTTTGCTGGTGACTTGTTCCGCATGTACAGCCGTTATGCGGAGTCGCGTCGCTGGAAAGTCGAAATTCTTAGCGCTAACGAAGGCGAGCACGGTGGCTTCAAAGAAGTGATCGCTAAAATCAGCGGTGACGGTGTTTATGGTCGTCTGAAGTTTGAGTCCGGTGGCCATCGCGTACAGCGTGTTCCAGCGACCGAATCCCAGGGCCGTATTCATACTTCAGCGTGTACCGTTGCGGTAATGCCAGAGATTCCTGAAGCGGAATTACCAGATATCAACCCAGGCGATTTACGTATCGATACCTTCCGCTCCTCGGGTGCGGGCGGCCAGCACGTTAACACCACCGACTCGGCCATCCGTATTACCCACTTGCCAACCGGCATTGTGGTTGAGTGCCAGGACGAACGCTCCCAGCATAAAAACAAAGCCAAAGCGCTTGGGGTGTTGGGCTCACGCATTCGTGCCGCCGAAATGGCTAAACGTCAGCAGGAAGAAGCGTCAACGCGTCGTAACCTGCTTGGCAGTGGTGACCGTTCAGACCGTAACCGCACTTATAACTTCCCGCAAGGCCGCGTAACCGACCACCGTATCAACGTGACCTTATATCGTCTGGATGAAGTGATGGAAGGTAAGCTCGACGGTCTTATTGAACCTATCGTGCAGGAGTTCCAGGCAGACCAATTAGCGGCGCTATCTGAGCAGGACTAATGGATTTTCAACACTGGTTAAAACAGGCAATTGCCCAGCTTGAGGATAGTGAAAGCCCGCGTCGTGATGCGGAAATCCTGCTAGGTTTTGTCTGCGGGAAAGCGCGAACCTTTATTCTGGCATTCGGTGAAACCGAATTGACCGCGCAGCAACAGCAACAGCTGGATGTTTTGCTGGCGCGCCGTGTGAAGGGGGAGCCTATCGCGCATTTGGTGGGCGAGCGTGAGTTCTGGTCGCTGCCGCTGCGTGTCTCTCCAGTGACGCTTATCCCGCGCCCGGATACGGAATGCCTTGTCGAACAAGCCCTCGCAAGGATGCCCGCAGCCGCATGTTCCGTGCTGGACTTAGGCACGGGTACAGGAGCAATTGCTCTGGCGATTGCCAGCGAGCGCCCGGATTGTGAAGTGATAGCACTTGATCTAATTCCTGAGGCGGTAGAACTTGCGCGTGATAATGCGAGCCGCCTCGGAATAACCAATGTTAAGGTCTTGCAAAGCAATTGGTTTAGTGCGCTCAATACCCAACGTTTCTCCGTGATAGTCAGCAACCCGCCTTATATCGACGAGGAAGACCCGCATCTTTCACAGGGTGATGTTCGTTTTGAACCGCGTAGCGCTCTGGTGGCAGATAATCACGGTTTGGCTGATCTACGTGTTCTTGTGGAATCAGCTCGCAATTTTCTTGAGCCTGGCGGTTGGTTATTGCTCGAACACGGCTGGCTTCAGGCTGCGCAAGTTCGCGACTTGTTTACACAAGCAGGATATACCGAGATACAAAGCTGTCAGGATTACGGTGGTAATGACCGTCTGACAGTAGGACGCTATTTCTAAATAAGGAACTGAGCAAAATGGCAACTTACTTCGCGCTCAAGCATTTGCATATTCTGACGGTCTTCATTTCCGTGAGTCTGTTCGTTTTACGCTACTGGTGGCAATACCGCGAATCAGCCATGTCAAACAAGCGCTGGGTGCGCATTGTGCCGCATGTGAATGACACCGTGTTGCTGGTCAGCGGCGTTGCTCTTGTGATGATTACGCATTTCTATCCCTTCACGCCACAAGGTGCATGGCTGACTGAGAAGCTATTTGGCGTTATTATCTATATCGTTTTAGGGTTTATCGTGTTGGGCAAACGCCCACGCAGCCAACAGATTCGGTGGTTTGCCTTTCTGTTGGCCCTGGTGGTGCTTTACATCATCATTAAACTCGCCACCACAAAAATACCATTACTGGGGTAAGTCATGAGGTCGTTAGCCGATTTCGAATTCAATCAGGCGCCGTTATGCGAGGGCATGATCTTAGTCTCGCAGCTGATCCGTGATGATTTCCCGGCGCAAGAAGTGCGAGCACAACTGGAAAGCCTGGCGAGCCTGGCGCGTGAAGAGATCTGCGAAGGTCTACACCAGGATGTGCAGCTCGAAAAATTAGTCGAACTGTTTTATGGCACCTGGGGTTTTAAAGACTCCAGCGGCGTTTACCGTTTATCCGATGCCCTGTGGCTCGATAACGTACTGACCAAGCGTCAAGGCAGTGCAGTGTCGCTGGGTGCTATTTTATTGTGGATAGCCGACCGTCTTGATATCCCGTTGAATCCGGTAATTTTCCCCACTCAGCTGATTTTACGCGGCGACTGGATGGACGGTGAAATGTGGCTCATTAACCCATTCAACGGTGACACGCTCAACGAACACACGCTGGAAGTGTGGCTCAAGGGTAATGTCGGGCCGACAGCCGAGCTGTTTGATGAAGATTTAGATGAAGCAGACAACGCGGAAGTGGTGCGAAAATTACTCGACACCATGAAGTCCGCGCTGATGGAAGAGCGTCAGATGGAGTTGGCACTGCGTACCAGCGAAGCTTTGCTCCAGTTTAACCCGGAAGATCCTTATGAAATTCGTGACCGTGGCTTGATATATGCTCAGCTCGATTGCGAACATGTGGCACTCAACGACCTCAGCTATTTTGTTGAGCAGTGCCCGGAAGACCCGATAAGCGAGATGATCAAAGCGCAAATTAACTCTATTTCGCAAAAACAGATCACTCTGCACTGATGCCAAATTTTTAAATGTTTCCCAACAAGGCGAGATTAAGATGAAACAGAAAGTCGTAAGCATTGGCGATATTAACGTCGCAAACGACCTGCCATTTGTACTGTTTGGCGGCATGAACGTGCTGGAATCACGTGACCTGGCGATGCGTATTTGTGAGCACTATGTCACTGTGACCCAGAAACTGGGCATCCCTTACGTATTCAAAGCGTCTTTCGATAAAGCCAACCGTTCATCCATCAACTCTTACCGTGGTCCAGGCCTGGAAGAAGGGATGAAGATTTTCCAGGAGCTGAAGCAAACTTTCGGCGTGAAAATCATTACTGACGTTCATGAAGCAAGCCAGGCGCAACCTGTTGCGGATGTGGTTGATGTGATTCAGTTGCCTGCTTTCCTTGCTCGCCAGACTGACCTGGTTGAAGCGATGGCGAAAACTGGCGCGGTTATCAACGTCAAAAAACCACAGTTCGTAAGCCCTGGTCAAATGGGGAACATCGTTGATAAATTCCACGAAGGTAGCAACGATCAAATCATCCTGTGTGACCGTGGCGCAAACTTCGGTTATGACAACCTGGTAGTTGACATGCTGGGCTTTAGCGTGATGAAACAAGTGTCTAATGGCTCACCGGTCATCTTCGACGTGACTCACGCGCTGCAATGCCGCGACCCGTTTGGCGCAGCATCTGGTGGCCGTCGTGCTCAGGTTGCTGAACTGGCACGTGCGGGTATGGCGACTGGCCTGGCCGGGCTGTTCATTGAAGCGCACCCGGATCCAGAAAACGCGAAATGCGACGGTCCTTCCGCGCTGCCACTGGCTAAGCTGGAACCGTTCCTGAAACAGATCAAAGCGATTGATGATCTGGTGAAGAACTTCGAACCGCTGGATACCAGCAAGTAAGAATGAATTAATCGCGTATGGCGTTGCTGTTAGCCGCCAAAACAAAAAGCCCTTATCTCACGATAAGGGCTTTTTTTATGATGCTGACCCGTCAGGCAAATATCGTCATGAGGTAAGCGGCAAACAGCGCAAGGTGCGCGGTGCCGTTGAGGACATTTGTACGCCCGGTCGAGAATGAAATCTGACACAACACGAGCGACGTCAACATCACGACTAACTCAGGCATTCCTAAACCAAAGGTCAGATCGTTGCCCGTCAGCATAGCAATCAGCGTCACGGCCGGAACCGTCAGTGAAATCGTTGCCAGTACGGAGCCGAAGAACAGGTTCATTGCGCGCTGAACCTGGTTATTCAATACAGCTCTCAACGCCCCTAAACCTTCCGGCGAGAGAATTAGCAAAGCGATCAGGAACCCCGTGAACTGCGCTGGCGCATTCAGAGTGCTCAGCAATGACTCGAGCGGCATAGCATTCATCTTGGTGACGGCAATTACTGCAATCAGATGCACGATCAACCAAATAGCATGCCAGGTGCTGCTGTGTGCCGATGGTTTACCATGATGCGGGTCATCATCGTCAGCCTCGTCTTCATGCTCGTAAACAAACAGGCTCTGGTGTGTTTTGGTCTGAATCAGTAAGAACACGCCATACATTGCAGCGGAAATGGCCGCAGCCATTAATGCCTGCCCGGTACTAAAGTTACCTTCTGGCAATGCAGTTGGAAGCACTAGCACGATGACGGCTAGTGGGAACAAAGCAATTAAGTACTGTTTGATGCCAAACAGATTCATATATTGCGTCGCGAATTTGTTTCCGCCCAGCAGAAGTGAGAAACCGACCAGACCCCCCGTCACAATCATAATTATGGAGTACAACGTGTCACGCATCAGTGTTGGCGCGGCATCGCCGGTCGCCATCAATGCAGAAATGAGACTAACTTCGAGAATAACTACCGAAAGACTAAGAATGAGAGAACCATAAGGTTCACCTAAACGATGCGCAAGCACGTCAGCATGACGAACCACGCTAAAAGCACTACTTAAGATGCCCACCAGGGCCAGAATGTTGATCCCTATCACCGCCGGTAAAGACTGGCTTCCTCCCCACATCACCAGTACGACCAGCGCTAATACCGGGAAAATGAGCGAACTCTCCTTATGACGGGTTTTCACCGCCTCATGTTGTGTTTTGGTCAAAATACGTCTCCATCTGTGCAGGCATTAAGCTATTTATTGATTATAGTCGGACATTATGTCCCCGTTAAAATAGCAAAGAACGGGCATTTTCTGAGAAAATTTACTCAGTTTTACCGCTTAGATAACAATAGTATTTCTGATGAGTGAAAATAGCTGTTTACTCATATTAAGCAATACAAAACATAAGGATGTGTTTGTCATAAATTCAATTATTGATTTTAACTGGCAGGATTGGTCCTCGTGTTTCACACTTTAAGTTTCCCTGATTCTGGATAACGTGATGCCTTATAAAACCCGAAGTGACCTCCCGGAAAGCGTGCAAAATGTCCTTCCCGCGCATGCTCAGGATATTTACAAAGAGGCCTTTAACAGCGCGTGGGATGAGTACAAAGATAAAGAAGACCGGCGGGATGATGCCAGTCGTGAAGAAACTGCCCATAAAGTTGCGTGGGCGGCCGTGAAACATAGTTACCAAAAGGGTGATGATGATAAATGGCATAAGAAAAACTAAACCTTACATAATGTATTGATATTCATCTTCAAACTTCTCAGCACACTCCAGTATGGCAAGTTAATATGACATTTTTGTTGTTTTGTGATCGTCATCAAACTTGCCAGCGTCCCGCTAATTGCTTATGTTCACAGATATGTTGCTTTATAAATAACCTTCATAATTCGATTCACAGGTAAGCGAGAGCGCCAACACCCCTGTGGATTGAAGAATGAGGGTTATAAAAAAGTCAAAAGCCCGGAAGGCGCATCTGACGTATTAACACGGAAGTATGCAGTGGCGGAGGTGTATGGTGTTAACGCGTGATTTCTTAATTAAAGCAGATTGTAAGACAGCTTTTGGTTCCATAGAGGAATCGCTGTTGTGGACCCCTGAGCAGCGCTCGGCATCACTCGCCGCGACGCTCGCTTGCCGTCCCGATAGCAGTCCCGTATGGATTTTTGGCTATGGTTCTCTGATGTGGAACCCTGCATTTGAATATGAAGATTCAGCGGCAGGTACACTTGTTGGCTGGCATCGGGCCTTTTGTCTGCGATTAACGGCAGGGCGCGGCACTGCATGCCAGCCTGGTCGCATGCTCGCCCTAAAAGAAGGCGGGCGCACTACAGGGCTTGCTTACCGCTTGCCGGAAGCCATTCTTGAAGACGAACTGACACTGGTGTGGAAGCGTGAGATGATCACTGGCTGTTATTTGCCTACCTGGTGCAAACTCGAGCTGGATGATCGTCGCGTGGTGAATGCGCTGGTGTTTATTATGGACCCGCGTCATCCACTCTATGAAGCTGACACACGTGCTGACATTATCGCGCCGCTGATTGCCGCCGCCAGTGGCCCATTGGGCACCAACGCACAGTATCTGTTCTCACTTGAACAAGAACTGATAAAGCGGGGCATGCACGATGATTGTCTTGATGAACTAGTGAATAAAGTCAGAGATTGGTTACAACCTAAAGGTGAGGATGGGGAGTTTCAGCCTGGCTTTGCCTGACCATTTCTAAGCCTCATCCTGCAAAAAAGTAGCCCTCAAAAAGAGGGCCGGGATGAGGTTTTTATGCTGCTACATAACTGATTGAGTGCTCAAGAGATTTACTGTGGCTATCAATCAACACTTTCCACGTCCCGCTGTAAGGTACCGTCAAATAAGCAGACTGCTTATCTTCCACACTCAGAATATCGGCCTGTGGTTTACCCGCAGAATTGGTGTCGCTCATTAAATGAATATGGCTTTTGTTTGAACAGTGAACCACCACGGTGTCACCGCCAAAAAGATGCAAACTGGCTTTCACTACTGGCATTTTTATACTCCGCTATCACATCAAAGTTAGACATCCGTGCGCCGGGTTATCCTTGCAATCAGTGACGCTGCTCACAAATTACACTTCATGCATAACACCAGACCCCAGCTTCACAAATGCTGACTTTGATCAAAAAATGCCATAACGATTAATCAAAAATGCAGATGTACCTGAAACCATTCAGCTGACGGTTTTTTATACGGAGAATTAGCGTCAGGTCATCATTAAATTTGGTTTCCGCCCAGAGCTATAAGCTCGTTTATTAGAACGTTAAAACCTTATCGGCGCTCAGTGTCCACTCCGCCAGTTCAACCAGCGTGCCAATCTCAACGCCATCCACCAACGGCAAAGCAGTGATGCCGCGCCCGTCGGTGCAGGTCTTACACAATTTCACCGGCACATTCTGCGCGGTTAAAATCTCCAACATTTGCTGGATGTTATAGCCCTCGGCGGGCTTCTGGCCGCGCAGGCCAGCCGTCACCGCGTCAGACATCAAAAACATTTTCACTTCCGGCTGCGGCTGCTGGTCGCATAGCGCAATAGCCAGGCGCAGGCTGTTAAACAGCGATTCACTGCCGTATGCCGCCCCGTTGGCAATAATCACAATCTTTTGCATTTTTTCTCCTTAGCACCCGACGGCACGACTTTTGCTTCTCTACATTATCCGTTGCCGCTCAGGAGTATTTTATGAAGGCCACCGCCCATGATTTTTTACTGGCCGCCCGAAACCGTGGGCGCGAGCAATTGCAGGATATTCTGCAAATCGGTGAACTCACCGGCTGCATCGCCAGGCTCGCTCACATGCTACAACGCGAGCGCGGGGCTTCCAACATTTGGCTGTGTTCCCGGGGCAGGTTGTTTGCCGCCGAACGCGAGCTTTGCATTCAGGAAGTGGATACCGAATTAGGCCTTTTTCGCCGGGCAATCGCCGAACCGGATTACCTGCCAGGAAGCGCGTTGTTTGTCAGCCTCGCATGCGCGCTGCATTACTTTGAGCAACTGCCCGCGCTGCGAACGCAGATTACCGTCCAACAGATTCAGCCGCTCAATGCGATGGAGCAGTTCAACATCACGCTGCGCCATCTACTGAGTATTGTTCCTGAAACCAGCAACGTGGTTGATGACAGTGGTGTGGCGCGAGCGCTGGCGGCGTTATTCAGCTTTATGCAGGGTAAAGAACTGGCGGGGCAGGAGCGGGCGATTGGCGCGCTCGGTTTCATGCAGGGGGAATTTAGCGACACCTTGCGCCAGCAACTGGTCGATAGAATTGACAGCCAGCAGCACTGTTTTGACGCCTTTTGCAGCATGGTCGATTTGCCACTGCGCCAGCAATTTCTGGCCTGCGGCGAACCTTGCCGCGAAACCGAACGGCTCCGGCGCATCGCCTGCACCCGGCTGCAAACTGCAGATGAACCGCAGCGCGCCTTGCGCTGGTTTGCGCTATTAACCACGCGAATCGACGCCCTGAAAAACGTGGAAGATGCGCTTATCCACGCCGTCATGGTCCAGGCGCAGCAGGCGCTCGGGCAGGTTTTGCAGCAAACAGAACCGGTGGAAAGCGACATCGCCAGTTGGGTCGCCGGGCACGGTGGCTACGATGGGGAACGCTATTTTGACCGCCATCTTTTGCCGCTGGTGCGCCAGCAGGCACAGCAGCTTGAAACCATGGCGCAACAGTTAGCCTCGCTTCAGGCAACACTTGAGGAACGCAAAGTTATCGACCAGGCCAAAGCGTTGCTCATTCGCCATCAAGGTTACAGCGAAGAACAGGCGTGGCAAACCCTGCGGAAAATGGCGATGAACCAGAACAAACGCATGGTGGATGTGGCGAGCGCGATGGTTTCCGTGGCGGATATCTGGCGACTACCCACTAAGGAGTAGGTGCACAAACAGTGGGCGTAAACTGCCTTTCCGTAGTGCAAAACCCTTCATCTTTCACGTTGCAGATGCGTTGGCTTCACTCACTCACTCACCTCAGTCACTTACTTTAGTAAGCTCCTGAGGATTCGTAAGTTTGCCGCCTTCCTGCACCACGAAATCTAAAGGATTTAAAGGGGTGATCTTGAATCTGGCACGCGAGTTGCAACACTCATTATGAAAATTACTTTGACCTGAAACGCGCCAATGGCGGTGCGGTTCCGGTTGGACAAAGGCGTCCTTCAATGTGCTGACCCACATTGTTGGGCGCTTTTTTTTTACCCGTTGATCAGGATGAAGCCGATGAGCCACAAAAGCATAACCCTCTCGCGCCGCCGATTTTTACAGGCGGGAGCGGCATTAGGCGGCGCGTATTTGCTGCCGGGCATGATGAATTCCGCTTGGGCGGCGGGGAGCGACAAACCTGAACAAACCACGGTCAAAGTCGGGTTTATCCCGCTCACCGACTGCGCGTCGGTCGTGATGGCGGCGGTCAAAGGCTTCGACAAAAAATACGGCATCTCCATCGTGCCTAGCAAAGAGGCGAGCTGGGCCGCGGTGCGCGACAAAATGGTTTCCGGTGAACTCGACGCCGCCCATGTTTTATACGGCCTGGTCTACGGCCTGGAAATGGGTATCGCCGGAAAACAAGAGCCAATGGCCAACCTGATGACGCTCAACAACAACGGCCAGGCGATTTCCCTCTCGAGCGATTTGGCAAAGCAGGGCGTCACCGACGGGCAAAGCCTGAAGAAGTTAGTCGCCAGCAAAGAGCCGGGCAGTTTTACCTTCGCCCATACCTTCCCGACCGGCACTCACGCGATGTGGCTCTACTACTGGCTGGCGCAGGCGGGAATCAACCCGTTTACCGACGTGCGCACTGTGGTGGTTCCGCCGCCGCAAATGGTGATGAACATGCGCATCGGCAATATGCAGGGTTTCTGCGTGGGCGAGCCGTGGAACCAACGCGCCATTAGCGACGGCATCGGTTTTACCGCCGCAACGTCACAATCCATCTGGCCGGATCACCCGGAGAAAATCCTCGGCACGCGCAGTGCGTGGGTCGAACAAAACCCGAACACCGCACGCGCTTTAGTGGCGGCGATTCTTGAGGCGTCGCGCTGGATTGATGCCAGCGACGATAACCGCCGCGAAACCGCCAATGTGCTTGCCGGGCGCGCTTACCTGAACACCAAAGCCGAGTTCCTGACCGGGCGCATGCTCGGGCAATACGACAATGGCATCGGCAAAAAATGGCAGGACGACCACGCCATGCGCTTCTTCCGCGACGGCGAAGTGACCTTCCCGTGGCTTTCCGACGGCATGTGGTTCCTGACCCAACACCGCCGCTGGGGTTTGCTCGACAAAGACCCGGATTACCTCGCCGTCGCCAAACGCATCAACCGTATCGACATCTATCAGCAAGCCGCCACCGCCGTGGGCAACGTTTCCGTGCCAGCCAGCCCAATGCGAACCAGCACGCTGATGGATGGAAGCACCTGGAACGGCAGCGACCCTGCCGCCTACGCCGCAAGTTTCGCCATTCATAAACGTTAAGGGGAATGAGATGAATCAGCCTGCACACCAACCGCCCGCCGCCGCGCTTAGCGCCACGGTTGGGGAAGTGATTACCCTGCCGCCCGTCACCGTTCGCCGCCGCACGCCGCAGTGGCGCAAGTTTTGCCTGGGCTTTTTCCAGCGCCTGGTGCCCGCCGTTCTTGGGATGGGATTGTTAGTCATCGCCTGGCAAATCGCGGCGCTCAACAGCAAAGGTTTCCCGACGCCGCTCAGCACGCTGCAATCGGCGATAACGCTGTTTTCCGACCCGTTCTACAACGCCGGGCCGAACGACCAGGGCATCGGCTGGAATATATTGGCCTCGCTCCAGCGCGTGGCGGTGGGCTTTGGCCTCGCCGCAATTGTCGGCATTCCGGCGGGCTTCCTGATTGGCCGCTTCACCTTTTTAGCCCGCATGTTCAACCCGATCATCTCGCTGTTGCGCCCCGTCAGCCCGCTCGCCTGGCTGCCGATTGGCCTGCTTTTATTCCAGAAGGCAGAACCGGCATCGAGCTGGACGATTTTTATCTGCTCCATCTGGCCGATGGTGATTAACACCGCCGAAGGCGTGAAACGTATCCCGGACGATTACCTCAACGTGGCGCGCGTGCTGAAGCTTTCCGAATGGACGGTGATGCGCAAGATCTTATTCCCGGCGGTTCTGCCTGCGGTTCTGACCGGCGTGCGCTTGTCCATCGGCATCGCGTGGCTGGTGATTGTCGCTGCCGAAATGCTCACCGGCGGCCTGGGGATTGGCTTCTGGATCTGGAACGAATGGAACAACCTCAATGTGGAAAACATTCTTATCGCGATTGTGATTATCGGCGTCGTCGGGCTGCTGCTTGAACAGGCTTTGATGCTGCTGGCGCGTCGCTTTAGCTGGGAGAAATAATTATGAAGAAAATTATTCAGGTTCAAAATGTTAGCCAGCGTTTTTCCACCGCCAGCGGCGAATTTCTGGCGCTGAGCAACGTCAGCTTTGATATCGCCGAAGGGGAAACCATCAGCCTGATCGGTCACTCAGGATGCGGCAAATCCACGCTGCTGAATCTGATTGCTGGGATCACCTTGCCCTCCGAAGGCGGCCTGCTGTGCGATAACCGCGAAATCGCCGGGCCAGGGCCGGAACGCGCCGTGGTGTTTCAAAACCACTCGCTGCTGCCGTGGATGACCTGTTTTGAAAACGTCGCGCTGGCAGTGGATCAGGTGTTTCGCCACACCATGAACCGCGCCGAGCGCCGCGAATGGATTATTCACAACCTTGAGCGCGTGCAAATGGGCCACGCCATTAATAAGCGCCCCAATGAAATCTCCGGCGGCATGAAACAGCGCGTCGGCATCGCCCGTGCGCTGGCAATGAAACCCAAAGTCTTACTGATGGACGAACCTTTCGGCGCGCTCGATGCCCTGACTCGCGCCCATTTGCAGGACGCCGTGATGCACATCCAGCAAGAGTTGCACACCACGATTGTGCTGATCACCCATGATGTTGACGAAGCGGTGCTGCTTTCCGACCGCGTGCTGATGATGACCAACGGCCCGGCGGCTACGGTAGGCGAAACGCTGAACGTTGACCTACCGCGCCCGCGCAACCGCGTGGAACTGGCCGAAGACAGCCGCTACCACCATCTGCGCCAGCAAGTGCTGCGCTTCCTCTACGAAAAACAGTCCAGGGCTGCCTGAGGACACGCTCATGACGCGACGTCTGATAGTGATCGGCAACGGCATGGCGGCCATCCGCCTGGTGGAGCAAATTGTGGCCCGAGCGGCGGTGCGTTTCGCCATTACCATTTTTGGTGAAGAACCCGCACTCAGCTACAACCGCATTTTGCTCTCGCCGGTGCTGGCGGGAGAAAAGCCCGCGCTGGCGACGCAGTTGCATGATGCCGCCTGGTACGTTTCCCACGGCATTGAACTGCTGACGGGCGAAGCGGTGCGGGAAGTGGACACCCAGCGCCAGACGGTGAGCACGGATATGCGCACTCTCGACTATGACGAACTGGTTTTCGCCACCGGTTCACGCCCGTTTATCCCGCCGATTGACGGGCATCAATTGCCGCACGTCCACGGTTTCCGCACCCTCGCGGACGTCGACGCGATTCTGGGCGGCGAGGGAAACGCCGTGGTGCTCGGCGGCGGTTTACTGGGCGTGGAAGCGGCGGCGGCACTTTGCGCCCGCGGTATTCCCGTTACGTTAATCCACCGCCAGTCGTGGCTAATGGACATTCAGCTTAACCAGCAGGCAGGTTTGCTGCTTGAGGAACATCTCGCAACACGGGGCATTCGTTGCCAGCTTAATTGCGGCATTGAGCGCATTTCTGAAACCAGCGTGACGTTGAGCAACGGCGACGTTTTACCCGCAGGAAGAGTCATTATCGCCACAGGCGTAAAACCCAATATCGCCCTTGCGCAACAGACCGGAATGGCTTGCCAGCGCGGTATCACCGTTGATGCCCAATTGCGCAGTTCAACGCTTCGTGTAAGCGCGTTAGGTGAATGCTGTGAAATCGACGGGCAAACCTGGGGGCTGGTGGCACCGTGTTTACAACAGGCCGACGTTTTAGCCGCGCGTTTATGCGGCGAGCCAACGGCAGATTCTCAATATCAGGATCGCGGCACGCGCCTCAAAGTCAGCGGCATCCCGCTATTTTCCGCAGGCGACCTTCGCGAACAGCCCGACACGCGCATCCTTACCGCTTTCGATCCTCTTTCAAAAAACTATCGCTGCCTGCATTTACGCGGCGACACGCTGGTGGGCGCATTGCTGCTGGGCGATATCACGCCCGCCAATGCGCTTACCGACATCTTACTCAGCGCGGCACCCGTTACGCCTGCCGTGCTGTTTGACGAATACCACTCTGATGAGCAGCCGCTGGCTGCCGGAAATGACGACATGACAAAAGCAACCCTGGTAGTAATCGGTCACGGCATGGTCGGGCACCACTTTCTGGAACAGTGCGTGGCGCAGCAACTGCACCACAGCTATCACATTGTGGTGTTCGGCGAAGAGCGCCATCCGGCGTATGACCGCGTACATCTTTCGGAATATTTTGCCGGACGCAGCGCCGAATCGCTTTCGATGGTGCAGGACGATTTCTTTGCTGAGAACGGTATTGAGCTGCGCTGTAACAGCAAAATCGTGGAGATCGACCGCCAGCAGCGCGTGGTTCGCGACGGCGAAGGGCGTGAAACTTACTTCGACAAACTAGTGCTGGCGACCGGCTCGTACCCGTTTGTGCCGCCAGTTCCCGGTAACGATCTGCCCGGCTGCTTTGTTTATCGCACGCTCGACGATCTGGATGCGATTGCCGAACGCGCCCGCAGCGCCAGACGCGGCGTGGTGATTGGCGGTGGTTTATTGGGGCTGGAAGCGGCGAATGCGCTCAAACAGCTTGGCCTCGAAACGCACGTGGTGGAGTTCGCTCCCAACTTAATGGCGGTGCAACTCGATAATGACGGGGCTGCGATGCTGCGCGCAAAGATCGGCGAAATCGGCGTCCGGGTTCATACCAGTAAATCGACCACCGCCATTACCGACGTGAACGGTTTGCAGCTTAATTTCGCCGATGGCGAAACGCTGACGACCGATCTTATCGTCTTTTCCGCCGGTATTCGTCCGCAAGACGCGCTGGCAAAAACCAGCGAACTGATGTTGGGCGAACGCGGCGGGATTGTGATTAACGACCATTGCCAAACCAGCGACAGCGCGATTTACGCCATCGGCGAATGCGCTTTGTGGGAAGGGAAAATCTTTGGCCTGGTTGCTCCCGGTTATCAAATGGCGCGCGTCGCGGCGGCAACGCTTGCGGGCGTTGAATCGGCATTCCTCGGCGCGGATATGAGCACCAAACTGAAACTACTCGGCGTGGAAGTGGCCTCGTTTGGCGACGCCCACGGGCGCACGCCCGGCTGCCAGAGCTACCAATGGACCAACGGGCCGCAGCAAATCTACAAAAAGATCGTCGTGTCAGCCGATAACAAAACCCTGCTCGGCGGCGTGCTGGTGGGTGACAGCAGTGAATATGCGACGCTGCTGCAAATGATGCTCAACGGCATGGCGCTGCCCGCGCAGCCGGAAAGCCTGATTCTGCCCGCGTCGGCAGGCGGCGCAGCAAAAGGGCTGGGCGTCGCGGCATTACCGGAAACCGCGCAGATTTGCTCGTGCCATAACGTCAGCAAAGCGGATATTTGCGCGGCGGTGAGCAACGGCGCGGGCGACATGGGCGCGGTTAAAGCCTGCACCAAAGCAGCGACGGGCTGCGGCGGTTGTTCGGCGCTGGTGAAACAGGTAATGGAATTCCAGCTACAAGAGCAGGGCGTGGAGGTGAAAAAGGACATTTGCGAACACTTCGCGTACTCGCGCCAGGAAATCTACCACCTGGTGCGCGTCAACCATATCCGCAGTTTTGAACAGTTGATTAGCCGCTACGGGCATGGCAACGGGTGTGAAATCTGCAAGCCGCTGGCGGCTTCTATTCTCGCGTCATGCTGGAATGAATATTTGTTGAAACCCGCGCACTTACCGTTGCAGGACACCAACGATCGCTACTTCGCCAACATCCAGAAAGACGGCACTTACTCGATTGTGCCGCGCGTTCCCGCAGGCGAAATCACCCCGGACGGTTTAATCGCCATCGGCCAGGTGGCAAAACGCTACCAACTGTACAGCAAAATCACCGGCGGCCAGCGCATCGACCTGTTTGGCGCGCGTCTTGAGGAATTGCCTGCGATTTGGGAAGAGCTGGTGGCGGCAGGCTTTGAAACCGGTCACGCCTACGGCAAGTCGCTGCGCACCGTAAAATCCTGCGTCGGTTCCACATGGTGCCGTTACGGCGTGCAGGATTCGACGGGGCTGGCGATTGAGCTGGAGAACCGCTACAAGGGGCTGCGCTCGCCGCACAAAATCAAAATGGCGGTGTCCGGCTGCACCCGCGAATGTGCCGAAGCGCAAAGCAAAGACATCGGCGTGATTGCCACCGACAAAGGCTGGAACCTGTACGTGTGCGGCAACGGCGGCATGAAACCGCGCCATGCAGATTTGTTCGCCAGCGATCTCGACAGGGAAACGCTGATCCGCACCATCGACTGCCTGCTGATGCTTTACATCCGTACCGCCGACCGTTTGCAGCGCACCAGCACCTGGATGGACAACCTCGAAGGCGGCATCGAATACCTGCGCGAAGTGATCCTTAACGACAGCCTCGGCCTCAACGACGAGCTGGAAAAAGAGATGGTCAGCGTGGTCGATACCTTCCAGTGCGAATGGCAAACCACGCTCAACAGCCCGGATTGCCTCGCGCTGTTCCGCTCCTATGTTAACAGCGAACAACCGGATGAAGCGGTGCAGCGCCAGACACTGCGCGGGCAGTTACAGCCGGTCAGCGAAGTGGTGCATCTGCCAGCCGCCGCACCGGTCAAACCGTGGCAGGCGGTTTGCAACGTCAGCGAAATCCCCGCGCAGGCGGGGATCGGCGCGCGTCTGGGCGAGCAGCAAATTGCGCTATTCCGCTTTGGCGATGCGATTTATGCCCTTGATAACCTTGAACCGGGCAGCGATGCCAACGTGCTTTCACGCGGGATTGTCGGCGACGCGGGCGGCGAGCCGATTGTCATTTCACCGCTCTACAAACATCGCATTCGCCTGCGCGACGGGCGCACTCAGGATGGAGAGCAGGCGGTTCGCGCCTGGCCGGTGAAAGTGGAACAGGGCACCGTGTGGGTGGGAAGCCAGGCGCTGATTATGCGTGCGGAGGCTTCATGACAAACGTTGTGCGCTCCACATGCCCTTACTGCGGCGTCGGCTGTGGCGTGAAGGCGCAGCAAACGGAAAACGGCTTCCAGATTAGCGGCGACGAACAGCATCCGGCAAACTTTGGGCGCTTGTGCGTAAAAGGCGCGGCACTGGGCGAAACGCTCGGGCTGGAAGGGCGCTTGTTGTACCCGGAAATCAACGGCGAGCGCGTGGAATGGGAAGCCGCACTGGATGAAACCGCCCGTCGTCTGCAAGGGATTATTGACGAATTCGGCCCCAAAGCGGTGGCGTTCTACGCCTCCGGCCAGCTGCTGACCGAAGATTATTACGCCGCCAATAAGCTGATGAAAGGGTTTATCGGCGCGGGGAATATCGACACCAACTCGCGGCTGTGTATGTCCTCGGCGGTTGTGGGGTACAAACGCGCATTTGGTGCGGATTTTGTGCCATGCAGCTATGAGGATCTCGAACAAACTGATCTGGTTGTGCTGGTCGGTTCAAATGCAGCCTGGGCGCATCCGGTTTTGTATCAGCGCCTGGTGCGGGCTAAACAGCAGCGCCCGAACATGAAAGTGGTGGTGATCGACCCGCGCCGCACGGCGACCTGCGACATCGCCGATTTGCACCTGGCGCTTCGACCAGGAAGCGATGCCGCTTTGTTTGTTGGTTTGCTGAATGTTTTGCCGCCGACTGAGCCAAACGTTTTTGACGGTCAACCGACTGCGCTGGAAATAGCCGCCAATTGGACACTGGAAAAAACCGCCGACTTTTGCCAGCTGGAAAGCGCGGATGTGCAAACTTTCTGGCAATGGTTTGCGCAGGCCGACCGCGCCATGACGCTCTACACCATGGGTATCAACCAGTCGTCGAGCGGCAGCGACAAATGCAACGCGATTATCAATGTCCATCTGGCGAGCGGCAAAATTGGTCGCGACGGCTGCGGCCCCTTTTCGCTGACCGGGCAGCCAAATGCCATGGGCGGTCGCGAAGTCGGCGGGCTTGCCAATCAGCTCGCCTGCCACATGAATTTTGAACCTGCGGATATTGCCTGCCTGGGGCGGTTCTGGGGCAGCGAACGCATTGCCGAAATGCCGGGATTAATGGCTGTCGAACTGTTTGAGGCGATAGGGCGCGGCGAGGTCAAAGCCGTGTGGATTATGGGAACCAATCCGCTGGTTTCGCTGCCGGATAGCTCCTGTGTGGCACAGGCGCTGGCGAACTGCCCGCTGGTAATTGTCTCGGATGTGGTGCGCGAAACGGACACCTCGCGCTTCGCCACAGTCAAATTTCCGGCGCTGGCGTGGGGCGAGAAAAACGGCACCGTCACCAACTCCGAGCGGCGTATTTCCCGCCAGCGTGCGTTTTTACCCGCACCCGGCGGGGCGCGTGCCGACTGGTGGATTATTTCTCAAATTGCCCAGCGTCTGGGTTATGGCGAAGCGTTTAGCTGGCAGCATCCGCAGGAGATTTTTTGCGAACATGCTGCACTTTCCGGTTATGAAAATAACGGCACGCGCGCCTTTGATATCAGCGCTCTGGCGACGTTAAGCCGTGAGCAATATGACGCGCTGGAACCGGTGCGCTGGCCGGTAGCCGCGCAAGGGCATTCATTATTCAAAAGCTGGCGACCGAACGGAAAATTCCAGTTGCTGCCGGTTGAACCGGCATTACCCCAGGCAAACGCCGATCGCTATTATCCGCTGATCCTCAATAGCGGGCGCATTCGCGACCAATGGCACACCATGACGCGCACAGGCAACGTGCCGCGCCTGATGCAGCACATCAATATGCCGTTTCTTGAAATTCACCCGACGGATGCGAAACGTTACGGTGTCACTCATAATGATCTGGTCAGAACCGCCTCACGCTTTGGCGGCATGGTGGCGAAAGTGCTAGTGAGCGAAAACCAGTTACCGGGAAACGTGTTTGCACCGATGCACTGGAACCAGCAGTTTGCCCGCAAAGGGCAGATTAACGGCCTGGTGGAAAGTGTGTGCGATCCGCATTCCGGGCAGCCCGAAAGCAAGCAAACCGCAGTGCGCATTCAGCGCTGGCAGCCCGCCTGGTGCGGGGAGATTTTCGCCCGCGATGGCATCGATTTTGCCGACGATATTCAATGGTGGAAGCAGGCGACATCTGGCTTGCAGCACTTCCTTTGCGCCGCAGACGGTAACGCCCAGGCATGGATTGAAACCCTTGCCGCCGGTCACGGCTGGCAGTTGCAAACAGCCTGCGGGGGCGGCGAGTTTTATCATTTACTCGCCTGGCACAATGGGGAATTACAGTTGGCGTTTTACGGCGCAAACGCCTGGCCGGACATCAGTGCGGCTGCGGTCGTGGCGGCTTTTGAACAGGCTCCGGAAACGGCCGCTGAACGTCATCCCTTATTAGCTGGAAAAACTGCCGGAGCCGCTATGGATGCGGGTGCCACGGTGTGTAGCTGTTTTGGCGTGGGGGAGAAAACGATTATTGCCGCAATCGCAGGCGGCTGCCAGTCAGTCGCGCAACTGGGTGAAAAACTGCGCTGTGGCACCAACTGTGGCTCTTGTATTCCAGAGCTGAAAGCATTGTTGAAATAACACCCGGAGTAATCTGTGTTTACGAGTTTGGGAATGAATTGCTGTTGTGTGATGTTATAATTTCCAGATGTTTAGAAAAGCCGTGCCGTTTTTTACCTTGTCATACGCACTCCTCAGCGCAGGAGGGGCTGCCAGTACCCGCCAGACCTTTATCGAACAAGCCGAAAACCCTTTCGATCAGTCCGCCGAACAATTACCGGATTTGGGCATTGCCCCAGAAACCGACGCCGCCGCGCGTGAAATTGCCGCGATGGCTAAGAAATTTGGCGAAGCGAGTATGGTCGATGACGGGCTGGATGCGGGTGACCAGGCTCGCACGCTCGCGTTCACCCAACTGCGTGATGTGCTGACCAACAAAGTGACCAGCGAAGCGGAATCGCTGTTGTCGCCGCTCGGCAAAGCCAACATTAATTTACTGGTGGACGAACACGGGAACTGGAACGGCAGCAGCGCCTCGGTGTTTACGCCGTGGGAGGATAATAACCGTTATCTGACCTGGAGCCAGGTGGGTTTTACGCAGAAGGACGACGGCACGATTGGCAATATCGGTGCCGGGCAGCGTTGGGTGGCGGGCGACTGGCTGCTGGGCTACAACGCGTTTTATGACAATCAGCTTGCCACTCAATTGCAGCGCGCCGGATTCGGTACCGAAGCGTGGGGCGAGTATTTACGCCTTTCCGCTAACTATTACCAGCCGTTAGCCAGCTGGCAGGAAGGTGATAGCGAAACGCTGGAACAACGCCTGGCGCGGGGCTATGACATTACCGCGCAGGCATGGCTACCGTTTTATCGCCATATCAATACCAGCCTCAGTTTTGAGAAATACTACGGAAACAGCGTGGATTTGTTCGACAGCGGTACCGGTTATCGCAATCCGGTGGCGGTAACAATGGGGCTGAGCTACACGCCGATCCCGCTGCTGACGCTCACCGCGCAGCATAAACAGGGGGAAAGCGGCGTTTCGCAAGATAACCTCGGCCTGAAGCTCAATTACCGCTTTGGCGTTCCGGTGGCAAAACAGCTTTCTGCCGCCGAAGTGGCGACCAGCAGTTCGCTGCGCGGCAGCCGTTATGACAACGTAGAACGTGATTCGCTTCCAGTAATGGAATATCGCCAGCGTAAAACGCTATCGGTATTTTTGGCGACGCCGCCATGGGAATTGCACGCGGGTGAAACCGTGGCACTTAAGTTGCAAATCCGCGCCAGCCATAAGATTCGCAACATTACCTGGCAGGGCGATACCCAGGCTTTAAGCCTGACGCCGCCTGCGGATAACCGTGACACCAGCGGTTGGAGCATGATCATGCCGATGTGGAACGAAAACGGTCCGAATGAATATCGTCTTTCGGTGGTGATTGAGGATGATAAAGGCCAGAAGGTGACATCGAACTGGATTACGCTGAAACTGGCGGAGCCGCTGGTGGTCAGCCCCGTGGACGATCCGCGTTATGAGCTGTTGCCGCAGTAGCGGAGCAATGTCGGATGACGCTGGCGCGTCATCCACCGCATTTACCGTTTAAACCTTAAAATATCCGATCCTGATGCACCCAAACTGCCGCTTCGACGCGGGATTTCAGCTTCATCTTTTTAAGCAGATGCTTCACGTGGACTTTCACCGTGCTTTCGGTGATATCCAGACGGCGGGCAATCATCTTATTCGGCAAACCCTGGGCGATGAGCTTGAGGATGTCGCGCTCGCGCGGCGTGAGCAGATTGACATCGCGGTCAGACGTGGCGCGGTTCGCACGTAAGCTGGCAGCCAAAACTGGCGTGAGCGCTTCGCTTAAAACCATTTCGCCCGCAGCAGCTTGTTGCAGCGCTTTGAGTAAATCTTCCGGCTCCATATCTTTTAACAAATAGCCGTCTGCGCCGCGTTTGAGCGCGGTCACCACATCTTCTTCGTGATTCGAGACGCTAAACACCACGATGCGGCCCGAGAGCGGTTTCTCGCGCAAGCAGTCGAGCGTTTCTAACCCGTTCATCCCCGGCATATTCAAGTCCAGCAGGATCAAATCCGGGTCGAGTTCCTCTGCAAGCTGAACGCCTTGTTCACCATTGCCTGCCTCACCAACAACTGCAAGTTCAGGAGCCATACTGATGAGCTGTTTAACGCCAGTACGCAGCATGGGATGATCGTCGATAAGCAGTATGGTTGAAGCTTCCGGGTTACTCATGATTTGCTCCTGTGGCTATTTCGGGGATAAAACTGACGATGACCTGGGTACCGCCACCCGGGCGCGCTTGCACCTGGCAATCACCTTTCAGGCTTTGCGCACGGTCTCGCATAATGATAAGTCCGTAGTGGTTGCGGCGCTCACCGTTATCGGCAATGCCATGACCGTTATCCCATATGGTTAATGTAATTTGCTTGTCGTGATAGAAAACACTGACTCCACATGAAGTGGCACAGGCGTGTTTCAGGCTGTTATTAAGTGCTTCTCGAGTGATTTGCACCAGATGAATTGCCTGATGCGACGGCACCAGACGTGGTGGTACTTGATAATCAAGACTCACCTGGAAACCCAATTTCTCACTAAATTCTCGGCAGCTTGCTTCTAGTGCCGGACGCAGTCCTGGCTCAGTTAGTTGCAGGCGGAACGTTGTCAGTAATTCTCTGAGTTGCCGCCACGAAGTATTGAGTTCGCTACGCATTTGCCCGAGCAAGGTCTGCACCTGCTCAGGCAATGTAGCCCCTTGCATTTGCAGACAACTCACCTGCATTTTCAGGCAAGAGAGCGATTGAGCAATGGAGTCGTGCAGCTCGCGGGCGATAGCGGAACGTTCTTCCATCACCACCAACTGCTGCTGATGTTCATATTGCCGCTCTAACGCAAGTGTCGCCGTCAGCTGTTCCATCAGTGTCAGAATTAACTGTTGGTGATCGTGTGTCAGGCTGCGGCCAATGGGCAATTGAGCCAACATCAGACCGTACTGGATATGGTTGTCGGTTAAACGCCATTTTTGTGCGGTAGTTTCGCAAGGTTGCAGGATTGGTTCACGCGGGCAAAGGTTACAGCCGCTGGCTTCACAGCTGCTGTCCGGCTGGTAGGTATATTCTTCGTAATTCTCTTCGTCTTCATATTCATACACGCGTAGCTCAATATTACGCAGCGGAGTTAAATGTTGTAACTCGCTGAGAACCGGCGACAGGCGCTGGCACAACGGAGCCTGAGAGTGCAGGCGGCGGTTGGCCTGATAAAGGAAAGAAAGGATCTGGTTTTTTTGCTCAAGCCCGGCGGTTTTCTCGCGCACGCGCTGTTCGAGGCTGGCGTAACTTTCAGCCAGTTCGGCGGACATGCTGTTCAGCGCAATGCCCAGCGTCGCCATTTCATTGCGGCCACGCACATTTACGCGGTAAGTGAAGTCTCGCTGCCCAATGGCCTGGGCCATCGTCAATAATTTCTGCCATGGGCGCAACAGGCGCTTGCGTAACCAGATGACGGTGAAAATAATCAGCAAGCCCATTAAGGCTGCCATCCCCATCTGGAGCTGGATAATGCGGTGCAGGCGCATTTCGGTGGTGTGATCAAAAGTGGTGACCAGTTGATCTATTTGCCCGACAAAACCGGCGACATGCGGCTTAACTTGTTCTGCACTTTGTGCCTTGCGCAGAGCAGGTTCTAACTCTTCACGCCAGTAGTGTTGCAGTGCCGCTAATTTTGCTTCCTGCCCGTCTTGCTGGGCTGCCTCTTGTAGGTCAGTGCTCCAGGTGGTTTGTTCCATCTCATCTAACAGAACGTTGTCTTTCTCGGTTAGCGGAATGGCGGCCAGCAGGCGATAACTTTGCATCCGCATCGACCCGGCTTTATTGATAGCGTGCGCGTTTCCCTGAATACCTTGTGCCAACCAGCCTGCAAGGCTCATCCCCGCGACCCCCAACAGTGCCAACAACAGCACAATCAGTGCTAATTGGTTGAACAAAGTGAGGGGGGAAAACAGGCGTTTTAGCATTGACAGGTGTACTCCGGGGTAAAGGAAATCTATTGCGGGTATTCTCAGACATCCCCTGGAGTATACCCATACCCCTTAAGGATTACCCACTAATTGCCAGGGGTGGCATATTTCGGTGTAAGGCCATTAATACCTTCTTTCAGGCATGTGAAAAGCCACACTATTTATGTTTTTTATGGTTACCCATAAAGAATGACAGTTGATTTTTAGCCGTCTGTAAGATGGTTTATCCCTTGATTCACATCAATTTTTATTCCCCATTAGCACCTAAGGTGGCGGCAATTACTCTCACTTTTTTGAGGTGTTTATGTCTCAGTCACCGGATCACAGCCCAAAAACGGGATCGCTCATTACCGAATGGCGACCTGAAGACCCAGCATTTTGGCAAAGCAAAGGCCATGGCATTGCCAGCCGAAACTTATGGATTTCCGTTCCTTGTTTACTGCTGGCATTCTGCGTGTGGATGCTCTTCAGTGCCATTGCGGTAAACCTGAATAAAGTGGGGTTTAGCTTCACTACCGATCAACTCTTTATGTTGACCGCACTGCCATCTGTTTCTGGCGCATTGTTGCGTGTGCCTTACTCCTTTATGGTGCCAGTCTTCGGTGGCCGCCGCTGGACGGCATTCAGCACCGGGATTCTGATCATCCCTTGTGTGTGGTTGGGTTTTGCGGTGCAAAACCCTACAACACCTTTTAGCGTGTTTATCATCATTGCATTGCTGTGTGGTTTTGCGGGCGCAAACTTCGCTTCCAGTATGGCGAACATCAGCTTTTTCTTCCCGAAGGCGAAGCAGGGTGGTGCACTGGGTATCAACGGTGGCCTGGGTAACCTCGGTGTGAGTGTTATGCAGTTGGTTGCGCCACTGGTGATTTCACTTTCCATGTTTGCCGTGTTTGGTGGCATAGGTGTTGAGCAGGCTGACGGGACTATGCTGTTCCTGGAAAATGCGGCATGGGTATGGGTGCCACTGTTGGCAATCTTTACTATTGCAGCCTGGTTTGGAATGAACGACCTCGCCACCTCAAAAGCCTCTTTAAAAGAGCAGTTGCCGGTTCTCAAACGTGCACACCTGTGGATTATGGGCGTGCTGTATCTGGCAACCTTCGGCTCGTTTATCGGTTTTTCCGCCGGTTTTGCGATGCTGGCGAAAACCCAGTTCCCTGACATCAATATTCTGCACTTCGCCTTCTTCGGCCCGCTGTTTGGTGCGCTGGCACGTTCTGCAGGTGGCGCGATTTCTGACCGCTTTGGCGGCACACGTGTTTCGCTGTTGAACTTCATCTTTATGGCGATTTTCAGTGCATTGCTGTTTACCACGCTGCCGCACAATGGCGTTGGCGGTAACTTTATTGCCTTCTTCGGCGTGTTCCTGATGCTGTTCCTGACCGCCGGTCTGGGGAGTGGTTCTACCTTCCAGATGATCTCCGTGATCTTCCGTAAGTTGACCATGGACCGCGTGAAAGCTCAGGGTGGCACTGAAGAGCGCGCGCTGCGTGAAGCGGCAACTGACACCGCTGCGGCGCTCGGCTTTATCTCCGCCATTGGCGCGATTGGCGGGTTCTTTATTCCGAAAGCGTTCGGCACATCCCTTGCGCTAACCGGCTCGCCTGCGGGCGCAATGAAAGTGTTCCTCGTGTTTTATATTGTGTGCGTGGTGATTACCTGGGCCGTTTATGGCCGTAAATCTTCACGCTAATGACAACCGATTGACCTTTTGGTTATCCCTTGCGCGACTTAGGTCGCGCTTTTTTTTGCCTGAAATTCCTCCTCGATCCGGCTTTATTCTGCGAGAAACCTCACATTTAGAATAACTACCCGCCCGGGCACCATTGTCACATTCGCTGGTGAAGAGTACCGTGATGACAAATCTGGTTTAAACCAAATGGATTAAAGCATGAAAAACCATTCCACCGTCGAAGCAGCAAAAGAGATGCTCAACAACTGGCTGAACAAAGGCGTTGTCCAGCCTGGTAGTAAGTTACCTTCCGAGCGTGAACTGGAAGAATTACTGGGCATTAAACGCATGACGCTGCGCCAGGCGCTGCTGTTTCTCGAAGGGGAAGAGAAGATCTTCCGTAAGGATCGTCGTGGCTGGTTTGTTGCCTTGCCATGTTTCAAGTACACGCCAAATACTTCCACCAGTTTTAAACAGGCGGCTCTGGAACAAGGGCGTTTGCCGTCCTGGGGCTTTCTGGAAAAAGAACGGGTTTACACAGCGGAACCTGAAATCCTCGCGCAGTTGAATGTGAAAGAGGGCGATGAAATCTACAAGATTTGCGGCTGGGGAGCGCTTGATAACCATAAAGTTTTCTACCACGAAACCTTTATCAACGCGCAGTTCGCTCCTGGTTTTATCGACAAATTAGGTGAGCGTTCTTTTGTCGAAGTGTGGCGAGAAGATTTTGGCAAAAGCTCGCACACGCAGCATTTAGCGTTTAAACCTACGCGGCTCTCGGCGGGGGCGTGCAAAGGCATGGGCGGCACACCGGGCACACCGTCTATTCGCGTTGAAAAATACCGTGCCGACGAATCCGGGCACGTCATTCAGGTTGATATCGAATATTGGCGTTTTGAATCTGTAGAGTTTTATATCGATTTTTAGGAGTTTCCATGAACCACATCCAGGCTAAAAAAATTGTCGAGCGCGCTGCCAATTTGCCGCTTTATCTGCATGCCTACGCGTTTCATTTAAATATGCGTATGGAGAAGATCCTGCCGGAAGATTTGCTGGATATCGCCAGCCAACAGCGGCTGAAAGGGGTGAAAATTCACGTCGTGGATGGTGAGAGCCAATCGTTAAGGCATGCCAGCGATGAGCGGCTTGAAAGTTTTGCAGAAAAATCGCGCCAGTTGGGGTTGGATGTTCACATCGAAACCAGCGCCTCGGATGCCCAAACCATTGATGAAGCAGTGAACATTGCGCTGAAATCCGGGGCGACTTCGGTGCGCTTTTATCCGCGCTATGAAGGGACACTTTCTGAGGTGATGGAAATCATTGCCCAGGATATTCAATACATTAAAGCGAAATACCAACATAGCGGCCTGACATTTACCCTCGAGCAACACGAAGATCTGCAAAGCCATGAATTGGTACGACTGGTTCAACAGGCCGACTTCCCTCAGCTTTCGCTGCTGTTTGATTTTGCCAATATGATTAACGCTAACGAAGAGCCACTTGAAGCGTTGGCAGTCATGGGAAATGAAGTCACCCAGGTCCATATTAAAGATGCGTTAATAACTCACGAAGGTGAAGGGCGCGGGCATACGGCGTGTATTTCCGGGCAGGGTGAATTACCGTTTAAAGAGTTACTGCTGCAATTAATTTGTTTAGGTGAAGATAAACCGCAGGTCACGGCATTTGGTCTGGAAGAAGAAGTGGATTATTACGCCCCGGCATTTCGCTTCACCAATGAAGATAAAAATCCGTGGATTCCATTACGGCAGATGAGTGAAACCCCGTTGCCAACCTCCGGACTGGAAGAAAGACTGAATAAAGAAATTGACGATGCCATGAATCAAATATTGCATGTGCGTAATATTCTTTCTGAGCTTAACAAAGATGCCATGGCTATTTTTCAGAAATAAATAATCCGAATCGTTTAATTCCGGCGCTTTGCTTTTCGTGAAGTGACTGTACTCTCAAATAATAATTAATTCCGCTAATTCAGGGGTGGGGTGTCTTATGCTATCCAAAAAAAGATGGACTATATTTAGCTTGTTGGTTCTGTGCGGTGGGACAATATATAAACTGCCGTCATTGAAAGACGCATTTTATGTTCCTATGCAGGAGTATTTTCACCTGACCAACGGTGAGATTGGTAATGCGATGTCGGTTAACTCCATTGTTACGACCATTGGTTTCTTCTTATCAATTTACTTTTCCGACAAATTACCGCGCCGCTTTACGATGTCGCTTTCACTGATTGCGACTGGCCTGCTGGGGATCTACCTTTCTACCATGCCGGGCTACTGGGGGATACTTTTTGTCTGGGCGCTGTTCGGCGTGACCTGCGACATGCTGAACTGGCCTGTGCTGTTAAAGTCGGTGAGTTTGCTCGGAGACAACACCCAACAGGGGCGCTTGTTTGGTTTCTTCGAAACCGGGCGAGGCATTGTTGATACCATTATCGCCTTTAGCGCGCTGGCTGTTTTCACCTGGTTTGGTAGCGACTATTTCGGTTTTAAAGCCGCAATATTGTTTTACTCATTTATCGCGATTGCGGTGGGTGTGATTATTTTCTTCGTATTAAAAGAAAGCCCGGAAGAACAAACGGCGAAAAAAGAGAATGCAGCGAAAAAAGAAAGCAATCCAGGTTTGGGGAATGTATTAAAAAACAAAACCGTCTGGTTAATCGCTTTTAGTGTGTTCTGTGTTTATGCGGTGTATTGTGGATTGACATTCTTTATTCCATTCTTAAGAAATGTCTACGCATTGCCTATTGCACTGGTGGGCGCCTATGGAATTATCAATCAATATTGTTTGAAAATGGTAGGCGGCCCTATTGGTGGCTTAATTGCTGACAAGGTTTTAAAATCTCCCAGCCAGTATTTGTTCTATACCTTTATTATTAGCGCTCTGGCGTTGGTTGCCTTGATATTACTGCCGCATGAGCAAATGCCTGTTTATTTGGGCATGGCCTGCACGCTGATGTTTGGTGCGGTTATCTTTACACAACGTGCAGTATTCTTCGCCCCAATCGGTGAAGCGGGAATCAGTGAGAAAAACACCGGTGCGGCAATGGCATTGGGCAGTTTTATCGGTTATGCCCCGGCGATGTTCTGCTACAGCCTGTATGGCTACATTTTAGATACCAACCCAGGGTTATTGGGCTATAAAATCGTGTTTGGCTTGATGGCTGTTTTCGCCTGCGCCGGGATAGTTATTTCGGGCCTGCTTATCAAAAACATTCGTGCGGAACGCAAAGCTGAACCGTTAACTTCTGTCTGATTGTGACACCATCCAACATGGGGCTTCTCTGATAGAGGATGCCCCATTTTGGGTTTCCCACCCTCCATCTTGGCGGACTTACCCCTTAATACCCAGTCGTTCTGATTTCTACTCCTTACAGAATGTAGAGGATGGGTGTTTTGTTTATATATCAATTAATTAACTAGCAATATTCGATTGCCACTTTGGTGGTATATCGCCACTTCGCGCTTAAAACATCCTCAACCCCAGTTGATCCTTATCAATTATCCCTTCATATGCGCGAGTTACCGTGCCGCCATCGTTAGTAATGTCGTTTTCATAAGATAGAGCCTCCAGGCTCCACATCAGGAGAACCCCGATGAGCAAATTTCTTGACCGGTTTCGGTACTTCAAACAGAAGGGCGAAACTTTTGCCGATGGACATGGCCAACTGCTCGATACCAATCGTGATTGGGAAGAAGGTTATCGCCAGCGTTGGCAACACGACAAAGTGGTGCGTTCCACTCACGGTGTAAACTGCACGGGCTCCTGTAGCTGGAAGATCTACGTCAAAAGCGGCCTGGTAACCTGGGAAACCCAGCAAACCGACTACCCGCGTACCCGCCCAGATATGCCAAACCATGAGCCACGCGGCTGCCCACGCGGCGCAAGCTACTCCTGGTATCTCTACAGCGCCAACCGTCTGAAATATCCTTTGATGCGCAAGCGTCTGATCCAACTGTGGCGTGAAGCGAAAACCCTGCATCAAGATCCGGTCGATGCCTGGGCTTCAATCATCAACGACCCGGAAAAAGCCAAAAGCTATAAACAAGCCCGTGGTCGCGGTGGTTTTGTGCGCTCAAGCTGGCAGGAGGTGAACGAGCTGATTGCCGCGGCTAACGTGTTTACCGCGAAAACTTTCGGCCCTGACCGTATCGCGGGCTTCTCGCCGATTCCGGCAATGTCGATGGTTTCTTATGCTTCCGGCGCTCGCTATCTTTCCCTGATTGGCGGTACCTGTCTGAGCTTCTACGACTGGTATTGCGATTTGCCGCCTGCGTCGCCGATGACCTGGGGCGAGCAGACTGACGTTCCTGAATCTGCCGACTGGTATAACTCCAGCTACATCATGGCCTGGGGCTCTAACGTTCCGCAGACTCGTACGCCGGACGCCCACTTCTTTACCGAAGTGCGTTACAAAGGCACCAAAACCGTCGCGGTAACGCCGGATTACGCTGAAATCGCCAAGCTGTGCGACCAGTGGCTGGCACCAAAACAAGGCACCGATGCGGCGATGGCGCTGGCGATGGGCCATGTGATGCTGCGTGAATTCCACCTCGATAACCCAAGCCAATATTTCACTGATTACGTGCGTCGTTATACCGACATGCCAATGCTGGTGATGCTGGAAGAGCGTGACGGCTTCTACGCCGCTGGACGCATGTTACGCGCCTCTGACCTGGTTGACGGTTTGGGCCAGGAAAATAACCCGCAGTGGAAAACGGTCGCCATGGACAGCCAGAACGGCGAGTTGCTGGCACCGAACGGTTCTATCGGTTATCGCTGGGGCGAGAAAGGCAAGTGGAACCTGGAGCAGCGCGACGGCACCAGTGGCGAAGAGGCCGAACTGCGCCTGAGCCTGCTCGGCAGCCACGATGAAGTGGCGGAAGTTGGCTTCCCATACTTCGGCGGTGAAAGCACCGAGCATTTTAGCAACGTGAAGCTCGATAACGTGCTGATGCATAAACTGCCGGTTAAACGCATTCAGCTGGCAGACGGTTCTACCGCATTGGTGACCACCGTTTATGACCTGACGCTGGCGAACTACGGTCTGGATCGCGGCCTGAATGACGAAAACTGTGCGTCCAGCTACGACGATGTAAAAGCGTATACTCCGGCGTGGGCGGAGCAGATTACCGGCGTAACTCGCCAGAACATCATCCGCATCGCTCGTGAATTTGCTGACAACGCCGACAAAACCCATGGCCGTTCGATGATCATCGTCGGCGCCGGTATGAACCACTGGTTCCACATGGACATGAACTACCGTGGCCTGATCAACATGCTGATCTTCTGCGGTTGCGTCGGCCAGAGCGGAGGCGGCTGGGCACACTATGTTGGCCAGGAAAAACTGCGCCCGCAAACCGGCTGGACTCCGCTGGCGTTCGCCCTCGACTGGCAGCGCCCACCGCGCCATATGAACAGCACTTCGTTCTTCTATAACCACTCCAGCCAGTGGCGCTACGAGTCGTTGACTGCCGAAGAACTGTTGTCGCCGTTGGCGGATAAATCCCGTTATAGCGGCCACCTGATTGACTTCAACGTGCGTGCTGAACGCATGGGCTGGTTGCCGTCTGCACCACAGCTCAACACCAACCCGTTGCACATTGCAAAACAGGCGAAAGCGGCAGGTATGAGCCCGGCTGATTTCACCGCGCAGCAGTTGAAAAGTGGCGATATTCGCTTTGCCGCAGAACAGCCGGATGCTGGCAATAACCATCCGCGCAACTTGTTCGTCTGGCGTTCAAACTTGCTGGGTTCTTCCGGTAAGGGCCACGAGTACATGCTCAAATATTTGCTCGGTACCGAGAACGGTATTCAGGGTAAAGATCTGGGTAAAGAAGGCGGCGTGATGCCGGAAGAAGTCGAGTGGGTCGATAACGGCCTCGACGGCAAACTGGATCTGGTGGTGACGCTGGACTTCCGCCTGTCGAGCACCTGTTTGTATTCCGATATCGTGCTGCCAACGGCGACCTGGTATGAGAAAGACGATATGAATACGTCGGATATGCATCCGTTTATTCATCCGCTTTCTGCAGCCGTTGACCCAGCCTGGGATTCAAAAAGCGACTGGGAAATCTATAAAGCCATCGCGAAGAAATTCTCCGAAGTGTGTGTCGGCCATTTAGGTAAAGAAACCGATGTGGTGACGCTGCCAATTCAGCACGATTCCGCCGCAGAACTGGCGCAGCCGTTTGGCGTGATGGACTGGAAAAAAGGCGAATGTGATCTGATTCCGGGCAAAACCGCACCGCATCTAATCACCGTTGAACGTGATTACCCGGCGACTTACGAGCGTTTCACCTCGATTGGCCCGCTGATGGAAACCATCGGCAACGGTGGTAAAGGCATCGCCTGGAATACGCAGTCTGAAATGGATCTGTTGCGTAAGCTCAATTACACCAAAACCGAAGGCCCGGCGAAAGGCCAGCCGACTCTCAACACGGCGATCGATGCCGCAGAAATGATCCTCACCCTGGCACCGGAAACCAACGGCCAGGTTGCGGTAAAAGCCTGGGCGGCACTCAGCGAATTTACCGGACGCGACCACACGCACCTGGCGCTCAATAAAGAAGACGAAAAGATTCGATTCCGCGATATCCAGGCGCAGCCACGCAAAATCATCTCCAGCCCAACCTGGTCGGGTCTGGAAGATGAACACGTTTCTTACAGTGCCGGATACACCAACGTTCACGAGCTGATCCCATGGCGCACGCTGTCTGGCCGCCAGCAGCTGTATCAGGATCACCAGTGGATGCGTGATTTTGGCGAAAGCCTGTTGGTATACCGTCCGCCGATTGATACCCGATCAGTGAAAGGTGTGATGGGTAAAAAATCTAACGGTAACCCAGAGAAGGCGCTGAACTTCCTGACGCCGCACCAGAAATGGGGCATTCACTCAACCTACAGCGACAACTTGCTGATGCTGACGTTGTCACGCGGCGGGCCGATTGTCTGGATGAGCGAAATCGACGCCAAAGATTTGGGCATCGAAGATAACGACTGGATTGAAGTGTTCAACAATAACGGTGCTTTGACCGCGCGTGCGGTGGTGAGTCAGCGTGTGCCGGAAGGCATGACCATGATGTACCACGCGCAGGAACGTATCGTGAACCTGCCGGGTTCTGAAATTACCGGGCAACGCGGCGGGATTCATAACTCGGTCACCCGAATTAGCCCGAAACCGACGCACATGATTGGCGGCTATGCGCAGCTGGCTTACGGCTTTAACTACTACGGCACCGTCGGTTCAAACCGTGATGAGTTCGTAGTGGTACGTAAGATGAAAGACATTAACTGGTTAGACGGTGAAGGCAACGACCAGAAACAGGAGAGCGTAAAATGAAAATTCGTTCACAAGTCGGCATGGTGCTGAATCTTGATAAATGCATCGGCTGTCACACCTGTTCTGTGACCTGTAAAAACGTCTGGACCAGCCGCGAAGGGATGGAGTACGCGTGGTTCAACAACGTGGAAACCAAACCGGGAACCGGCTACCCAACTGACTGGGAAAACCAGGAAAAATGGAAGGGCGGCTGGATCCGTAAAATTAACGGCAAACTGCAACCGCGCATGGGTAACCGCGCGATGCTGCTGGGCAAAATCTTCGCTAACCCGCATCTGCCGGGCATCGACGATTACTACGAGCCGTTTGATTTCGACTATCAGCATCTGCATAACGCGCCAGCAGGCAAGCATCAGCCGATTGCACGCCCGCGATCGCTGATTACCGGTCAACGGATGAACAAAATCGAAGCAGGCCCGAACTGGGAAGATGATCTGGGTGGTGAGTTCGAAAAACTCTCTAAAGACCAGAACTTCCACAACATGCAAAAGGCGATGTACGGCCAGTTCGAAAACACCTTTATGGCGTACCTGCCGCGCTTGTGCGAACACTGCCTGAATCCGGCGTGTGCGGCGACGTGCCCGAGCGGTGCTATTTATAAGCGTGAAGAAGACGGCATTGTACTCATTGACCAGGACAAGTGCCGCGGTTGGCGCATGTGTATTACCGGTTGCCCGTACAAAAAAATCTACTTCAACTGGAAGAGCGGTAAATCCGAGAAGTGCATCTTCTGTTACCCGCGAATCGAAGCGGGCCAGCCAACGGTGTGCTCCGAAACTTGCGTAGGCCGTATTCGTTATCTCGGTGTGCTGTTGTATGACGCGGACGCGATTGAGTCCGCAGCCAGTACCGAGAACGAGAAAGATCTTTACGAGCGCCAGTTGGGTATTTTCCTCAATCCAAACGACCCAGCGGTTATCGAGCAGGCGCGGAAAGATGGTATTCCAAATAGCGTGATCGAAGCTGCACAGCAGTCGCCGGTTTACAAAATGGCGATGGACTGGAAGCTGGCGCTGCCGCTGCACCCGGAATATCGCACGCTGCCGATGGTCTGGTACGTGCCGCCGTTGTCGCCAATTCAGTCTGCGGCTGACGCGGGTGAACTGCCGCACACCGGGATATTACCAGACGTTGAAAGCCTGCGTATTCCGGTGGAATACCTGGCGAATTTGCTGACCGCGGGCGACACCGCGCCGGTTCTTCGCGCCCTGAAGCGCATGATGGCAATGCGCCATTACAAGCGTGCGGAAACGGTAGAAGGCGTTCACGATATCAGCGCGCTGGAAGAAGTGGGTTTGACCGAAGCGCAGGCACAGGAAATGTATCGTTATCTGGCGATTGCCAACTACGAAGACCGTTTCGTAGTGCCATCAAGCCACCGCGAGCTGGCGGCAGATGCCTTCCCGGAAAGTAAAGGTTGTGGTTTCAGCTTCGGCGACGGTTGCCACGGTTCGGATTCCAAATTCAACCTGTTCAACAGCAAGCGTATCGATGCGATTGATGTGTCCAGCAAAACGGAGCCAAAACCATGATCGAACTTTTGGTGATTTCCCGTCTGCTTGAGTACCCGGATGCTGCCCTGTGGCAGCATCAGCAGGAACTGCGCGATGCGATGGCTGAAGGAAGCGCGTTGAATTTGCAGCAGGCGGCTCAGCTTAACGGTTTCATTACTTCGTTGTGCAGCCGCGATTTGCTGGATGCGCAGGCGAGTTACAGCGAGTTGTTTGACCGTGGTCGCGCGACTTCACTGCTGCTGTTTGAACACGTTCACGGCGAATCCCGTGACCGTGGGCAGGCGATGGTTAACCTGATGGGGCAGTACGGGCAAGCCGGGATGGAGATCGACAGCCGCGAGCTGCCGGACCATTTGCCGCTGTATCTGGAATATCTGTCGCAGCGTGAAGAAAGTGAAGCGCGTGGCGGTTTGCAGGATGTCGCACCGATTCTCGCCCTGCTGGCTGCGCGCCTGAAACAGCGCGAAAGTGATTATGCGGCGCTGTTTGATGTGCTGCTCGGCCTGTCGCAAAGCGATGTGGCGGTTGAGAGCGTGAGCAAGCAGATTGCTGGCGAAGCGCGCGATGACACGCCGCAGGCGCTGGATGCGGTATGGGAAGAAGAGCAGGTGAAATTTGTGGCTGACGCCGGTTGCGGTGAATCTGAAATTTCCAGCCATCAGAAGCGTTTTGCCGGGGCTGTCGCTCCGCAGTATCTGAATATCGGAGGACAGTAATCATGCAATTTCTCAATGTGTTCTTCTACGACATGTATCCGTACATTTGCGGGACGGTATTCCTGCTAGGGAGCTGGTTGCGTTACGACTACGGCCAGTACACCTGGAAAGCGGGTTCCAGCCAGATGCTGGATCGCAAAGGGATGAATCTGGCGTCAAACCTGTTCCATATCGGGATTCTCGGGATTTTTGCCGGTCACTTCCTGGGGATGTTAACGCCGCACTGGATGTACGAGTCGTTCCTGCCAATTGATGTGAAGCAGAAGATGGCGATGATTGCCGGTGGCGCGTGCGGTGTGATGACGCTGGTGGGCGGTTTGTTGCTGCTGAAACGCCGCCTGTTTAACCCGCGTATTCGTGCAACGTCGAGCGTGGCGGATATTCTGATTCTCAGCCTGTTAGTGATTCAGTGTGCGTTGGGTTTGTTGACGATTCCGTTTTCGGCGCAGCATATGGACGGCAGCGAGATGATGAAGCTGGTGGGCTGGGCGCAGGCGGTGGTGACTTTCCACGGCGGTGCATCTGAGCATCTGGACGGCGTGGCGTTTATCTTCCGCGTGCATTTGGTATTGGGCATGACGCTGTTCCTGCTGTTCCCGTTCACCCGTCTGGTGCATGTGTGGAGCGCTCCGGTGGAGTATTTGACGCGTAAGTACCAGATTGTGCGCGCTCGTCGCTGACGGTTGTTGGTTGGATTGAAAATACCTGGCTTCGGCCGGGTATTTTTTTGCCTGTTATGTCGGATGACTCTGCGCTTATCCGAACTACGGATCGGGAAAACGGAACGTAAAAAATCCTTCCCCAACGGGAATATGGAAGATTGTGCGATTTGGATTTGTTTAGAGGTATTGCTAGAGAATGGTGGCGGGGGAAGGATTTCTCGACGCTTTGCGTCTCGCCCTTCGGGTCGTTGCCTGCGGCAACGCTTTCTCGCTTCGCTCGAATCGAACCTTAGTCGAAGCTTCTCATCCTTCCCCAACGGGAATATGGAAGATTGTACGATTTGGATGAGCTGGGAAGGTGTTGCAAAGAATGGTGGCGGGGGAAGGATTCGAACCTTCGAAGTCGATGACGGCAGATTTACAGTCTGCTCCCTTTGGCCGCTCGGGAACCCCGCCAGGGGTGTTGGGTACTGCTAAAGCCTGATTGGTGTTGCCTTGTTGAACATAGTGGGAAGGATGACCGTTGCTAAAGCAACGTTGTCTCACTACGTTCGACTCGAACCTTAATCGAAGATTCTCGTCCTTCCCCAATAAGTGCTCATCTCAATGATAACTTATTGCCTTAACCACAATGCAGTGGTCAAGAATGGTGGCGGGGGAAGGATTCGAACCTTCGAAGTCGATGACGGCAGATTTACAGTCTGCTCCCTTTGGCCGCTCGGGAACCCCGCCAGGGGTATTACATTTTGTTGGCTTTCTTACTCGCCTCCTTCGTCTGGAAGCGGGGCGCATCATATCAAATGAAGCGCCGCTGTAAAGCATTCACTGTAAGAAAATGAATCGTTTGCCGTTTTTTTACACGTAACGTCGCAAACCTAAGCAATTACATGATTGATCTACAGAATAATCGTGCGATTACCGTATACAAACACGCGCTGGGCCAGCACTTGATACAGTGCGCGGCTGAGAACATTTTTCTCAACATCACGCCCGGCACGCATCATATCTTCTGCAGTGTAGGTGTGATCGACGTGAATCACATCCTGCATGATGATTGGGCCTTCATCCAAATTGTCGTTCACGTAGTGTGCGGTGGCACCGATAATCTTCACGCCGCGCTCGTACGCCTGGTGATAAGGACGCGCACCGATGAACGCAGGCAGGAACGAGTGGTGGATGTTGATAATCTGGTTCGGGAAGCGCGAAACAAACTCAGGCGTCAACACACGCATGTATTTCGCCAGTACCACGTAATCCGGTTTATGCGCTGCAATTGCGTCGGCCATTTGTTGGTCGTGATCTTCGCGCGTCAGACCTTCATGGCTGACCAGCTCAAACGGAATATCAAAACGCTCAACCAGCGTGCGCAGCGTTTCGTGGTTGCCGATAACAGCAGCGATCTCAACATCGAGGCCGCCATAATTGGCTTTCATTAATAAGTCACCCAGGCAGTGCGCTTCTTTGGTGACCAGGATCACCACGCGACGACGACCCGCAGGAATGAGTTCACGCACCGAACCTTCAGGCAATGCGCCATCTAAATCAGCCAGTAGCGTGTTGTCGTTGAAAATCCCCTCAAGCTCGGTACGCATAAAGAAGCGCCCGGTGCGATGGTCAACAAACTCGTTGTTCTGAACAATGTTCAGTTCGTGCTTGTAACAAATGTTGGTGATCTTGGCGATCAGGCCCTTAGCGTCAGGGCAAATGGTGCGGAGTACTTTTCGCTGTAGTGCTTGTGTCACGGGGAAATCCTGTTGTGCGTGTGTTTGCTAATTGATTTGTGCCACGGTGAGTTAACGACCACAACACTTTTTATATTTTTTTCCAGAACCGCAAGGGCAGGGGTCATTGCGACCAAATTGCGGGCGTGTTCCATCGACATAGTACCACTGGCCGTTTTCCTTTAAGAAACGCGAACGCTCGATAATGGCACTTTCTTCGCATTGTTCTTCAAAGCGCGCGACAAAACTGACGAAACCTTCGTTTTCATCGCGTCCGGCAGCAGCTTCATAAACTGTCAGACCTAACCACTTGGTTGTGCCAAAACTTCCTGAAATATCTGATTTCAGCGAAGGGCTGCGGGTTTGCGGGTGCCAGGTCGTGACAAGATAGTCTGCGTCCTGCATCACATACGCACTATAACGTGAACGCATTAGCTGTGATGGGGTTGGCGCGGGCTTGTCTGCGCGTAGGTAAGGCTGGCAACATACGCTATACTCCAGACCGCTACCACAAGGGCAAAGTTGCGACACAGCATCTCCTTGGTTACAAAAAATAGTCAGCGTAAATACGCGGGGTAGTTATGTTAACTGAGCTGTGGCGAGTTCGCCACGAGGTGATATATCCATGGGCATTTGAGTTGCAATCAACACCACCCGCAGCTTGATGAATGATGGGTATAAACCGGGGAAGAAAGACCGAGGCAAAATGAGACAGGTAAAGATCGGCCTGGCATTAGGGTCGGGAGCAGCAAAAGGATGGGCGCATATTGGTGTCATTAATGCGTTAAAACGAGCAGGCATTCAGGTTGATATCGTTGCAGGTTGCTCGGTTGGGGCACTGGTCGGTGCCGCGTATGCAAGTAATCGCTTACCTATGATGGAACGATGGGTGCGCTCGTTCGGCTATTGGGATGTACTGCGACTAATGGATCTTTCCTGGCGTCGTGGCGGATTGTTGCGTGGCGAAAGAGTGTTCAACAACGTCCGCAAAATCATTACCGAAGAGAAAATTGAAGACTGCGCGCTGCGTTTTGGCTCTGTTGCCACCAATTTAAGTACTGGACGTGAATTGTGGTTCACGGATGGTGATTTGCATCAGGCTGTTCGAGCCTCTTGCAGTATGCCGGGGCTATTGTCGCCGGTCGGGTATAACGGCTACTGGCTGGTGGATGGCGCAGTGGTTAACCCGGTGCCTGTTTCGCTAACGCGTGCGCTGGGTGCCGATATCGTGATTGCCGTCGACCTGCAACATGATGCGCATTTGATGCAGCAAGATTTACTCTCCGTCAATATGACGACTCCTCTGGCTGAAAATCAGGTGCAGCCTGATTCATGGCGTGGTCGTTTGCGCGAACAGCTCGGCAAAATCACTACCCGTCGTGCCAATACCACGCCAACGGCCATGGAAATCATGACCACCTCTATTCAGGTGTTGGAAAACCGCTTAAAGCGTAACCGTATGGCGGGTGACCCACCGGATATTTTGCTGCAACCTTTTTGCCCCCAGATTTCAACGCTTGATTTCCACCGTGCCGCGGAAGCGATAAGTGCGGGCAGTCTTGCCGTCGAGAAAAAGATGGATGAGCTGCTGCCATTGGTTCGTACCCATGATTGAGTATGGTGAAAACTCGCATCTTCAGGCAATTCTGACAGGCGGTGATTGTCATACCATGCCACTATTGATCTATCGCCAGTCAGGGGAGCGAAAATGACACAGCCACTCGTTGGAAAACTGATTCTCATTGTTGAAGATGAGCCCGTTTTCCGCTCTTTACTGGAAAATTATCTCTCTTCCTTAGGTGCGGTCATTGCTGTTGCCGTTGATGGTATAGATGCTCTGGAAAAGATGACCAGTTTTGCGCCCGATCTGCTGATTTGCGATCTGGCTATGCCGCGCATGAATGGATTGAAGTTGGTAGAGCACTTGCGTAATGAAGGCATACAGACGCCAATCCTTGTGATTTCCGCGACAGAGAATATGTCAGATATCGCTAAAGCGCTGCGCTTTGGCGTGCAGGACGTCTTGCTAAAACCTATTAAAGATCTCAATCGTCTGCGTGAAACAGTCTTCGCCTGCCTCTATCCCAACATGTTTAATTCGCGTGTTGAGGAAGAAGAACGCCTATTTCAGGACTGGGATGCGCTAGTCAGCGACCCGCAGGCTGCATCTACGCTACTTCAAGAACTACAACCCCCGGTACAACAGGTGATTTCGCATTGCCGGGTGAATTACCGCCAGTTAATTACTCATAATCAACCAGGACTTGTTCTGGATATTGCTGCTTTGTCAGAGAACGACCTGGCATTTTATTGCCTTGATGTGACAAGAGCAGGGGATAATGGGGTGCTGGCGGCACTGTTATTACGAGCACTATTTAACGGGCTATTGCAGGAACAACTTTCCAAACAAAACCAACGTTTACCTGAGCTCGGTAATTTACTCAAACAAGTGAATCAATTATTACGTCAGGCCAATCTTACCGGGCAGTTTCCGCTGATGGTGGGTTATTACCATAGTGAACTCAAAAACCTCATTTTGGTCTCGGCGGGGCTAAATGCCACCTTAAATACCGGTGAGCATCAAATTCAGGTCAGCAACGGTGTGCCTTTGGGAACACTGGGCAATACTTATCTCAATCAAATTAGCCAGCGTTGTGAGTCCTGGCAGTGTCAGGTTTGGGGAAGTGGCGGGCGATTACGGCTGATGTTGTCTGCGGAATGAGCATCTGGATGGTTGAAATCATTTAGGTTTTCTCCCCTATCATTGCTGGTGGTAATATCGTATCTATCCAAATCGTATTAGTCTTAAATTATCAACGCAACGGGTAAACAGCCGCAGATTCCATTTTTAAGCTGATATACTCGAGACGTTTTTTTAATTGACGTGCAAGTGAAAACTTGAACAGTCCAGGAGATTTTTCAATGGCTGCCATTAATTCTAAAGTAAGAAAAGCAGTAATCCCTGTCGCGGGATTGGGCACACGTATGTTACCGGCTACCAAGGCTATTCCAAAAGAGATGTTGCCTTTAGTCGATAAACCGTTAATTCAGTATGTGGTCAATGAATGTATCGCCGCGGGCATTACTGAAATTGTGCTGGTGACTCACTCTTCGAAAAACTCCATCGAAAACCACTTCGATACCAGCTTCGAACTTGAAGCCATGCTGGAAAAACGTGTTAAGCGCCAGTTGCTGGATGAAGTTCAGGCTATTTGCCCTCCGCATGTCACTATCATGCAGGTTCGTCAGGGCCTGGCTAAAGGCCTGGGGCACGCAGTGCTGTGCGCCCATCCGGTTGTCGGCGATGAGCCAGTAGCCGTTATTCTGCCAGATGTAATTCTTGATGAGTTCGAATCCGATCTTTCGCAGGATAACCTGGCCGAAATGATCAAACGTTTTGATACTACAGGCCACAGCCAAATCATGGTTGAGCCGGTAGAAGATGTTACCGCTTACGGTGTTGTTGACTGCAAAGGCGTTGAGTTAAACGAAGGTGACAGCGTGCCAATGGTCGGTATTGTTGAGAAACCTAAAGCCAATGTTGCACCATCTAATCTTGCAGTTGTAGGCCGTTATGTGCTGACTGCTGATATTTGGCCGCTGTTGTCCAAAACACCTCCAGGTGCTGGTGATGAAATTCAGCTGACTGACTCCATTGCTATGTTGATGGAAAAACAGACTGTTGAAGCCTATCACATGAGAGGCGTGAGCCATGACTGTGGTAACAAACTCGGTTATATGCAGGCGTTTGTGGAGTACGGTATCCGTCACAGCACTTTGGGCGCAGACTTTAAAGCCTGGCTAGAAGAGACAGTTGGCGCGAAAAAGTAATTCATTTCAACGCAGGATAGAAAGATGAAAGTTACTGTATTTGGTATCGGCTATGTTGGACTTGTTCAGGCTGCAGTGCTTGCGGAAGTTGGTCACGATGTAATGTGCATAGATGTCGATGCGAAGAAAGTCGAAAATCTGAAAAACGGCGTGATCCCAATTTTTGAACCCGGCTTAACGCCACTGGTGAAGAAAAACTATGAAGAAGGCCGTTTACAGTTCAGCACCGATGCTGAATTGGGCGTCCATCATGGTGAAATGCAATTTATTGCCGTTGGAACTCCGCCGGATGAAGACGGTTCTGCTGACCTGAAATATGTCACCGCTGTTGCACGTACTATCGCGCAGCACATGACATCCCACAAAGTTGTGCTCGATAAATCTACCGTTCCTGTCGGAACAGCAGACAAAGTGCGCAACGTAATGGAAGAGACGCTGAAAGCCCGTGGCGTGGATATTCCATTTGATGTGGTTTCTAACCCTGAATTCCTGAAGGAAGGTGCGGCAGTTTCTGACTGCATGCGCCCTGAGCGTATTGTTATCGGTACCGATAACGATGATGTGGTGGATTTGCTGCGTGAATTGTACGAGCCGTTCAATCGCAACCACGATCGCATGATCCTGATGGATATCCGTAGTGCTGAGCTGACCAAGTACGCCGCGAACTGCATGCTGGCGACTAAAATTAGCTTTATGAACGAAATCTCCAACCTGGCAGAACGGCTGGGCGCAGATATCGAAAAAGTGCGTATGGGTATTGGTTCAGACTCCCGCATCGGCTACAGCTTTATTTACCCTGGCTGCGGTTATGGTGGCTCCTGCTTCCCTAAAGATGTGCAGGCTCTGATTCGTACCGCTCAGCAGATTGGCTACACGCCACGTATTCTGCAAGCGGTAGAAGAGGTCAACCACGACCAGAAGTTAAAACTCCCTGAGTTTATTACTCGTCATTTCGGTGAAGATCTGAAAGGTAAAACCTTCGCGCTGTGGGGACTTTCATTCAAACCGAATACCGACGATATGCGTGAAGCCTCTAGCCGCGTCCTGATGGAAGCGCTGTGGGAACGCGGTGCTCAGGTGCAGGCGTATGACCCGGAAGCAATGGACGAAGCTCAGCGCATTTACGGACATCGTCCAGATCTGAAATTGATGGGAACTAAAGAAGCCGCATTACAAGATGCAGATGCTCTGGTTATTTGTACAGAATGGCAAAGTTTCCGTGCACCTGATTTTGATGCAATCAAGAAATCCCTAAAGCAACCAGTTATCTTTGACGGCCGTAACCTGTATGATCCTGAGAGACTTAACAAACGCGGCTTTGTCTATTATGCAATCGGCCGCGGAGCGTCCATCAATATTGCGTAATATATCCTAAATAATTCAAGCTGCATCGCGGCGGCAAGTGAACACATCCCGATGAACTTACATCAGTAGGTGATTCGGGTATGTTTACGAAGCCAACAAAGATGTAGTTTGGAGTATGACGGGTATAAATGAGGATTATATGAAATTTTTGGTTACCGGCAGTGCAGGCTTTATTGGATTTCATGTCAGTGAACGTTTGCTGGCAGCCGGTCACCAGGTTATCGGTATCGATAACCTGAATGACTATTACGATGTCAATCTTAAGCAAGCTCGTCTTGATCTCCTCGCACCACATTCTTCATTCCGTTTCGATAAAATTGACCTTGCCGATCGTAATGCCATGGCGGAATTATTTGCCAAAGAGAAATTTGATCGTGTGATTCATCTTGCTGCACAAGCAGGTGTACGTTATTCCATCGATAACCCTCACGCCTATGCTGATTCAAACCTTGTGGGGCATTTAAATGTTCTTGAAGGTTGTCGCCATAATAAAGTGGGGCATCTGTTATATGCTTCGTCCAGTTCGGTATATGGGCTAAATCGCAAACTTCCGTTCTCAACTGATGACACTGTCGATCATCCAATATCATTATATGCGGCAACCAAAAAAGCTAACGAGTTGATGTCGCATACGTACTCGCACTTATATGGGTTACCGACGACCGGGTTACGCTTTTTCACCGTTTATGGTCCATGGGGCCGCCCGGATATGGCGTTATTTAAATTTACTCGTGCGATTGTCGAAGGAAAGAGTATCGACGTTTATAATCATGGGCAAATGCGTCGTGACTTCACTTATATTGATGATATTGCAGAGGCAATCGTTCGTTTGCAGGATGTCATTCCGCAAGCCGATGCCACGTGGACAGTAGAGGAAGGAACTCCGGCGACAAGCTCAGCACCTTATCGAGTTTATAATATCGGGAACAGTAATCCGGTTACGTTGATGGATTATATTACTGCCCTTGAAACCTCTTTAGGTAAGGTTGCCCAGAAGAATATGATGCCTATGCAGCCAGGTGACGTTCTGGAGACGAGTGCGGACACGAAGGCGTTGTACGATGTCATTGGCTTTAAACCACAGACATCGGTTCAGGATGGCGTACAGCGCTTCGTAGACTGGTATAAGGCATTCTATAAAGTCAGCTAATGCTGAGAAGTTAAAAGAAAAAAGAAAAAAGGAAGCCTGGCTTCCTTTTTTTATGAGCACTATTTGTAGTAACAAAGATTCTGCTAATGATGCGCTCAAAATAAAAATCCCGCCGAAGCGGGATTTAATAAGCAGCACTAAAAGCGAAAATTAGGCGATCAGGAAGTCTTCCAGTTTCTTGCCTTGCTCTTCCATTGCTTTTTTGATTACAGCTGGAGTACGGCCTTGGCCAGTCCAGGTTTTGCTTTCGCCGTTTTCGTCGATGTACTGATATTTAGCTGGACGTGCAGCGCGTTTAGCTTTGCCTGTAGTTTTAACAGCAGCCATGCTATTCAGTAATTCATTAGGATCAATGCCGTCAGCAATTAGCATTTCACGGTATTGTTGCAGTTTACGAGTACGCTCTTCAATTTCTGCAGCAGCAGCGTTATCTTCTTCACGGCGTTCGTTAACAACAACTTCTAATTTTTCCAGCATTTCTTCCAGCGTTTCCAGGGTACATTCTCTGGCTTGTGCACGAAGAGTACGGATGTTGTTCAGAATTTTAAGTGCTTCGCTCATTTTAGTAATCTCAAACTTATATTGATGGTTGGCTTGTTGGGCTAATAATAGAGGCTTAAATTAAGTTCTGCAATAGGAAGTAATGTAAGGAATTCAAAATTCCATAATATTTTGTCGATTTATAAAAGGGTATTAACTTAAATTTTGGCTTGCATCTAAGGTAAACAAAACGTGGGGAACTCACTTTTTCTACAACAACCCTGATAGTTTCAGGGTTGCCGAAGTAGTAAATTGAGACATAAACGCATTAATGGTGAAATATCAACCTTTGGTATTATTGCCTGTAATGGTGGATATTTTTAATAGATAGTTATTATTGATGATCCAATAGATTTCAGGGAGTGCCAGCAAAAACACTGAAAACTCCGTAAGTTAAGTGCAACGTGATGAACATCAAACATCTGCCGATTTCAGGCATTCCACGCTATGGTTTATATATCTCTCTAACAATCTATGAATTCTTCCTGGAGTCATAAGGTAAAAGCAACTCCCTAACGGCTTATGATATAATCCTGTGTTAATAATATTTACATTTTAACTCAGGCTAGCTGACCAATGGCACAACTTTACTTTTACTATTCCGCAATGAACGCGGGTAAATCTACGGCATTACTGCAATCGTCATACAACTATCAAGAGCGCGGAATGCGTACATTGGTGTATACCGCAGAAATTGACAATCGGTTTGGTTCTGGAAAGGTGAGTTCGCGTATTGGATTATCGTCGCCCGCAAAGCTCTACAATGACTCAACCCAATTATTCAATGAAATACGTGAAGAGCATCAGCGGGACGCTGTGCATTGCGTACTGGTAGATGAATGCCAGTTCCTGACACGCGATCAAGTTCTGGCGTTATCAGACGTCGTGGATGAATTAGATATTCCCGTATTATGTTATGGCCTACGCACTGATTTTCAGGGCGAGTTATTTGGCGGAAGCCAATATTTATTAGCGTGGTCAGACAAACTCGTGGAATTAAAAACTATCTGTTTTTGTGGACGTAAAGCCAGCATGGTTTTGCGCCTCGACCAGGAAGGTCGTCCGTATAACCAGGGAGAACAGGTTGTGATTGGTGGGAACGAGCGCTATGTGTCTGTTTGCCGTAAACACTATAAAGAAGCGCTGCAAACAGGCTCTCTGGAAGGCATTCAGAGCGAATTAAATTAAATAGGAAGGCAGATGAGTGCCTTTCTCAATCATCGTCGTGAGAGGCTTTGTGCGGCGTTTTTAGAAAGCAGAAACAAAAAAACCCGCCGAAGCGGGTTTTTTATTAGCTATTACAATTAAGCGGTTTTCTTCGCTTTCTTGTCAGCTTTCGCGGCAGGAGCTGCTGTTTTAGCCTGTGCTGCTTCGTTGCCTTCTTCGGAGAATTCACGACCGTAGAAGGTATCCATCAGAATTTGTTTCAGTTCAGAGATCAGTGGGTAACGTGGGTTAGCACCGGTACACTGGTCATCGAACGCATCTTCAGACAGTTTGTCAACGTGAGCCAGGAAGTCAGCTTCCTGAACACCAGCTTCGCGGATGGACTTAGGAATACCCAGTTCAGCCTTGATGCTGTCAAGCCATGCCAGCAGTTTCTCAATCTTAGCAGCAGTACGGTCGCCCGGTGCGCTCAGACCCAGATGGTCTGCGATTTCAGCATAACGACGACGCGCTTGTGGGCGGTCATACTGGCTGAATGCAGTCTGCTTAGTTGGGTTGTCATTCGCGTTATAACGGATAACGTTGGAGATCAACAGGGCGTTCGCCAGACCGTGAGGAATGTGGAACTGTGAACCCAGTTTGTGAGCCATTGAGTGACACACACCCAGGAAGGCGTTCGCAAACGCGATACCCGCGATGGTCGCAGCGTTGTGTACACGCTCACGAGCAACTGGGTTTTTAGAGCCTTCGTTGTAAGATGCTGGCAGGTTTTCTTTCAGCAGTTTCAGCGCTTGCAGAGCCTGGCCGTCAGAGAACTCGCTCGCCAGAACAGAAACATAAGCTTCCAGTGCGTGAGTTACGGCATCAAGACCACCGAATGCACACAGGGACTTAGGCATGTCCATGACCAGGTTGGCATCAACAATCGCCATATCTGGAGTCAGAGCGTAGTCAGCCAGTGGGTATTTCTGACCAGTAGCATCATCAGTTACAACAGCAAACGGAGTCACTTCTGAACCAGTACCGGAAGTGGTGGTAACCGCGATCATTTTCGCTTTTACGCCCATTTTCGGGAACTTGTAGATACGCTTACGGATGTCCATGAAGCGCAGAGCCAGTTCTTCGAAGTGAGTTTCTGGGTGCTCGTACATAACCCACATGATTTTCGCAGCATCCATCGGTGAACCACCACCCAGCGCGATAATCACGTCTGGTTTGAAGGAGTTCGCCAGTTCTGCACCTTTACGTACTACGGACAGAGTTGGATCAGCTTCTACTTCGAAGAATACTTCAGTTTCAACGCCAGCTGCTTTCAGAACAGAAGTGATCTGGTCTGCATAACCGTTGTTGAACAGGAAACGGTCGGTAACGATCATCGCACGTTTGTGACCATCAGTAATCACTTCGTCCAGCGCGATTGGCAGGGAGCCACGGCGGAAGTAGATAGATTTCGGAAGTTTATGCCACAACATGTTCTCAGCTCGCTTAGCAACGGTTTTCTTGTTGATCAGGTGCTTAGGACCCACGTTCTCAGAGATAGAGTTACCACCCCATGAGCCACAACCCAGAGTCAGGGAAGGCGCGAGTTTGAAGTTGTACAGGTCACCGATACCACCCTGAGAAGCAGGGGTGTTGATCAGGATACGTGCAGTTTTCATTTTGTCGCCGAAGTGCTTAACGCGCTCTGGCTGGTTGTCCTGGTCTGTGTACAGGCAAGAGGTGTGGCCGATGCCGCCCATCTCAACCAGTTTCTCAGCTTTAACAACGGCATCTTCGAAGCTCTTAGCACGGTACATAGCCAGAGTTGGAGACAGTTTTTCGTGAGCGAATGGCTCAGATTCGTCAACAACGCTAACTTCACCAATCAGGATCTTGGTGTCAGCCGGTACTGTGAAGCCTGCCAGTTCAGCAATTTTAGTTGCTGGCTGACCCACGATAGCTGCGTTCAGCGCGCCGTTTTTCAGAATGATGTTCTGAACAGCTTTCAGCTCTTGACCCTGCAGCATGTAGCCGCCGTGTGATGCAAAACGCTCGCGCACTGCATCATATGCAGAGTCAACAACGATAACTGATTGCTCGGAAGCACAGATTACGCCGTTATCGAAGGTTTTAGACATCAGGATAGAAGCAACAACACGTTTGATGTCGGCAGTTTCGTCAACAACAACTGGAGTGTTACCTGCGCCAACGCCGATTGCTGGTTTACCGGAGCTGTATGCTGCTTTAACCATGCCTGGGCCACCAGTTGCCAGAATCATGTTGATATCTGGGTGGTGCATCAGTGCGTTAGACAGTTCAACAGATGGCTGGTCAATCCAACCGATCAGATCTTTAGGTGCACCAGCAGCGATCGCTGCTTGCAGAACGATGTCTGCTGCTTTGTTGGTCGCGTCTTTTGCACGTGGGTGTGGAGAGAAGATGATCGCGTTACGAGTCTTCAGGCTGATCAGAGACTTAAAGATAGCCGTTGAAGTTGGGTTAGTCGTTGGCACGATACCGCAGATGATACCGATTGGCTCAGCGATGGTGATAGTCCCGAAGGTGTGGTCTTCATCCAACACACCGCAGGTTTTCTCATCTTTATAGGCGTTGTAGATATACTCTGAAGCAAAGTGGTTTTTGATCACTTTATCTTCAACGATACCCATGCCAGATTCAGCAACGGCCAGTTTCGCGAGAGGGATTCGAGCATCTGCAGCAGCCAGAGCGGCGGCGCGGAAGATTTTATCAACTTGCTCTTGAGTAAAGTTGGCATATTCACGCTGGGCTTTCTTGACGCGCTCTACAAGTGCGTTAAGTTCAGCGACATTAGTTACAGCCATAATGCTCTCCTGATAATGTTTAAACTCTTTTAGTAAATGAGCTGCTCGAGACGACAGTATAGTCAGCGGGCAACAGCTTGCGTAAGACACGAGCCACGACTATCCAAAAACTTCCCAAAACATCTTGCTGACTTACTAAAAGAGCCTACCTAAAAAAACCTATTCATCCTCTGAATCATTTGCTCTTCAGATGCATCAAGAGTACTCACTTCTGAGTAGGTTTTTTGTGATATAAATCACAATATTTTAAGGCTGACTCCATTCAGCAGGGAGGATTCAGGTAACTGATAAGTCTTTAAAATTTTAGTCACAGCAAAGATAAAACAAATTACCATATTTTCAACAAGTGGGTAACAATATCGTTTAATATCGCATTTGCTAATAAAAGTAGTTATCTATGCTGCGAAAGTGCGTGGCGCCAGCACCTGTTTTCCATTACATTACGCCGGCCTTTGCTACGTTCATTCGCGGAGTTTTGAGTGGCTCAATCCTTGTTCGATTTGCCTACCTATTTTAAGTTCTTTATTGGCTTGTTCGCGCTGGTAAACCCAGTGGGGATCATTCCTGTATTCATCAGTATGACCAGCTACCAAACGGCGTTGGCCAGGAATAAAACAAACCTTACCGCCAACTTGTCGGTAGCGATTATTTTATGGACGTCGTTGTTCCTCGGTGACGGTATTCTGCAATTATTTGGCATATCAATTGATTCTTTCCGCATTGCTGGCGGTATCCTGGTGGTCACCATTGCGATGTCGATGATCAGCGGTAAGCTCGGGGAAGATAAACAGAACAAACAAGAAAAATCAGAAAGCGCTATCCGTGAAAGTGTGGGGGTCGTGCCATTGGCATTGCCTTTAATGGCAGGCCCTGGTGCAATCAGTTCGACTATTGTATGGGGCACGCGTTACCATAGCTGGAATTATTTGGTTGGTTTTTCAATCGCTATTGCACTCTTTGCTTTTTGTTGCTGGTTGGTTTTCCGCCTTGCCCCGTGGTTAGTCCGTTTGTTGGGGCAAACCGGCATCAACGTTATCACCCGTATTATGGGGTTGTTGTTGATGGCGCTGGGTATCGAATTTATAGTGACTGGCCTGAAAACGATCTTCCCAGGGTTATTAAGTTAGTTCTGCTGAAACCGGCATATGAAAAAGCAGAATAGCCATTCTGCTTTTTTTTGTTAATTTTTTACCAATGCGATTAAAGCATAAGCATTTTTTTAGTTTTCATAAGAAAATTATTCATAAGAAAATGCTTTGGAAACCGCGTATTAACAACCTTCATTTTTCCCCGCTGTACATAAAACTGACAATCAGTTCGTTATTTAACTCACACTACACAATGATGCTTGCTGCCGCTTTATTGAGATGATATTAGTAAATCATGCTATCCAGCAGATGAATGTGCTAAAAAATAACCAGTTGTTAATTTTTCGTGAATGAAAACTGAGTGCCATCAGTCTGCGTGAAATCCATCTTTTTGGTCACCGGTATCTCTTTTATTTTTAAAGAGTTAACCGAGTGTTTTGCACGGCAAAAGCATCGTTACGAACCAGTCTCCACATAGATAAAAGAGAAATGGTTAACAAATTTGCAAATTGTATTGGCGAGTGTCAAAGGCTTTTGATACTTTCCGGGCAACACAATTATCTGAGAAATGTTTCATTTACAGATGACTCATAAAAATCAACCTGAGTACAGGGTAGGTTGATTAAGAATCGACGGAACAGGGTGCCAATAAGAGCGTCCCAAAAAATAAAGTCGGTGATAGCAAGTAATACAGAAGTTAATCCGGACAGTCGCATAACGCTCTTGCGCTGTTAAGGAACCCTAAGGGGAAGAGGCTGGCTTTCGGGTCGGTAATTATAATGAGTGGAGTATCAACACAATGTCCATCATCACAAAAAAAAGTCTGGTAGCAGCAAGCATTTTATCCGCGCTAATCGTAGGCAATGTGGCCATGGCGGCCGAAGTTCCTGCAGGTGTTCAACTGTCAGAAAAGCAGACGTTGATCCGAAATAACGGTGCTGAACCACAGTCTCTGGACCCAAATAAGATTGAAGGTGTTCCTGAGTCAAACGTCAGCCGTGATCTGTTTGAAGGTTTATTGATTACTTCTCCAAAAGACGGTCACCCAATTCCGGGAGTAGCAGAGTCCTGGGATAATAAAGATTTCAAAGTCTGGACCTTCCATCTGCGTAAAGATGCGAAATGGTCTAACGGCGAGCCAGTCACAGCGCAAGATTTCGTTTATAGCTGGCAGCGTCTGGTTGATCCAAATACTGCTTCCCCATACGCAAGCTACCCGCAATACGGCCATATCGTAAACGTTGATGCCATCATCGACGGCAAAATGAAACCAAGTGAACTGGGCGTAAAAGCCATTGACGACCACACTCTGGAAGTCACTTTGAGCGAGCCTGTTCCTTACTTCTACAAACTTCTGGTTAACCCGGCGATGTCCCCGGTGAACAAAACCGCCATTGAGAAGTTTGGTGAGAAGTGGACCCAACCTGCAAACATCGTGAGCAACGGTGCTTATAAACTGAAAGACTGGGTTGTTAACGAACGCATCGTAATGGAGCGTAATACTAATTATTGGGATAACGCGAAAACCGTTATTTCGCAAATCACCTATCTGCCAATCTCTTCCGAAGTCACGGATGTGAACCGCTATCGCAGCGGCGAGATTGACATGACGTATAACAACCTGCCAATCGAGCTGTTCCAGAAACTGAAAAAAGAAATTCCAGCTGAAGTACACGTTGACCCATATCTGTGTACTTACTACTACGAAATTAACAACCAGAAAGCTCCATTTAACGATGCGCGTGTCCGTACCGCTCTGAAACTGGGTCTGGATCGTGACATTATCGTTAATAAAGTGAAGGCGCAGGGCGATCTGCCAGCATATGGCTATACCCCTCCTTATACTGACGGTGCAAAACTGACTAAACCTGAGTGGTTCTCATGGACTCAGGAAAAACGTAACGAAGAAGCTAAGAAGTTGCTGGCTGAAGCGGGTTACACCAAAGATAAGCCGCTGACCTTCGACCTGTTGTACAACACCTCCGATCTGCACAAGAAACTGGCTATCGCAGCTGCTTCTATCTGGCAGAAAAACCTCGGTGTGAACGTTAAGTTGGTAAACCAGGAGTGGAAAACCTTCCTCGATACTCGTCACCAGGGCAACTACAACGTTGCGCGTGCTGGCTGGTGTGCGGATTACAACGAACCGACTTCCTTCCTGAACACAATGCTGTCTTCAAGCTCAATGAACACCGCGCATTATAAGAGCCCAGCCTTTGACGCCATTATGGCGGAATCGCTGAAAGCGACTGATGATGCACAACGCGCTGCTGCATACGATAAAGCGGAACAGCAATTGGGCAAAGATTCTGCAATCGTTCCGGTTTATTACTACGTGAATGCCCGTCTGGTGAAACCATGGGTTGGCGGTTATACCGGTAAAGACCCGATGGATAATATCTATACTAAAGATATGTATATCATCAAACATTAATGGCAATTCGTGGGGCAGGTTTTATCCCTCATACTTCACGCTGCAGGTGCGTTAACTGCGCTCATTCACCCCAGTCACATAGTTTTCTATGTTCCTGGGGGGTCATGAGCTTGTCGCCTTCCTGCAACGTGAATTATTTAAGATAAAAGGGTAGAGCTTGCCCCATCGTGTCTTATTTTATCGCACTCTAAAGGCACAGCCAGAAGGTACGGGCAATGTTGAAATTTATTCTGCGTCGTTGTCTGGAAGCAATTCCGACACTATTTATTCTTATAACAATTTCATTCTTCATGATGCGCCTTGCGCCAGGTAGCCCTTTTACCAGCGAACGCGCACTGCCGCCGGAAGTTATGGCGAACATTGAAGCCAAATACCATTTAAACGATCCGATCTCGACCCAGTATTTCAGTTATCTGAAACAACTGGCTCACGGTGATTTTGGCCCGTCATTTAAATATAAAGATTATTCAGTGAACGACCTGGTGGCCTCAAGCTTCCCAGTCTCGGCAAAATTGGGTGCTGCTGCATTTATCTTTGCCGTTGTTTTAGGGGTTTTCGCTGGGGTTATTGCCGCACTGAATCAAAATACCAAATGGGATTACGCCGTAATGGGGATAGCCATGACCGGGGTAGTTATCCCGAGCTTCGTGGTTGCGCCATTACTGGTTCTGATATTTGCGATAACCCTCAAGTGGTTGCCCGGAGGCGGGTGGAACGGAGGGGCCATTCAATACATGATCCTGCCAATGGTCGCGTTGTCTTTGGCTTATATTGCCAGTATCGCGCGTATCACTCGTGGCTCCATGATTGAAGTTCTGCACTCAAACTTTATCCGTACCGCACGTGCGAAAGGTTTACCGATGCGCCGCATTATTTTGCGCCACGCGTTGAAACCTGCACTGCTACCCGTTCTGTCATATTTGGGCCCGGCATTTGTCGGTATCATCACAGGCTCGATGGTTATTGAAACCATTTACGGATTACCGGGTATCGGCCAGTTGTTCGTAAACGGAGCGTTGAACCGTGACTATTCATTGGTTCTGAGCCTGACCATTCTGGTTGGCGCGCTGACTATTCTCTTTAACGCGATTGTTGATGTGCTGTATGCCGTTATCGATCCGAAAATCCGTTACTGACGCTGGAGTACGCCATGATGTTGAGTAATAAAAACAGCGAGGCGCTGGAAAACTTCAGTGAAAAACTAGAAGTAGAAGGCCGTAGCCTTTGGCAAGACGCCCGTCGCCGCTTTATGCATAACCGTGCAGCGGTAGCGAGTTTGATTGTCCTGGCACTTATCGCGCTGTTCGTGACCTTCGCGCCGATGCTGTCGCAATTTAGCTATTTTGATACCGATTGGGGAATGATGTCGGCTGCACCGGATATGACCTCAGGTCACTATTTCGGGACGGACTCCTCGGGCCGTGACCTGCTGGTTCGTGTCGCAATCGGTGGTCGTATCTCGTTGATGGTTGGTGTTGCAGCGGCACTGGTCGCGGTAGTAGTTGGCACATTGTATGGCTCGCTTGCGGGTTATCTGGGTGGCAAAACCGACTCTGTGATGATGCGTCTGCTTGAGATCCTCAACTCCTTCCCATTCATGTTCTTCGTAATTTTGCTGGTGACATTCTTCGGGCAAAACATCCTGCTGATTTTTGTCGCAATCGGCATGGTTTCCTGGCTGGATATGGCGCGTATCGTGCGTGGCCAGACGCTGAGCCTGAAACGTAAAGAGTTCATTGAAGCAGCCCAGGTTGGCGGTGTTTCTACCGTTAACATTGTAGTTCGTCATATTGTGCCGAACGTGCTCGGCGTGGTGGTGGTTTATGCTTCGCTGCTGGTGCCAAGCATGATCCTGTTCGAATCTTTCCTGAGCTTCCTGGGTCTGGGTACACAAGAGCCATTAAGTAGCTGGGGTGCATTGTTGAGCGATGGTGCCAACTCCATGGAAGTTTCCCCATGGTTGCTGATGTTCCCGGCAGGCTTCCTGGTTATCACTCTGTTCTGTTTCAACTTTATCGGCGATGGCCTGCGTGATGCCCTCGACCCGAAAGATCGTTAAGGAGTGCCGCGATGAGCACAATTGAAAATCCTGCGGTGGTTACTCCACTGAGCCAGACTTCTACGTTGTTAGACGTAAAAGATCTGCGCGTCACCTTCGGAACGCCAGACGGTGATGTTACTGCGGTAAACGATCTGAATTTCAGCCTGAAAGCCGGTGAAACACTGGGTATTGTGGGCGAGTCCGGTTCCGGTAAATCGCAAACGGCTTTTGCTTTGATGGGTTTGCTGGCGGCGAACGGCCGTATTGGTGGCTCAGCGAAGTTTAATGGTAAAGAGATTCTGAATCTTCCAGAAAGCCAGCTTAACCGTCTGCGTGCAGAACAGATTTCGATGATCTTCCAGGACCCAATGACCTCACTGAACCCTTACATGCGTGTAGGCGAGCAGTTGATGGAAGTGCTGATGTTGCACAAAAAATTGGGTAAAGCGGAAGCGTTTGAAGAATCTGTTCGTATGCTCGATGCGGTGAAAATGCCTGAAGCACGTAAACGCATGCGCATGTTCCCGCATGAGTTTTCCGGCGGTATGCGCCAGCGCGTAATGATTGCCATGGCGTTACTGTGCCGTCCAAAACTGCTGATTGCCGATGAACCAACGACAGCACTGGACGTAACTGTTCAGGCACAAATCATGACGCTGTTGAATGAACTTAAGCGTGAGTTCAACACCGCTATTATCATGATCACCCACGATCTGGGTGTTGTTGCCGGGATCTGCGACAAAGTACTGGTGATGTATGCTGGCCGTACTATGGAGTATGGTCAGGCGCGGGATGTGTTTTACAACCCGGTTCACCCGTATTCTATCGGTCTGCTAAATGCGGTACCGCGTCTGGATGCTGAAGGTGAATCACTGCTGACTATTCCTGGCAACCCGCCAAACCTGTTGCGTTTGCCGAAGGGTTGTCCGTTCCAGCCGCGTTGCCCACATGCGATGGAAATCTGCAATACAGCACCGCCGCTGGAACAATTTGGTGAAGGCCGCTTACGCGCCTGCTTTAAGCCAGTGGAGGAGTTAGTATGAACGCCGTGACGCAAGAGAAAAAAGTCCTCTTAGAAATCGCTGACCTGAAAGTTCACTTTGATATCAAAGACGGCAAGCAGTGGTTCTGGCAACCCTCTAAAACCCTGAAAGCGGTTGATGGCGTGACGCTGCGTTTATACGAAGGCGAAACGCTGGGTGTGGTCGGGGAATCTGGCTGCGGAAAATCAACATTTGCTCGTGCGATTATCGGTCTGGTGAAAGCCACTGAAGGCCGCGTGGCATGGCTGGGTAAAGATTTGCTGGGCATGAATCAGGACGAGTGGCGCGATGTGCGTAGCGACATCCAGATGATTTTCCAGGACCCGCTGGCGTCGCTCAACCCGCGTATGAATATCGGCGATATTATCGCTGAGCCACTGCGCACGTATCACCCAAAAATGCCGCGCCAGGAAGTTCGTGACCGTGTAAAAGCGATGATGATGAAAGTAGGCTTGCTGCCAAACCTCATCAACCGCTACCCGCACGAGTTTTCAGGTGGCCAGTGCCAGAGGATCGGGATTGCCCGTGCTTTGATCCTTGAGCCAAAACTGATTATCTGTGACGAACCGGTTTCAGCGCTCGACGTATCAATCCAGGCTCAGGTTGTGAACCTGCTGCAAAAACTGCAACGTGAAATGGGGCTTTCCCTTATCTTCATCGCGCACGATTTAGCAGTGGTAAAACACATCTCTGACCGCGTTCTGGTGATGTATCTGGGCCATGCTGTTGAGTTGGGCACCTATGATGAGGTGTACCACAACCCGCTGCACCCTTATACCAAAGCATTGATGTCTGCGGTGCCGATTCCTGACCCGGATCTGGAGAGAAATAAAACGATACAACTTCTTGAAGGGGAGTTGCCATCACCAATTAACCCGCCGTCAGGCTGCGTATTCCGTACGCGCTGCCCGATTGCAGGCCCAGAATGTGCGAAAACTCGCCCGGTTCTGGAAGGCAGTTTCAAGCATGCCGTTTCCTGTCTGAAGGTTGACCCGTTATAATCTCGCAGGGCTGGCATTACGCCAGCCCTTTTTTACAGGCGAGGTTTTCGTGACAGGGAATAAGAGTTCTTTAAGACTACGTTGTTACCACGTTTTATTTGACCAACGAACCCGCGCAGGGCGCCGCTGTGAAGCATTCTGGGGTTTACTGGCGCTGCTTAGTGTCATCACTGTTTTTATTGAATCCAGCATCGGCAATCAAGTCACTTTCACACCAGATCAGTGGCGGATGTTTATCGCCATCGAAATTGGTTTTACCCTGGTCTTTACCCTTGAATACGTATTGCGCGTGCTTGTCTGGCCCGATCCGGTGCGCTATGTGTTCAGTTTCTGGGGATTTATCGATCTTGCGACGATCTTGCCGCTGTATGTTTTGTGGCTATGGCCGGAGCTGGCAATACACTATTTCTTTGCCTGGCGCGCCATGCGGGCAATTCGCGTTTTACGCATCCTGAAATTACTGCGCTTAATGCCGGCGCTTAATAGTTTATGGCGTGCGGTGGTTAACTCCCGGCATCAATTAATTCTATTCTATTCATTTATCGCCATCGTATTAGTCACGGCTGGCGCATTAATGTATGGAATTGAAGGGGCCGTTAACGGATTTACGAGTCTTGGTGTTTCAGTTTATTGGGCAGTGGTGACGGTTGCGACAGTAGGTTACGGCGATATTACGCCTCATACCCCGTTAGGAAGGTTAGTGGCTTCATTGCTTATCTTGATTGGCTACTCGGTGATTGCTATCCCAACCGGGATTTTGACCGCGCAAATGACGGCGGAATTACAGCGCAAAAGGCTGGAACGAAAATGCCCGTTATGTCATCAGCAAGATCATGAGACTAACGCTCAATATTGTAAGTCGTGTGGTGGGCGATTACCGCTAATAGGGAAAGAAGAGTAGCGCGGCAGCAGTGCCGCGCTAAAAAACATCACTCGCGCCAGAGGATATGGCAGAGCTTGTGATCTTTTTCGCGGCACAGCAGCACACGAGCAAAGATATCGTTGATTTCGCCACCGTCTGTGTCGGCAAGGCCAATCACTACTTCGGCAAAGAAGTCAGGGTTCAGGTCGAAATCTACATGTTCCTGCCAGTCTTCAGCGGGGTCAAAAAGCTCGGCACCGCCACGCTCTTCAAATTGCAGGTTAAATAAAATCACATCTGCCGGGTCGAGGTTATCAACCGCCAGTTCCAGAAAAATATCGTAAGCCTGCTCGAGAGTTTCATCTTCTGTCAGGCGGTTGTTCAGATCCATTTCCATGTCTGGTTCCACTTATTAAGTACTGATGCGCCACGTTTTACAGTAACGGGCTAAAGAAGTAAAACAGTCGCTCTACCACACGTTGCCACATTGGGCGTTTCAACCACAAGCGTAGATCAACTAGCCGTGAGCGGGAGATATAATCGTCCTGTACGGCGGCAAGGTCGCTGGCAAAACCGGAGTCGTCGATAACCAGGGTTATCTCGAAATTGAGCCAAAGACTACGCATATCCAGATTAACCGTACCCACCAGACTGAGTTGCCCATCGACCAGTACGCTCTTGGTATGCAGTAGGCCGCCTTCGAACTGGTAAATCTTCACGCCAGCTTCCAGCAATTCGGTAAAGAATGCCCGGCTTGCCCAACCCACCAGTAATGAGTCGTTCTTGCGTGGCACAATAATACTGACGTCCACGCCACGTTGTGCCGCAGTACAAATTGCGTGGAGTAAATCATCGCTTGGTACGAAGTAAGGGGTCGTCATAATTAAATATTCACGCGCGGCATACACAGATGTCAGTAATGCCTGGTGAATCAAATCTTCCGGGAAACCTGGGCCTGAAGCAATCGTGTGAATGGTATGACCGCTGGCTTCTTCAAACGGCATAATATTGGCGTCTGGGGCAGGGGGTAAAATGCGCTTACCGGTTTCGATTTCCCAGTCACAGGAATAGACAATTCCCATAGCTGTCGCGACCGGGCCTTCCATACGAGCCATTAAATCAACCCATTGCCCAACGCCTGCATCTTGTTTAAAGAAGCGTGGGTCGACGAGATTCATACTGCCGGTATAAGCGATGTAATTATCGATCATCACCATTTTGCGGTGCTGGCGTAAATCCATGCGGCGCAAGAACACACGCATCAAATTAACTTTGAGCGCTTCAACGACTTCCACGCCGGCGTTACGCATCATATTTGCCCACGGGCTGCGGAAGAAGGCGACGCTACCGGCTGAGTCCAGCATTAAACGGCAGTGGATGCCACGGCGAGCCGCAGCCATCAGTGATTCAGCCACTTGGTCTGCTAACCCTCCTGGCTGCCAGATATAAAACACCATCTCGATATTATGACGCGCCAGCTGGATATCGCGGATCAGCGCATGCATGGTTTCATCAGATGTCGTAAGGAGCTGAAGCTGATTGCCTTTAACGCCACCAATCCCCTGGCGGCGTTCACATAACTGGAATAACGATGTCGCGACTTCGCTATTTTCTTCGGCGAATATATGTTTGCAGCTTTTAAGGTCGTTTAGCCATTTTGCGGTTGATGGCCACATAGCACGCGCACGTTCGGCACGACGCTTGCCCAGATGCAACTCACCAAACGAGAGGTAGGCGATTATCCCTACCAGAGGAAGAATATAAATAATCAGAAGCCAAGCCATGGCAGAAGGAACTGCGCGACGTTTCATTAAAATGCGGAGCGTCACGCCGGCAATTAATAGCCAGTAACCTAAAATTATCAGCCAACTAACGACTGTATAGAAGGTTGTCATAGTTCAAAAATCCTTTAGAAACCGTATGTTTTGAGTTTACGCATAACCGCCATAAAACAATACCCAAATAATTCGAGTTGTAGGAAGGCGGCAAACGCGTGAGTCCCCAGGAGCATAGATAACAATGTGACTGGGGTGAAGGCGAGTAGCCAACGCACCAACAACTTGAAGTATGACGGGTATAATCGTAAAACGTCTGGTCTGGCGTGAAGAAGACACTATAATGGCGCGTCTTACATGCAACCTGAGTCGTAAAAATGAGGCGTAGTAGAACTGAGGTCGGACGTTGGCGTATGCTGCGTCAGACACAACGGCGCAGATCGCGTTGGCTGGAAGGTCAGTCACGCCGTAATATGCGCATTCACGCCATCAGAAAGTGCCAGACAAACCGCCAGCGTAACTCCTTGCTGTTTGCCATTCACGATCAATGGGCGTCGTAAAGAAAAGGGCACCGCTTGCGGTGCCCAGTATCTTCAAAATCTTCAAAATCTTCTGAAACTTCGGTCTTACGAGAAATGCATTGCCAGTAAAATAATCAGCACTGTGACTGATGCCGCCGCGACAATCACCAACGGATGTTTGGCAAGCCAGGCGTTCCAGCGTGCTTCCTGATTACCCACAGATTGCTTGTGGCGCTCATAAGACTCATCAAACAAATCCATAAAAATTTCCTGATAACTTCATTCACCGTACGAATAGTTGAATCAGAATACCTTCTTGAATGGCTTGATTGCTACCTGTTTATAGACACCCGCCGCAATATAAGGATCTGCTTCAGCCCAGGCTTGGGCATCTTCTAGAGATGCAAACTCAGCAATAACCGTTGAACCGGTAAAACCAGCAGCACCAGGGTCATTACTGTCGACGGCAGGCATAGGCCCGGCAGTTAACAGGCGACCTTCATCGCGTAAAAGTTGTAGACGGGCCAGGTGGGCAGGGCGCACAGCCGTGCGTTTTTCGAGAGAGTCGGCATTATCTTCCGCATAAATGACATACAGCACGTGCAGCACTCCTTATAGATATGAGGTTTGTAAAACACGGTAAGTGAATGGCGCTAAGACTGCAACTTGAAATCAATTGCGCGCTAACAAGATGTTACATTGTGGGTGTTAATTCAGCAGGAATCACCATCTGGCTAAAACTTACCAAAATGATAGCCGATACTTTGTTGGTCGTGTCAGCGAGCAGTCCAGATGGTTGGGGTATCAAATCTTTTTGAAGAGTATAGGCAATATTAATAATAATCTAACTAATACACATGATGTGCAGCGGACAGTTACTCATTTTGTTAATAGAGTTTAATTATAATTTTTGTCTGAGATAATATTTCTATTTCATATGAGTTTTTACTTTTTTATTTTCCTCATGAATAGGCAGTAGTTTGTAATGTCTTATATGTCACTATGGAAGGGTGTTTTAATTGAAGGAAAGCGAAAAATATTGTTTCATACAAACTCGATTTAATTAAAAGGATTTTGGCTATGGCAGGGCTATCCGAAACGGCTCAACAGCAAGATACTATAAACCGCTATTTATTGTATTTTCACTGTAACGAGAGTGTTATACCCGATGTGAATTCTTTCACAGCGAATGAAGCATTAAGCCAGCCTTATCGATATATCATCCGTTTTACAACCTCAGAACAAAACATTTCTATTGATACGGTGCTCAATCAGAAGACTGAATTTATACTGCGTGCTCCGAACCCAATAGCAAAATGGCACGGAGAATCTAACTGGTTGCTGGTGCGACAAATTAATGGCGTAATCACTCGTTTATCACGTATCAGTTCCTCAGTCGATGAGGCACTGTACGAATGCGTACTGGAGCATGAATTAGTACTATTGAGTCAAAATCATCGTTCGGCTGTTTATATGAATATAACTGTGCCAGATCTCGTTACGCTGGTGATGAAAAACAGTGGTTTTTTTGAAGGTTTCAACATCGATTTCGATAAGCTGAGTCACGATTATCCGCGGCGTGAAATGGTTATTCAGTGGAAAGAAAACGACTTGCAGTTTATCCAGCGACTTCTTGCAGAGGTGGGTATCTGGTTCCGCATTGAAAATCACGACAAAGTGCAAAAGGAAACGGTCACTATCTTTGGTGACTCTGCGGCACGTTATATTTTCAGCGGCAAACAAACACCATATATTCGCGATTCTGGCACGACAAGCTATGAAGAATATGTCACGGATCTGGAAGAGCAGCACAAGATAATCCCTCAAAGTGTACTGGTGCGTACATATAATTATCGTACCCCTCAATCACCTCAGGTAAATAAAACCATCGCAACACAGAGTACGCCTGCCGGTATAAATAACGGGCAGGAATATCATTACGCAGATCATTATTTGGAAAAAGGGGATTCTTACGGTAAAGAGGCTGAAACAGCTAACTTTTATGCTCGCTTTCGTTATGAGCGTCTACTGAATGAGCAGTGTATTCTTGGGGCCAAAACTAATGATCCTGTACTCCAGCCTGGCATCATGTTCAACATATCTGGCCCTATTCCCGATGGATTTAAACCTGGACTCCTCATAACAGCCATGACGATAAGGGGCAGCCGGGCAGAACATTATTGTGCAGACCTGACAGGCATTCCTTATTTCCATATTTACAATTTCCGCCCAGAACTTATTTCTCGGCCAGTGATTGCAGGAACGGTACCCGCGAAAGTGGCCGCCATGACTTCCGATAAAACATATGCCGGAGTGGATGCTCAAGGCCGTTACCGTGTGCAGTTTGATTTTGATCTGGATGAAAAATGGGATGGTTTTGAAAGTGCTCTGGTGCGCCTTGCACGGCCGTATGCCGGTGACACCTATGGTTTTCACTTCCCACTGCTTGAGGGGACTGAAGTGGCCGTAGCTTTTGAAGGTGGCGACCCGGACAGGCCATTTATCGCTCACGTCATGCATGACGGAAGTCGCCCGGACCTGGTGACAAATCGCAATGATACCCGCAACGTGATCCGCACCGCTGGGCTGAACAAAATTCGCCTTGAGGACCGGCGCAATCAGCAACATATCAAGATTTCCACTGAATACAGCAAAGGGCAACTTAGCGTTGGTCACCTTGTCGATGCCGACGGGAAAAAACGTGGAGAAGGTCTGGAGGCGCGCACCGATAGCTGGATGACATTGCGTGGTGCAAAAGGGGTGATGATTACCACCGAAAAACAACCCCGAGCCTTGGGTCAACAACTGGATATGAACGCCGCTATTGCACAGCTGGAAGCTGCTTTGAAAGTGGCAATGACGTTACAGCAAAGCGCCAATACAGCAGGAGCGAGTAATGTGGATACCGAGCAACAAAATGCGCTAAATCAGACGCTGAACCAGCTCTCAGCTCCAGGTATTCTGACTTATGCCGGGGAAGGCATGGCACACGTCACGCCACAGAGCCTGCAGTTATCGGCCGGAAAAGATTTGATAGCGACTGCGGGAAATAACGCAAGTGTGAACGTAGTGAAGAAATTCTCGCTGGCCGTGGGTGAAAAGCTTTCATTGTTTGTCCGCAAACTCGGTATCCAGTTGATTGCTGGCGCAGGGGACATCAACACCCAAGCCCAGCGCGGTGCTATGCATATGCTTTCTGAGCAGGATTTCACCATGGTCAGTAAGGGCGGGAAATTGAACGGTAGTGCCAAACAGGGGCTGCAGTTTGTTTGCGCTGGTGGAGGGATTCGGGTCAGTCCGAGCGGGTTAGTGACAATATTCTCGCCTACGGGCATTGAACTTAAAGCGCCTAACCTGAAATACGACGGTGCGGAAAGTGCCCAGGTACAATCCCCTTCATTTAATAAAGGCGCATTTAAGCAGCGTTATCAGTTGCATGCGAGTGATGATGCAGATCAGGTACTTGCAAACAGAAAATTTAAATTATCCAGCTCGTCTGGTCAGGTGGTGGAGGGCATCACTGATAGCAACGGTTATTCCCCACTGCTTGATGCGGATGATCTTGATACCTACAAACTGGAGTTAATGGAATGACGGAGACAAAAAACAGCCCGTTTGCCCCACGGGTAGTTTCCCAGGGAGATATTCCGGTACACAAAGACCTGGGCGAAGTGGCTCAGACCTGCCGTGTGGGTGTACCGCGCCCTATGCCGTGTATTGTGATTTTAATTCATGGCGTTAATGATGTTGGCGAAGCGTACCAGAACCAGGAGAAAGGCATTATTGCAGGGCTAAGTAAGCGCCTGGGTCGTAATGATTTTCATGCACATAGCTGGCGTGATTTCATCATGATGCATAACGAAGAAGCACAGAAGAAAGTCTCTGAATCAGGTCGATCTCCGGTCATTCCGTTCTACTGGGGTTATAAGCCGGTGACGCATGCAGACTATCGTGCTGACCAGCAACGTTACCGCGAAGAAGTTGATAAAGTTTCAGACGCGGCCCATCTTCCATATGACGCTTATCAGGAAGATAACGAAAAGAACAAAGCCGCATTGGGCAACGATGGCAGTAGCCCGTTTAAGTACCAGAACGACAATTTCAAAAACGCCCTGGATGCAAATTTTGCAAAAAATGGCGGGACGTTTGCGAACGCGACAACCAACATCCCCGATATGTTGGGGCCGGGAGCCGGAGGTGTGGCGTTAGCTGTTGCCGGGTTTGGCACGCTGCATATGAACGGAGGAGATTATACCCATCCAATTTTCCCTAATCCGCACCGTATTTATCAGTTTTTTGCCGCCCAGCGTCTGGCAGATTTGATAATTCAGATCCGTGGTGAAGATGTTACTAAGAATGATGTGATTAACGTCGTGGCACATAGTCAGGGTACGATCATCACCATGCTGGCAAATATGCTGGTTAAGCAGGCCGGCTATGATCCGGTCAATTGCACCATCCTGAATCATTCACCGTACTCTCTTGAAGCTCGCTTGAGTGAAGACGCCCAGCCGGGTCATCACCAGACGGCTTTTGCGCGGCAGAAAACGTTTAAAAATTTCTGCGCACTGATGGCGACACAGTACAAAGGCGGGGAGCTGTCAGATGGCGCTATGCTGGAGATGGAAGCCAGCTGTACGCTGCGTAAACCGTCAGATAATCCGCTACGAAAAGATATGAAGTACCGCCGTGACAACAACGGCAAAGTTTATAACTACTTCTGCCCTCAGGATGGCACGGTGTCGTTACAAAATATTCAGGGGGTTGGTTGGCGTGGTATTCCGAATGATATAGCCAAAAACATGCCTAATCTCCGTCAACGCGTTTTTTGCCAGCATCGCTGGGTAGGACGGCTGGAAACGGAGCCGTTCAAAATGAGCCAGAAAAATAAAGGCGATTTCAGCACCACTCCAGTCATGAACGCTGGTTATTCCTATAGCGATGTGGTGATCAATGGTGAAGAACTGCCGGAGCCGTTTATTTTTGAGCTGCAAGGCGAGAGAAACAAAAAAGACGACGATCCAGCAACGTGGGATACACCTTATGAAGCCTATGTCGACCCAGACAGCCCGGATGCCTACATCTCCTATTCGGCAAAAGCCTATGCCATTAAACGTACTGACTCAGCCACGTATTCTGTTAGCCATTATCAGAGTCTCAACTGGCGGCCCGGGCACGTTCTTACGCCTGAAGAGCTGAAGGTGGAAAGTGTTGGCCGCAAACATGAAGTGATTCGCGGTGTCGTTACGGGAACAAAAGACTTTCAGAATGTCACCCTAACCTGGCTGAAAACCCCGGAAGAGTTGCAGGCGGAATGGCGAAAAACCGATCCGGTAGGGTACAGCCAGCACTCATCTATCGTCATGAGCGAACTTGCCCCATCTCACGCGATGGCTTTTGACCTGGCACTAGGCCAGTGCAAAGCATTTGACTATAAAGCCGGTAAATTCTGGGAGGACCTGCTGCACCGCGCTGATTGGCGCGACCCGCTGAATGGTAACTCCGCGACTAAAGAGTATTACCGGAGCGGAAAACTGCCACAAGCACAGACAAAAAACCATATGAATAGACCCGATGAGGTACTTCCTAAAGGGGATTTTGGTGTTGAAAACCAGTTTAACAATCCCACGACGATTCAACCTTCCCGGGATTTGTCCGCCGGGAATCAGGAAACACCGAATCTGCAATGGGCTATGCCAAAACCGATGAGCGACAGCCAGTTGGCTTGAGGATAAACAATGAAAGGATTTAAAGCAGGTCTTGCTGCTGTCGCTGTTTTACTGATTGCCGGATGCCAGTCCAAAGAGCCGCCGACACAGGTGGTTTACCGGTTTGATGACCATCGCTATCTGGAGCTGAAAGGCTGGGGCTGCGAGGGAGAACTTTGGTACACGGATACGCAACGAGGAATTCGCTCACGACCATATTCGCAGTTTTACCGCCTGTTTACGCGAAAGTTTGTCCATTCATCAGAAAAATATATTGCAATTACAAGCTGGGATGTTAGCGGTTTTACAGTTTCTAAAGACTATGGTGAAACCTGGCACCTTGCGCAATTTTCTCCATCAGGGAATGAACCTAACGGAGATAATCGTGCGCCAAGCCAGGATGTGATTTCCTTCACTGTCGTTAACGACCAGGGCTTTTTACAAACAAAACACCGACTGTATATGTCCTCCAAACCGTTTGATGATCCACGAGTGGTCGATGGTGGCCCTGGTATCACTTACACGCTTGATGACGGAACCATTCAAAGGATTGATCCCCGTTCGCCTGGGTGGAAATGGGGGATGGTGTATTTCACTAAAGAGGGATTACAAGGAAAAGTCATTAGTCATGAGACTAATTACCAGAATTTACCGGACCAGATACCCGATATTAAAGGCTATACGGGCTGGGACCACATGCGCTGCGATATGGATTTGGGGCGTAAGGATAAACAATGAGAGGATTTAATGCAGGACTTGCTGCTGTCGCTGCTTTACTGATTGCCGGATGCCAGGTCAAAGAGCCGCCGACGCAGGTGGTTTACCGGTTTGATGACCATCGCTATCTGGAGCTGAAAGGCTGGGGCTGCGAGGGTGAACTCTGGTACGGGGACATGCAACGAGGAATACACTCGCAAATTTATTCTCAGTTCTATCGAATATTTACCCGAAAACTCGTCCATCCATCCGAGCGCTATATTGCAATTATCGGCTGGGGTGCAGATGGATTCAGAGTATCCAAAGATTATGGTCAAACATGGTTTGATGCACACTTTTCACCATCTGGAAATGAACCTAATGGGGATAATTATGGCCCTTACGATGACGTTCTTTCCTTTACTGTCGTCAACGACCAGGGCTTTTTACAAACCAAACACCGACTGTATATGTCCTCCAAACCATTTGATGATCCTCGAGTGGTCGATGGTGGCCCTGGTATCACTTACACGCTTGATGACGGAACCATTCAAAGGATTGATCCCCGTTCGCCTGGGTGGAAATGGGGGATGGTGTATTTCACTAAAGAGGGATTACAAGGAAAAGTCATTAGTCATGAGACTAATTACCAGAATTTACCGGACCAGATACCCGATATTAAAGGCTATACGGGCTGGGACCACATGCGCTGCGATATGGATTTGGGGCGTAAGGATAAACAATGAAAGGATTTAAAGCAGGACTTGCTGCTGTCGCTGTTTTACTGATTGCCGGATGCCAGGCCAAAGAGCCGCCGACGCAGGTGGTTTACCGGTTTGATGAATATCGCTATCTGGAGCTGAAAGGCTGGGGCTGCGAGGGTGAACTCTGGTACACGGATAGCCAGCGAGGTATTCACACTGAACCCGTAAAACAGTTTTACCGTATTTTTACCAAAAAATTCGTTCATCCTTCCGAACGTTATATCGCTTTACCTACTTGGGATTCTGCAGCGTCAATCGTTTCGAAGGATTACGGGCAAACCTGGTACCCCATGATGTTCTCCCCAGGTGAAAATGAGCCGAATGGGGATTCGTCCCCACCTTACGATGACGTTCTTTCCTTTACTGTCGTCAACGACCAGGGCTTTTTACAAACCAAACACCGACTGTATATGTCCTCCAAACCATTTGATGATCCTCGAGTGGTCGATGGTGGCCCGGGTATCACTTACACGCTTGATGACGGAACCATTCAAAGCATTGATCCCCGTTCGCCCGGGTGGAAATGGGGGATGGTGTATTTCACTAAAGAGGGATTACAAGGAAAAGTCATTAGTCATGAGACTAATTACCAGAATTTACCGGACCAGATACCCGATATTAAAGGCTATACGGGCTGGGACCACATGCGCTGCGATATGAACGCCGGGCGATAAGGATATAAGCAATGAAAGGAGTTATCCGTCTTAATGACCCGCTGGTGAGTGGCGGGAAGGTGATTAGCGCGTCAGGGGCCAATTTTATGGGGAAATCTGTCGCGCTGAAGGGCGATAAGGTTGAGTGTCCAGAACATAAAGGGGTGTTTGCCATTTCTGAATGTCATCCGTCATGGACAATGCACGACCGTGGCGTTGTGGTGGATGGTTGTAAGGCTGAATGCGGTTGTGTAATAAAAACGACACTAACGATTGCGGGAGCTGCATGATGAATTGGTGGTTATTTAAGGAGCAAAAAAAGCCTGAGCGATCAGAGTTTCCAGTACTAGCGACGGTAATTATTGCCCTGTTTGTCCTTATCATCAGTGTTGCTGTTCGTGCGGTGACGTGGCCAGGTGATAAACACGTCGATGAATATTTTTTTACTCAATCCGTCGTTTTTCCACTGCTCGTGCTGTTGTGCGTAGTGTTTCTCTTTCTGATACCTGTCAGTACCAGGAAGCACTACGAGGAAACTCGGGTGGCGATTGCAAAAGAGCGGGAAGAGCAGTTAAAGCAGTACGCCAGGCGGCACCTCATTATTGCTGGTTGGGCTACGCTGACTCCACTGGATGAACCAGCATTAAACATGCTTAAACTGGAAGGGGAGTTTCCGCTAGCGCCAAAAACACCTATTAAGATTCCCCGCGAATATGATTTTGAGTTTACCCAAACCGAACTACTGCTGAATCGCTTATTGGCCCCACTTGCAGAAAAGCTAAAAACACCCCATTACAGAAATTTTGATTCAACGTTGTGGGTTCGCGGAGGTGATGAATCGTGTTGTGACGATCTGCGCCGTACATTTGAACGCCTGGGGCTGGCATCAAACGAAATTGAATATTTACAAGACTGCCCGGATTACTCGCTGGTCACCAACTGGATAGATAGTTCCACTAACTATGTGACGAACCGGCTGCTTGTCATAGTGGATATGCATGACGAGGGAAGTGAATCGAAATCGATGGAAAACGCTAGTGCTTTTTGGCTGACTAATATATATGGCAAAACGGAAGGTGAGAAACCGATGTACTTGTATCGGCCAATTACGGATGTAACAGACGTGGAAACAGTCATACCCGTGTATTTGTACATAGCCCCGGTAATTTCGCCCAAAACGCTCTGGTACACCGCTTTATCTAAGGTCGAAAAATATCCACTCATGCAAATACTCGATGATCGTAAGCTGGTGGCGAATCGGCTGGATGTAGAGACTTCTTTCGGGGGAAAAACGGCGGGTTATCGATGGTTAGTCTTGGCGTTGGCTGCTGATGCTGTCAAATATTCCCAAGGCGATCAGCTTGTTGCCGCTTCTGATAATAACAAGTTAGGTTTAGCTGCTGTGTCATCACGTTTAACTACTGCACCTTCGTCATCCTGGTATGTGGACTATATGTACCCTTGGCAATACGGAGGATTATTTGGAATGTTTCTTTCAGGATCGTTGTTCGTTGGGATATGCGGCTTCGGTAAACCGGAAGCAATGGCTAATGTTTCGGGTTGGTCAGTATTATTTTGGGCATTATTCCCGCTGACTTTATTTTTGAGTATGGGGATCATGGCGACCTGGCATGCAGGCAACGAAGCATACAGGGATATGTGGGGGCTCGACGAATAAAGCTTTGAGTATTTGAACTCATCCAGCCAGCAAATGAAGTGGACAGTGAGCTTGTTTGCAACCAAGCGCTGCTACTTGAACAGCTAAATTGTCGTGAAAGGGGTATTGCGTATCTGGGTTTGTTTCAGCTTGATTTCAAATCAGGGACTTGCTGCTGAAACGTAAATAGGTGATAACACTTCTCATTTGCGGTACAATCTCTGAAAGTCGTAATAACACTACAATTTCAAATGATACTTTCAGCGAATAGTTCAAATACAATGACCCTTGATTTACCTCGCCGCCGCTTTCCGTGGCCGACCGCACTCTCTGTCGTACTTCATGGTGCTATTGTCGCGGCGGCTCTCTATACCTCGGTACATCATCAGGTTGTTGAGTTGCCAGCACCTGCACAGCCTATCAGTATCACCATGGTGACTCCGGCTGAGCTTGAACCACCGCAACCTGAAGTTGTTCAGCCACCGCCAGAGCCGGTAGCCGAACCTGAGCCTGAACCGATCCCTGAGCCGCCGAAAGAGGCGCCAGTTGTCATTCATAAGCCAGAACCGAAACCAAAACCTAAGCCAAAACCGAAGCCGGTGAAAAAGGTTGAAGAGCCGAAGCGCGAAGTAAGGCCGGTTGAACCGCGTCCGAGCGCACCGGTAACTAACACCGCACCCGCACGTCCCGCACCGGTTGCAAACACTGCACCTGTTGCCTCAGCAGCACCTGTTGCCACTGGGCCGCGTGCGCTGAGCCGTAATTCGCCACAGTATCCTGCGCGTGCGCATGCACTACGCATTGAAGGCAAGGTACGTGTGAAGTTTGATGTTGCTGCAGATGGTAGCGTAAGCAATGTGACTATTCTTTCCGCGACACCTGCCAATATGTTCGAACGCGAAGTGAAACTGGCGATGAAAAAATGGCGCTATGAAAGCGGCAAGCCAGGGCAAGGTATGATTGTCAACGTGGTGTTTAAACTTAACGGCGGCGCGACGATGGAGTAATCCATCTCCCGGCACCAAATAAAAACGGAACCTGTCGGGGTTCCGTTTTTTTATGCTTATAAGAATGTGTAACTCAGGTTCACCCCCACACCATAATTTCGCCCCGGTGCGGGCTCGTAGTAGCGACCATTACTTTCGTTAACAATAACGGAACCGACATACTCGCGATCGAACAGGTTATCGACGCGTCCCCAAATATCCAATAACCAGCTTTCTTGAATCCGCAGTTTATAACCGCTATTGAGTGTGGCGACCGTGTAAGTCGGTGCTTTCGCAGTATTTTCATCATTGGCCTGAATATCACTCATATAACGCACGTCGGCTCCAGCATAGAACCCTTCTGGCGGTGCGTATTCAAGCGAAGCGTATCCCATATTACGCGCGATGCCCGGAATACGATTACCCTCGCAGTTGTCATCACCGCATGCGTTGCTGCGATAGGTCGCATCGAGATAAGTCCATGCCATTTTAACGCGCCAGTCGTAGCCAAGTTGGCTATCTGCAGAGAGTTCCACCCCACGGCGGCGGGTTTCACCGGCGTTTTTGTAGGTTGTGCGCCCACCACTGCTTTGGTCTGCAACAATTTCATCATCGGTATCTGTCTGGAAGAGTGCCGCAGTAAACAAATTATTGCCGACGCGCGTTTTACTGCCGATTTCCACGGTATCGCTGGTGGACGGTTTTAATCCAAAATTCAAACCTGACTGGCCGTTATCACGATACGAGAGTTCGTTGATGGTCGGCGTTTCAAAACCACGGCCTGCCGAGGTGTAAATATTCCAGGCATCGGTCACGGCGTATTTCAACGCGGCGGCAGGTAGCCATTTGTGGTAGCTCGCATCGCCGCTGTCATCGCCATTTTTACCGCTGATGTACTGATCATTCGAGTCGAACCAGACCGAGCTGAAACGCACACCTGCATCGAGGCTGAGTTTATCGGTGAGTTGCCAGGCAGTTTGCAGATAGGGGTCAACGTTCCACATCAGGTTACGTTCGTCACGGCGAAGGTCGCCTTTTTCGCCTAAAGCGGTGGTGCCGTTTTCTACCACAAAGTTTTCATACCCTTTGCGCTTTTCCGACATGGTTTCGTAATCAAGCCCGGTGGTAAACGTTACCGGCACAGATAGAAGATTGCCTCGATGTGTCCAGCGAGAATCTATCCCTTGGTAATGGCGTGAAAGTTCAATCACGCCACCTGGATGTGTTGGGTTTAATGGGTTTAACTGAGGGGCCACGGGAATTGACTGATATTGCGTAGTTTCGCGCACCCCTGCATAGGTCATGACACTTAAATCATCATTGGCGGTTAACTGCCTGTCGTAGCGCAGGCCAGCCTGAGTCTGTTTAGTGGTCTTGCGGGTATTGTACTGTTCGGCACGAGGGGCCTGAGTCGGGTCATTGCGCCATTCCTGCTCGGTTAACCCGCCAGGATCGTTAGCATCAATATCTACGCTGTTGAGCAGTAGTGTTAATTTGCTTGCTTCATTGAGACGCACACCCAGTTTGGCATTGCCGAGATTCTTTTGGGCGCTGCTGTGGTCGCGATAGCCATGAGTAGTAAAGCGTGAAGCTGATACGGCGTAATCGACATCGCCGGCCTGCGTACCATCACCCGTGGCACCGGTTGCTTTAATACTGTTACGCCAGCTTCCAAAGCTGCCGTAATAGCTGCTCGCTTCAAAAGTTGGCGGCTGTGTACCCGTTGTTGTGCTGACATTAATCACGCCACCCGATGCGTTGCCATAAAGTGCCGAGAAGGGGCCGCGTAACACTTCAATACTTTCTACGCTGTTAATATCGATATTCGAGGTTTGGCCCTGGCCATCAGGCATGGTAGCGGGAATACCATCGACATACATTCTTATGCCGCGCACACCATAGGTGGAGCGAGAACCAAATCCGCGCACCGAAAGCTGTAAATCTTGCGCATAGTTCTGGCGATTCTGAACTTGCAAACCCGGTACGCTGCTAAGGCTTTCTGAAAGATTAACGCGTGGTGCCGCCTGGCGCATATCGTCGCCATTGACGACACTCACTGCCGCTGGTGTATCCAGCTCGGAAATCGTGCCTTGTGTTGCGGTAACGACCATCGTCTCTTCGGCGGCAAGTACCTGAAGGGCAAAAGACGAAAGGGCCGGGACTAATATCAGTGGCAGGGAGATCTTTCCATGGTGCACAATTTTCATCAGACATTTTCACAGGTGGGAGCATTTTACGTTCCGGACGAACCATCTGGAACATTCAAGAGGGCATGTTAATACTTGTGATGAATGTTTGAAAAGTGTTAACGGCACATAACGTTAATGCAAGTTTTTATGATCGAAAGTGTTTTGTGAGTATTTACGCGGCGCCAGGAGTGATTTTTCAGAAGTGAAAAAATATTTTCATATTTCTGCATCCAGTTCATTTCCTCGTACGTATATCAGAGTGTGAGCCAACAACGTGCTCCTGACTCAATGAGGAAATAACCATGAACAGAATCCTTACTGCTGCTATCTCTACATCATTACTCTTTAGTGCCGCCAGCATGGCTGCCATGATGTCAGACTCCGTGATGGTGGGCGGCGCTGCGATGTATCCTTCAAAAAATATCGTAGAAAATGCGCTCAACTCTAAAGACCACACAACCCTGGTTGCCGCGGTAAAAGCTGCGGGTCTGGTCGACACATTGCAGGGCACAGGACCATTTACTGTGTTCGCACCAACTAATGCAGCATTTGCAAAACTGCCCGCAGGGACCGTTGAGAATCTGGTGAAACCGGAAAACAAAGCGGTACTGACCAACATCCTGACTTATCACGTCGTGGCAGGAAAATACGACATGAAGCAGCTTGAGAAAAAAATTAAAGATGGTGGCGGCCATGCGGAGTTGAAAACCGTAAATGGGCAACCTTTATGGGTAATGAGTAACGGCCCGCATAACATCCAGTTGAAAGATGCTCAGGGAAATATCGCGAATATCAGTACTTATGACGTAAATCAGAAAAACGGTGTAATTGACGTTATTGATACTGTCCTGATGCCTAAATAAATCCTGTCTATACTCGGTGTGAGTGACTGACTCACACCCAATCAGGAAAGATATGGATAATCAGCAAGTGCAACAACAGGTAGCGCTTGTGCGGGCGGTTGCCGATGGTGACCGCCGCGCCTTTGAACAACTTTATCGCCAGACGTCACCACTGCTTTTCCCGGTAGCGTTGCGTATGTTGCGCCGCTCTGCATGGGCCGAAGAGGTCCTGCATGATAGTTTTCTTGCCGTCTGGAATCGTGCTGCAACTTATGATCCTGCCTTTAGCTCCCCGATGACCTGGCTTACGCACATTGTGCGCAATCGTTGTATCGATTGGCTAAGAAGTGGCGCCGCTCGTAGTAGTGAACTAGAAGATGAACTGAATGAATATACGCCAGTAACGAGCCATCAAAATGAAGATAGCCAGCACGACGATAAGCAAGTCGACAAACTCACACTGTGCCTTGCGCATCTGCCCCCGGAACAACGGCAAAGCGTGGTGCTGGCCTACTATCAGGGGTTGTCGCATAGCGAAATTGCAACCTGGATGCATCAACCGCTTGGTACCGTAAAAAGTTGGGTGCGCCGTGCTCTGGACCACCTTAAGGACTGCGTAGGATTATGAAAAGCAGACAAGATATCGACAGCGCATTGAGCGCGCAGTATGCCCTGGGCACCCTGCGTGGGAATGCGCGTCTGCGTTTCGAAAAACGCCTTGCACAGGAGCAAGAGTTGGCACAGCAACTTGGTCGTTGGCAAACCTTGCTGGCACCATTTGAAAACAACACACAGCACCAGATTCCACCAGAACGGGTGTGGAAAAAAATACAGCTTAGCTTACCGACGCAAAAACCAACGTCATTGTGGAACTGGAATTACCTGGGGTGGGCGTTGGCAGCCGGACTCGCCGCGGTTATTCTGGTGCCGTATTTCGCGAACCGCTCACCCGATCTCGCACCGCTGGTGGTGTTAAACAGCAGCGATACAGCCAAAGGTCAATGGGTTGTCAGTGCTGACAGTGAACGTAAAACGCTGCAGTTGGTTCCGGTTCAGCCTCGCGCCATTGCGGCCAATAACAGCTTGCAGTTATGGGCGATACCTTCAGGTGCAAAACCTATTTCACTTGGCTTAGTGAATGCCAGTGAACCTACGCAACTTACTGCAACCAGCGTGGCTTTATCACCAGGCACGACGATTGCAATCAGCCTCGAACCACAAGGCGGCTCTCCAACGGGGCAACCGACCGGGCCAGTCATATTTAGCGGGACATTGTAAAGAGCAGCAAAAAGGGCAGAAAATATTCTGCCCTTTATCGCTACGAAACATTGGCTCAGTATGGGTTTACTTCACCTTTTGCGGCGCTTCCTCAGGGTGAGCGTCGGGATTGTGGGCAAGTTCTTGAACACGCTTACGTGCGCCAAACCAGCCAATCACCAGTAACAAAGCAATCAGCGGAATAGATGCAATGGTATAAGTTCCGTTCGGGTAATCGAACCCCATCAATACCAATACGCTAAACAGGAAGAGCAGGGTTAACCATGAGGTAAATGGTGCGCCAGGTAATTTAAAGCTAACGTCTTCAGCTTTCCCCTCTTTAATCGCTTTACGCAAGCGCATCTGGCAAACCATGATAAATGCCCAGGAAGAGATAATTCCCAGTGAGGCAACATTGAGAACTATCTCGAACACTTGTGATGGCACAAGATAATTCAGTACCACACCAATCACATATATCCCAAGCGTAACCAATATCCCGGCATAGGGTACATGCTGCTTGCTCATTTTCGACATGAACTGAGGTGCTGAGCCACCCATCGACATTGAGCGCAAAATACGCCCGGTGGAATAGAGGCCAGAGTTTAGGCTGGAAAGCGCAGCAGTCAGAACCACCATATTCATGATGTCGCCAATATATGGCACACCGAGTTTAGAGAAAAATGTCACAAACGGGCTTTGCCCTGCCTGGTAGGCGTTCCAGGGCAGTAATAAAACCAACAATGTCACGGAGCCGACGTAGAAAAGCCCGATACGCCAGATAACGCTGTTAATCGCTTTTGGCACCATTGTTTTTGGATCTTTGCATTCACCCGCTGCCGTCCCCACCAGTTCGATTGAAGCAAAAGCAAACACCACGCCCTGAATAAGCACTAATGCAGGCAGTAACCCATGCGGGAAGAAACCACCGTTATCAGTAATTAAGTGGAAACCTGTCGTGTTGCCATCAAGCATTTTCCCGCTGCCAAGGAACACCGTTCCGACCACCAGGAAGGCGACGATTGCGAGGACTTTTATCAGCGCAAACCAGAACTCCATTTCTGCGAACCATTTCACGCCGATCATATTCATGGCACCGACAATACCCAGCGCACCGAGAGCAAATACCCACTGCGGGACATCGCCAAAAGCGCCCCAATAGTGCATATAAAGTGCCACGGCGGTGATATCGACAATGCCTGTCATTGCCCAGTTCACGAAGTACATCCAGCCTGCCACGTAGGAGGCTTTCTCACCGAGAAACTCACGGGCATAAGAAACAAAACTGCCGCTCGAAGGGCGATGAAGTACCAGTTCACCTAGCGCGCGTAAAATGAAGAAAGAGAAGATGCCGCAGACCAGATAGACGATTGCCAGAGCCGGGCCTGCCATTTGTAGACGTGCGCCAGCGCCCAGGAAAAGCCCTGTGCCAATTGCGCCGCCGATGGCAATCATCTGTACCTGGCGGTTACCCATTGCTTTGTGATACCCGGAATCATGCGAATTAAGCCAGCGGCGTTTAGCTGCGTGCTTTTCCGCTTCCGTTTTGTGTGTTGTGTTCATGTAGACCCTGTTCCTTTGTTTAAAAGACCCCTGTGTAATGCCTGACATTTTTATAACTTCAACGTCATGACAAAATAGGGCGACAGATCCTATCCATAAATGGTTAAGGACGCTAATGCCTTTTTTCAAAGAATACAGATTGTAGCGGTTATTCGAAGATGGCCTGCAACTACACAGGCCATCGCTGAAGAAGGGACGTTAGCGGCGTTGCCAACTTAACTGGTAGTGATAATGCTGCTTATCAAGCAAGTATTCCGGTGAAACGCTTGGGCTCCAGGAGTCATCGCCACCAACACCCATATGGAAACCATCCAGGTTTAAACTGGTGCCTGTTTCCGCAACAAGCAAATGGCGATGTGAGGTTTCGCGCAGTTGTTGTTGGCTAAAGCGGCTGATATTGAAGTGGAAATTCCCGCGCCACTGGTTGCCGCCGTATTCCAATGTTTGGGTATCGCAGCGCAAGCCATTCTCCGTTGGGAAAACATACGGTGTGTACAGTTCTTCCAGTGGAAGCTGCCAACTATCGAAGAGGGCAGATTGCTTGCGATCGGGGTAGTTTTCATGGGGCCCGAGCCCGAGCCAGCTCACTTCAGGATACAATTCCGCTAACTGGCAGGTCAGGCCAATGCGTGCAGGTGGAGGTGTGCCAAAAGCAATTTCAACATCTACGCTGACGTGGAGTTCGCCCTGGCAGTCAATTCGCCAAAGCTTACGGCTGATAAACAGCGTTTTACCATGGTGATGCCAGCTATGAACGGTGCGCAGCTGCACTTCATTGGCCAGAACCTCCGCTTCGCAGCTCTCCACACGCGACTCAAGCTCATACATTCCTGCTGCCTTCCAACGCTCGACCCACGCATTCGGGTCAATGCGCGTCACTTCGCTGACGCCAATGTCGTTATCAAGCGGCGCGCGGGTGAACTGATCTTGCAGCGGTGTGATGAGCGCAGGTTGCTGTGCTTTCCACCACTGGTTTAACAAGCCGGTTTCGCGGTTGAACTGCCAGTGATGCAGGCCGAGGCGAATATCGAAATGGCAGTTACTGGTTATCAGTTCAGGTGCTTTACCATTAAAAGGCAGCGGGGTTGCGCTAAGAATACTCGGGAGTTGCCACTGATCCCATGCACAAATATGCCCGGCATCAGACCAGTCTGTGGCGTTGATTTGCTGTAATTTTACGGTCAGCCACACGTCACCGCCACGCACGATGGTTGGCAATGAATCAAAGGTAATTGTCTGCGTTCCAGCTGGCGCGATATCAAGCAGCACTTCGCCTTCAGCAAGCCGTTCACCCGCTTGCGAAACCTGCCAAATAAGGCGTTCGTTATCGCTATGGCGGAAAAGGTACTCGCTGGTTATTTCGAGGCGCAACGGGGTTTCACGATGAAGTTCAAACTGGAAAAACTGTTGTGCTTGTTGTGCTTCATACAGTGCCGGATGCGCTGTGCGGTCGGCAAAAACCAGACCGTTCATGCAGAACTGACGATCGTTTGGTTTGTCGCCAAAATCCCCGCCGTAGGCTGCGAAGGGTTCGCCATTTTCATCGTGTTTAATCAGCGATTGATCGACCCAGTCCCAGACAAAACCACCTTGCAGTCGCGGGTGCTGGCGGAATGCCTGCCAGTATTTATGGAAGCCGCCAAAACTGTTGCCCATGGCGTGGGCATATTCGCAAAGAATCAGCGGGCGGGTTTCATCCGGCATACCTATCCACTTTTTAATTGACCATTTAGGCACTGCCGGGAAGGGTTGATCCTGGTCGACGCGGGCATACATGGGGCAAATAATATCGGTTGCCGCGCTGTTGGCACCACCCCCTTCGTACTGCACTGGGCGGAAGGGGTCGACAGATTTTATCCAGCGATAAAGCGCATCATGATTGGCACCGTGACCGGACTCATTACCAAGCGACCAGATGATAATTGATGGGTGATTAATATCGCGTTTCACCATACGAGTGACACGTTCCATCATCGCGGGCAGCCAGCCAGGATCGTCACTCAGGCGATTCATCGGCACCATTCCGTGGGTCTCAATGTTTGCCTCATCCACCACGTACAGGCCGTAACGGTCGCACAAGCGATACCACAACGGGTGATTTGGGTAATGGGAACAGCGCACCGCGTTGAAGTTGTGCTGCTTCATCAACAGAATATCCTGGCGCATGGTTTCCACATCCATCACCTGGCCAAATTCCTGGTGATGTTCATGGCGGTTGGTACCGCGAATCAGCAAAGGTTTGCCGTTGAGTTTCAACAACCCTTGATGGATTTCGACTTTACGAAAACCCACGTCATAAGCTTCTGCCTCTATTGTCGCGCCTGCGCTATCCAGCAAAATAACGACAGCGCGATAGAGGTTGGGGATTTCCGCACTCCACAGCAGAGGGTTTGCGACAGGCATTCGGAGGGTAGTGCGGTCGTTATATGCTCCACGTTCATCAATAATCTCGCTGGCCAGCGCTTGTTGCCGCTCACTCACGCATTCGTCACCGTGCCACAGCTGCACTTTTACCTGTAACGCGCCGTCGGTTTCGCCTTTCACCGAAACAGCTGTTTCCAGTATAGCATGGCTGAAATCTTCGTTTAAATGGGTGGCAATGTGCACATCGCTCAACTGGGTGGAAGGTTTATGCAGTAGCGTCACATCGCGGAAAATACCGCTCATGCGCCACATATCCTGATCTTCCAGAAAACTTCCATCGCACCAACGTAGCACCATCACCGCAATGCGGTTTTGCCCCGCATGAAGGACTTCACTGAGGTCAAATTCAGAGGGCAGGCGACTATCCTGTCCGTACCCGATCCAGTGGCCGTTACACCAAAGATGAAATGCCGAATTCACACCATCGAAAATAATCCTCGTCTGACCATCATCAAGCCATGACTGTTCGATGTTAAATGTGAGCGAGTAACATCCGGTTGGGTTGTTTTGTGGCACAAATGGCGGTGTAACCGGAATGGGATAGGTGACATTGGTATAAATCGGGGCATCAAAGCCATGCATTTGCCAGTTTGATGGGACTGGTAAGATTTGAGCATCGGCTAAATCAACCTCAAGCCAACTTTCGGGAACACACTCGGGCTGAGTGAAGTAGCTAAACTGCCACTTACCGTTAAGACTGCGCAGACTTTCAGATGATGAGTCGTCGCGCGCGGCGAGAGCATCACGCCAACTGGAAAATGGTGGGCGGGCAGGCAAGCGATTTAATTGCGTCACTGCTGGGTTCTCCCAGTCGCGTCGCCCAAGGATCGCGGCCAAAGTGGCCGCAACAGAACCCGATCTGATGGTCATACTTGATGTTCCTTTACATTTTTGCGAAGCGCTCACAATTATTAATTAATATGTTTTTTACCTGCGCAGATGTAAAGCAGTAAAACAACTTCAGGTGAGGCGATTCACAAAAATTACTTCAGACGCGCGACCTGGTGGGCAAGTACCGCAAGCGCATCGGCCAGGGCTTGTGGTGACACAGTTTCAGCATTTGGTGCTGCCGTCGTTTTACGCTCAATAAGCGTGACGGGAAGAACGGTGGCAAGGCCCGGTAAAGCGGGCGTGCGGATTTGGGCAATCAGTTGGTCAACGCTGGTATTCCCCAGTGCTTTAAAGTCTTGCTTGATGGTAGTGAGCGGCGGGATAAAACAGGCGCTGTCTTCGGTATCGTCATAACCCACCACTGAGACTTGCCCAGGAACGGATAAGCCTGATTCATTGAGGGCACGTAATGCACCTAACGCCATTTGATCGTTAGCGACCAGCAGGGCGGTAAACTTCGATCCCGTACTAATGAGCGCCAGTGTCTGGAGATAACCGGAGATTGAACTCCAGTCACCCTGCAATTGCGCGATAGCCATCAGCTGATGCTTTGCCAGAGCCTGTTGCCAACCTTCCAGACGCAGGCGGGCTGAAACTGAGGTCAACGGCCCGCTCAGTAAAGCAATATGCTGGTGGCCTTGTTGGACGAGATGAGTTACTGCCAACTGCGTGCCGGTGGTGGCATCGAATGTGATGCTGTGGGTATTGAGAGTCGGGGATACATCGAGGAACAATACCGGCACATTGCCGCACATGTCAGTGATGGCTCGAACCTGGTCATCTTCCAGAGGAATATTCACAATCAGCCCATCAACCCGCTGGGAGAGCAGGCTATTCACCGCACCTTTGCAGGCACTCAAATCAGGCTGCTCAATCATCGATATCACCACGTTAAAGTGGAGTTTGCTGGCCTGAGACTTAATGGCTGCGGCGATTTGCGACGGAGCGTGGAGGGACAAATTGCTGGTCACAAGCCCAATCGTTTGGCTTAGTTTTCCAGCCAGTTGCTGCGCCACCCGGTTAGGAACGTAGTTAAGTGCTTGCATCGCTGCTTCGACTTTACGGCGCGTTTTATCAGAAACGTGCTCTGCCTGATTGATAACCCGTGAAACGGTCTGATAGGAAACATTGGCGTGTTTTGCCACATCATAGAGAGTCATCGACTTGGGTTTCATGGCGCATCCTTCTGGCACTTAATTTCCGGGGAATAGTCTACAGGCCTGTTGTAGCCAGAGCATTATCGATCATTTGCCATGAAAAAAACGCTTTATAGTAAAGACATCGGATTTTAAGAGGTTGAGATAATGACTTTCGAGCGACAAACCTATTTTGCGCGTATCGGTTTTCATGGTGAAGCCATACCCACCTTAGAAACCTTGCAACGTATTCATCTGCTGCATGCTTGTTCCATTCCTTTCGAAAACTTAGATGCGCTTCTTGGTCGAACCATCAGGCTTGAACTCGATAATGTTTTTGAAAAGCTCGTCGTTGCTGGTCGAGGCGGTTATTGCTATGAGCAAAATGCTTTGCTGCGCGCAGCGCTTGAAGACATTGGTTTTGAAGTGGAAGACCTGGCGGCGAGAGTGTTGATCACGCAACCACCTGAAATGCCACCAAGAACGCACCGCCTATTGCTGGTGACGATAAATCAACAGCGTTATCTGGCTGATGTAGGATTTGGCGGGAAAACTCTGACTTCCCCTTTGCGGTTGGAAACTGATGTTGAGCAGCCTACGGCGCATGGTGTCTATCGCTTAACGCATCTGGATGGCGATTACTTGCTGAGCATCAAACAACAAGATGGCTGGATGCCTCTGTATCGGTTTGATCTGCAACCCCAATATTTCAGTGATTTTCAGGTTGCAAATCACTATGTTTCGACCTGGCCTGAATCGTATTTCCGTCATCATTTAATGTTGTGTTTGCATAAACCCGATGGCACAACGTTAACGCTGAGTAACCGGCAGTTTAGCGGTGAGCAACGCGAAGAAATGGTTGATGAGAGGGCGGTGTATCAACTGCTACAAGAAAAATTTGGTTTGCGACTGGACCACGAGCAGTACGGTATCAGCTTTGATGAGTTTGCCCCCATCTGCCCCAAATGATTTTCTGTTGCTATAACCTGATTGTTTAACGTAAGAATAGAGTTCGCCATTCAAAGGAGATCTGTTGTGCCGCATATCACCGTAAAACACTTCCCGCGTGAGTTGACTGAAGAGCAAAAAGAGGCGCTTGCCGCTGATATTTGTGCCGTGCTGAAGAAGCACTTTAATTCATCTGACGAGTCGCTCTCTGTTGCGCTAACACCTATCCAGAAAGATCGCTGGAAAGAGGATGTCTACGATAAAGAGATAGCTCCGGCACTGGATACTTTGGCCAAAAAACCGGGTTACAGTATGTAGCGTTACTCCATAGTCGCTCTGTTATCCGGAGCGGCTATGGCTCTTTAGTTTTTGGTCACATCACTCAACAGCACGGCAATACTCTTGCCACCCTCGTTTTGTTCAAGTGCTATTTTCACCGCGATAGTCAGTGGAACCGACAGTAGCATTCCCACCGGGCCCAGCAGCCAGCCCCAAAAAATCAACGATAAGAAAACCACCAGAGTGGACAAACCCAATCCTCGCCCCATCATGCGTGGTTCGATGATATTGCCAAACACCAGGTTGATGGCCAGATAACCGGCAACGACAAGCAGCGCATCATACAGTCCACTAAATACCAGCACCTGTGCAACCGGTGGGATTGCTGCGAGAACGGAGCCAATATTGGGAATATAGTTGAGCGAGAAGGCGAGTAGCCCCCAGACAAAGGCAAAACGCACATCCAGCATGGCTAACATTATCCAGACCACCAATCCCGTCACCAGGCTGATAGCGGTTTTTAGCACAAGATAATGGCTGACGCTGTCTAAAGCTCGCTGGATAGCACCCATGCCTTCTGCCGGCCGAGACATCAATTGTTGGAGCTTTACCGGCAATTGCGGTACTTCAATCAACATAAATACGACGGTCAAAAGCAGCAAAAAGATTGAGGTCATCGCGTTGGAAAGCTGCGTAATAAGACTTGTGACTAACGTCATTGCCGCGTTAGGGTCGATATACTTAACCAGTTCATCCACCGACACAGAAATCCCAACCCGTTGCAGCCACGGGTCCAATGTTTGTAGAGGGGAGATTAGCAAGGAACGGTATTGTGGTAGCGTGCGCGTCAGCTCATTAAGCGTGGTTCCCAGGTAGGCGAGTAACACAGCCATAAAGAAAATAATTACTGAAATGACGAAGGTAATCGCCAGCACGCGCGGGACCCGTATGCGCTCCAGACGACGAATCATTGGATTGAGGATAATGGCAATAAACAGTGCCAGAATAAATGGCACGATGATCTCGGCAGCCACTTTTATACCCGCAAGGATGATGACTAACATCCCCAACATAATGACTGCTTTTAATCCACTTAACGTAATAATGGGTTTTGCCATTATTGACGGTCTCCATCAGAATAATCCGTTCCTTAATTGTGTATATAGTACGGGTGAGGAAAGGAGGGGTATACACTTATTTTCTGCTGCTCAAGCGTAAAGAATTGAAAAGGGAAGTCAGGCATCTTGCGAAATATGGTACAAATTCAGCGTGTTTGACTACTGAGGACAATTTACTATCCGCAACTGATGAGAAGCAACACCGCGGATACGTTGTGAAAACTATGGACATTATGCTTACGAACAAGCTGTTCAAAACGTTAATAACCCATCAAGCCCCATCTTTCTCTTCTGCTTTTTCGCTTTCCGGTGAACAACACTGGCGTAACGCGCTGTAGATTCGCTCTCCTGTTTTTCCCTTGATACTTCGCGCCCCAGTTGCGTTGACTGCACCGGCTTGCTTACGGTCTTGTCGCCTTACTGGCACACGAATTATTGCGGGTAAATAAGCTTATTTTTTATTCGGCTTGTGCGCTTTATTTAGCACATTACAAGCATTAGTACGGCTATTTTCTCTATCAGGAGAGGAATCATGATCTATTGGATATTATTAGCATTGGCTATTATTGCCGAAATTACCGGCACGTTATCCATGAAATGGTCCAGCGTCAGTGATGATAATCTCGGCTATATTTTTATGCTGTTGATGATCACCTTGTCTTATATTTTATTATCATTTTCGGTTAAAAAAATCGCCCTTGGCGTCGCGTATGCCATGTGGGAAGGAATTGGTATTTTATTTATTACCCTTTTCAGTGTTCTGTTGTTCGACGAATCGATCTCGCTACTGAAAATCATCGGTCTGACCACGCTGGTGGTGGGAATTGCTTTGATTAAATCGGGAACCAGCGCTAAAAAAACGCGAACGGTAAAACCAGCAAAGGAGAGCGAACATGCAATCATTTGAATGGGTTCACGCGCTATGGCTGTTCCTGGCAATCGTGTTAGAAATTGCCGCTAATATTTTCTTGAAACACTCTGATGGTTTTCGCCGTTTTGGCTACGGCATATTGTCGCTGTGTGCAGTTCTGGCAGCCTTCAGCGCGCTGGCGCAGGCAGTAAAAGGAATTGAGCTGTCGGTAGCTTATGCACTATGGGGTGGCTTCGGCATTATCGCCACCGTGGCGGCGGGCTGGATTTTATTCGGCCAGCGGCTAAACCGTAAAGGCTGGGTGGGGCTGGTTTTATTACTAGCGGGCATGGTGCTAATCAAACTGGCTTAAAAGAAAACCGCCGGGAGTGATACCCGGCGGTGAAATTATTGGCTGGCTAAACTCTGTAGCTGGTCACGAAACCCGGTCACAGAAATCGCACGATTATCAGCCCGATAACGATCTTTCGCAGCAGGCGCTGAGCTTTGTACCGCAATCAGCTGCCAACCATTTTCCGTTTTCAGCATCAAGGGTGAGCCACTATCACCAGGCAAAGTATCGCACTGATGTGAGAGTACAGTTTTCTGTGCCCAGCCGGTAATCAGGCAATCGTTATGGGTATAGAGATCGTCCAGATGATCCTCGGGATAACCCGACTGTGTGACCTTACGATTCTGATTTTTAAGCGCTTCAGTTAGTGCGTCACGGTCACCCTCAAACAATGGCAACGGCGTGATACCAGAAGGCGGGTTGTGCAAAATAATCAGACCAAAATCATGAGGCGCCGCACTGGCGGGGACAATCCAACCGTCACCATCGGGTTTAAGGCGACGACCCAGCGTAGATTCAACCCGGCCTTCAATATCATGAATTTCATAACGCCATTTGCCTTTATTAGATACAAAGCGCAAAGCGATGGCTTTATCGGGTTTTCCACGGGGTGGTTGTAGCAAACAGTGCCCGGCGGTAAGTGCCAGGTGAGGGGAAATTAAGGTCGCGGTGCAAAGATTGCCGCTGGCCGTCTCAAGTTGACCGATAGCATCCCACGGCGGTGTTGCGGGATCATTCACTCTTGTGCGGTCATCCTTGCCAAAAAACAGCGTTTTGACATTTGCAGCACTTTCGTCATCAGCATGAGAAAGGGCAGGCAACAAGCACAGTACACCTAACAACATCACAACTTTTTTGCGCATATCACTCTCTGTGGGGCGATTAATTTTGATTGTTATATAAACCCAGCGAATGGACTAACTATAGACGGGTCGCACAAAAAGTGGGAGTAAAAAGTCATTACAGCCAGAAGCTTAGCGTAATAATGCCGCAAAGAATAAGCAGCGTGAGGATGATTTCAAAGCTGTAGCGTCGCAACATCATCCAGACTCCGGAAGTAAACACCCGGCGAACCGGGTGTTTTTAACCATCATACTTCAGGTTATCGGTGTGTTGGCGTCGGTCGTTCACCCCAGTTACATAGTTATCTACGCTTCTGAGGACTCACTTGCTCGCCACCTGCCGACAACTCAAATTATGCAGGTTAGTAGTGTGGCTATGCTTTCGGGATAACCCCGATAACCTTATGCAGCTGGCTGAGTTGCAGGTTTTGCTGCTTCAGTTTTAGCGGTAGGTTTTTTGTGATGCTTTTTAGCAGCCTGGGCTTTCTGTGCAGCTGGTTTTGCCGCTTCAGTTTTGGTTACTGCTTTTTTGTGTTTTTTAGCAGCCTGAGCTTTCTGTTCGGTCTGCGCAGGTTTTGCTGCTTCAGTTTTCTTCACTTCTTTTTTGTGCTTTTTAGCGGCTTGTGCTTTCTGCTCGGTAGCTGCTTTTTTGTGTTTTTTATGATGAGTAGTTTTTGCAGCAGGGGCTTTAGCTGCAGCAGAAGTGGTAGCAGGAGCTGGGGTCGCAGTAGTTTCAGCAGCGAAAGCAGCAGAAGACAGACCCATTGCAGCGGCAACAACCAGAGCTAGTACTTTATTCATCTCGACATCCTCAATTCATGTTTGAATTTATGTTTCTTTGAAGCCCTGCGGGGCCGTTGAGATGAACTATAGACTTGTGGATCAATGCGTTCAGTGAGTGATTGGTTTCGGCGTGTAACGGTTTGTACACGCCGGGGAATTGATGACGAAATTCCTTCGTAGGTCGGATTAGCGCAGCGACATCCGACATAACCTGCGTCAATGGTGGATGTCGTTAACGCTAATCCCCCCTACAATCCGAATTATTTAGGGCGCGGACAGGTGAGGAAGATTAAAGGTAACGCGCTTCTAAATGCCTACGGAAATACAACGGGTTAAGATCTTCCCCGGTTGCATTGGTAATCAACTCTGACGTTGTGAAGCGACTGCCGTGTTGCCAGATATTCTGACGTAGCCAGTCGAACAATGCGCTGAAGTTTCCTTCCGCAATATCGCTTTCGAGCTGCGGCAGCGCAAGTTTTGCAGCATTGAACAATTGAGCGGCATACATTGCGCCCAGCGTGTACGAAGGGAAGTAACCGAAAGCACCGTCAGTCCAGTGAATATCCTGCATACAGCCATTGCGGAAGTTATCTTTGGTAGAAAGTCCCAACCATTGCTGCATTTTTTCATCCCACAGTGCCGGGATGTCTTCCACTTCAATTTCGCCGTCAATCAGCGCGCGCTCAATTTCGTAACGCAACACAACATGGGCTGGATAGCTCACTTCATCCGCATCAACGCGGATAAAACCACGCTCAACACGCTGGTTAACGGCAATAAAGTTTGCCGTCTCAAACGCAGGTTGTTTGCCAAAGCGCGATGTAACCATCGGTAGCAGCAGTTTAAGGAACTCTTTGCTGCGACCCAACTGCATCTCAAAGAAGAGACTTTGTGACTCATGAATCGCAGTGGAACGCGCAAGAGCAACAGGCTGACCGAGCCATTCACGTGGCAGGTTCTGCTCGTAACGCGCATGGCCCGTTTCGTGGATAACGCCAAACAGTGCACTGACCAGATCGCTTTCATCGTAACGTGTGGTGATGCGTACATCTTCCGGCACGCCACCACAGAACGGATGCGCGCTAACATCAAGCCGGCCGCCGTTAAAATCAAAGCCCAACAACTTCATGGTTTCCAGGCCAAGCTCGCGTTGGTCGTGCGTGGCGAATGGGCCAACAGGAGTGATGACCGACTCTTTTGCTTGTTTATCGACAACTTTTTGCAGCAATGCTGGCAACCAGGTGCGCAAGTCGCCAAACAGAACGTCAAGTTTAGCGCTGGTCATCCCTGGTTCATAAATGTCTAACAGCGCGTCGTATGGGGATTTCCCCTTTGCTTCGGCGCGCAGTTTCGCCTCTTCACGGCTAACACGAACCACTTCTTTTAAATTGGTAGAAAAACCCTGCCAGTCGTTGGCTGGGCGTTGCGTGCGCCAGCCATGTTCACAGCGCGTCCCAACCAGCGATTTTTCTTCTACCAGTGAGGCGGGTAATAGAATGGCTTCCTGGTACTGGCGTGTCATTTCACGCAGGTTTGCACGTTCTACATCATTCAAATTTTCCTGAACCGCGGCCTGCAATAGCGTGGCGATTTTTTTATCGGTCAGGATTTGGTGCTGCAAAACACTCAGTTCGGCCAGGGCTTCGCCGCGCGCTGTGCTGCCGTTCGGTGGCATATTGGTGAACATATCCCAGCCAGCGATGGCTGAGAGATGTCCAAAACGGGAAAGACGCTGGAAGGTGCGGGTGAGATGATTATAGTTTTGCTTTTCCATAGAGCCTCATAAAGAGATGGTTTACGCTGCGAAAATAGCAAAAAGCCATCCCGAAAACGAGGCCGTAACGGGGTTATTGTGCGCGATGATGCAAACGTGTCCCCACCATTAAGGAGATGACCAGGAGTGAGCCAATAAAACTCGCGACTCCCGGCCAGCCAAACTGGTGCCAGAACACACCGCCGAGCGTCCCGGCAAGACTTGAACCAAGGTAATAGCTGAATAAATAAAGTGACGAGGCTTGCCCTTTTGCGCGTTTAGCTCGCGGGCCAATCCAGCCGCTGGCGACGGAGTGTGCGGCGAAGAATCCAGCAGAAAAGAGCAGCATGCCGATGAAGATAATCGGCAGCGGTGAAAAGACCGTTAACACCACGCCTGCCAGCATCACCGCGGTGGAAAAGACCATCACCGGACCACGGCCAAATTTTGCGGTCATTGCCCCGGCTTTTGGCGAACTCCATGTTCCGGTCAAATACGCTACCGACAAAAGCCCGACCACCGCCTGGCTTAAATACCACGGCCCCTGCATCAGGCGATAACCAATGTAGTTAAACAGGGTGACAAACGCCCCCATCAGCAAAAAGCCTTGCGCAAATAACAGCGGTAGCCCCTGGTCACGCCAGTGCAGTCGGAAGTTGATAAACAGCGTTTTTGGCCGCAGCGAAGAAGGGCGAAAATGTTTTGAGGCTGGCAGTATTTTCCAGAACATTAACGCTGACGCGAGTGCGAAGCAGCCAATAGCCGCAACGGCAATACGCCAGTTAAAGAAGTCGGTCAACACGCCGCTTAACAGGCGGCCACTCATGCCACCAATCGAGTTCCCACTGATATACAGCCCCATCGAAAATGCCACTACGCTTGGGTGGATTTCTTCACTCAGGTAAGTCATACCAACCGCAGCAACACCGCTAAGAGACAGCCCAATCAGGGCACGCATCACCAATATGCCATGCCAACTTGTCATCATGGTTGAAAGCAGCGTGCAGCATGAGGCGAGTAATAGCGCCGTAACCATCACGGGTTTACGACCAATGGCATCAGACAGCGGGCCAGTAAAGAGCAGCCCAATCGCCAGCATAGCGGTAGAAACAGATAGCGAAATACTGCTACTGGCCGGTGAGACTCCAAATTCATGAGAAAGAACCGGCAGTATTGGTTGTACACAATAAAGCAGCGCGAAGGTGGCAAGTCCTGCGGAAAAGAGCGCAAGCGTAACGCGCATAAATTGAGGTGAACCACGCTTGATGTAAGTGACCGGCTGGGGAGATCGTCTTTCGTCAATATCTGCTGCCGGGGCGGTGTTGACGAGGGTTGTACGGCTCAAAATCGGTCCTTAAAAATCCACAAATGAAGTCTTCTTTTCAGAGTAGAAAATTGTAATTGTTCTGTCTAATATATTAATAATCTCAATTAATATTTTAAAAGTATGAATATTGAATTGCGCCATCTGCGTTACTTTATTGCCGTTGCTGAAGAGCTGCATTTTGGACGGGCTGCCGCGCGTTTACGTATCTCTCAGCCACCTTTGAGCCAGCAAATTCAAATCCTGGAACAGCAAATTGGTGCGCGTCTACTGGCGAGAACTAATCGCAGCGTGAATCTGACCGCCGCAGGCAGCCAGTTTTTGCAAGATGCCCGGCAGATTTTAAGCCAGGTTGATGCAGCGGCAGGGCGCGCAGCCCGGCTTCATCAAGGGGAAACCGGCGAGTTGCGTATTGGTTTCACCTCATCCGCGCCCTTTATTAAAACGGTATCCGATAGTCTTTCGACATTTCGCCGCAGCTACCCGGACGTACATCTCCAGATGCGGGAAATCAACACTCGCAAGCAAATTGCACCGTTAAACGACGGTGAACTCGAACTCGGTTTAATGCGCAACACGCGGCTTCCGGATACGCTCGACTGGAGTCTGGTTCTACGTGAGCCACTACTGGCAATGGTGCATCGTGACCATCCGTTGGCCCAATGCTCAAAAGTTTCGCTGCAACAGCTCGCACATGAACCTTTTGTCTTCTTTGATCCGCTCGTTGGGACCGGGCTGTATGAGGATATTCTCGGCCTGCTGCAACGCCACGGGATTTCACCCTACATCACCCAGGAAGTGGGCGAGGCTATGACGATCATTGGGTTGGTGTCCGCCGGGTTAGGGGTGTCGATACTTCCGGCGTCATTTAAACGCGTCCGTCTATCTGAAGTGGTGTGGCTACCCATAGATGAGCCGGAAGCGCAATCTGAAATGTGGCTGGTTTGGCCAAAGCACCGTGAACTTTCAGCTGCGGCACTTCGCATCTCTGCGCTGCTCACTGAGTCAATAACGACGTTAAAAGAGGGTTAATACAGCAGATTATGTGCGGTAAATCACAACCCTACTTAAATATTTGACTCCTTCACTTGAAGTGTTTCACCATAGCCCAAAGTTTATTTCGAAGCGCGAAAATAAAGGGAGTCGCAAGTGGTTGCTGATAGTCAACCGGGCCATATTGATCAGATCAAGCAAACTAATGCGGGCGTAGTTTATCGCTTGATTGATACCCATGGGCCGGTGTCGCGCATCGATCTTTCTCGCCTGGCGCAACTTGCGCCTGCCAGCATCACGAAAATTGTTCGTGAAATGATTGAAGCTCATCTGGTGCAGGAAACGGAAATTCAAGACCCCGGTAGCCGGGGCCGTCCCGCCGTGGGTTTGATGCTGGAAACTGAAGCATGGCACTACTTGTCCGTGCGTATTAGTCGTGGGGAAATCTCCCTTGGCCTGCATGATTTAAGCAGCAAGCTGATAGTTGAAGATACGGTTGACCTTGCTATTAATGACGCACAACCGCTTATTGAACGCATCATCGCGCAGATTGATCAGTTCTTTATCCGCCATCAGCAAAAACTTGAGCGCCTGACGGCGATAGCTATCACTATGCCGGGTATTATCGACACCAAGCGCGGCATAGTGCATCGGATGCCGTTTTATGAAGTCTGCGATATGCCGCTCGGTGAGATTCTGGAAAACTATACCGGCGTGCCGGTCTATATTCAGCATGACATCAGCGCCTGGACGATGGCGGAAGGGCTGTTTGGCGCCTCAAAGGGCGCTCGTGATGTGATTCAGGTTGTTATTGATGATAACGTCGGAGCCGGTGTGATTACCGATGGCCGCCTGCTCCATGCGGGCAGTAGCAGCCTGGTTGAAATTGGCCATACGCAAGTCGATCCGTATGGTAAACGTTGTTATTGCGGTAACCACGGTTGCCTGGAAACGATTGCCAGTATCGACAGCGTGCTTGAGTTGGCGCAGCTTCGCATGAGCCAGTCGATGGGTTCCATGCTGCATGAGCAACCTCTGACAGTCGAGTCTCTCTGTGATGCTGCATTAAGTGGCGATCTATTAGCGAAAGATATCATTCTCGGTATTGGCACTAACGTCGGCCGTATACTTGCGATAATGGTGAATCTGTTCCATCCACAAAAAATCCTGATTGGTTCCCCGTTTAACCGAGCCGCAGAGATTCTGCATCCGGCAATCACCAGTTGTATTCGCCAACAAGCACTCCCTGCATATAGCGAACATATGGTTGTTGAAAGTACCCAGTACAATCATCGTGGAACAATGGCGGGCGCGGCGCTGGTAAAAGATGCAATGTATAACGGCTCATTATTGATTCGCTTGCTGCAAGGTTAATGTCATTGCCTGATCCACTAAAAATTGCGCTATCTCAATCTGGTCGAATGACTATTCTTTTAGACTTTCACTCCTGAATTATTCAATTTTTAATCACTCATACCCTGAATAATTTGAGCTGCGGGCGGGTTATAACCACACCTGCAACCTTAAGTTTGATGGGTACTTAAAGCATTACCTTGGGAGTTAGTCATGCTTACGCGTTTCTTTATAACGGGTACCGATACTGCAGTCGGGAAGACTGTGGTTTCTCGCGCCTTGTTGCAGGCTCTTGCAGCCAGTGGCAAAAGTGTCGTCGGCTATAAGCCGGTAGCCAAAGGCAGTAAAGAGACGCCAGAGGGCCTACGCAACAAAGACGCGTTAGTTCTACAAAGCGTTTCCACTGTCAATTTACCTTATGAAGCCATCAATCCTATCGCTCTTAGCGAAGAAGAAAGCAGCGTGAGCCATAACTGCCAGATTAACTATTCGCTGCTGTCTGATGGGCTTCAGCGTTTGGCCGGGCAGGTGGATCATGTTGTTGTCGAAGGCACTGGCGGTTGGCGCAGCCTGATGAACGACTTACGTCCATTATCGGAGTGGGTGGTTCAGGAACAGTTACCGGTGTTGATGGTGGTTGGGATTCAGGAAGGCTGCATCAATCATGCCTTACTGACAGCTCAGGCGATTGCCAATGATGGCTTGCCACTGATTGGTTGGGTGGCAAACCGTATCAATCCAGGGCTTGCACACTACGCAGAAATTATCGATGTATTAAGCAAGAAATTGCCTGCACCGCTGGTGGGCGAACTGCCTTATTTGCCTCGAGCAGAGCAGCGTGAACTGGCAAGTTACATCGATTTATCCCGTCTTAGCAGCGTTCTGACTGTAGACCGTTTGCGGGCGTAACCAGCGCGAAAGTGCTGAAGCAATTACGCACGCCAGCAGTAAGCCGGGGAGTAAAGTAAATTCCCCGGTCATTTCACAAACCATCAATGTGGACATAATCGGTGCATGCGTAGTCGCCGCTAAAAGCGTTGCCATTCCGGTTAATGCCAGCAAAATAGCGATACTATCGCCACTCCACGTCCAAATCCCAAACCATTGTCCGACCAGCATTCCGAGCGCTGCACCTACAAACAGTGTCGGTGTGAACACGCCACCGGGCGCGCCGGAACCGCTACTTGCCAGCACCGCTGCTAGTTTGTAAACCAGAATCCCTGCCACAAACAGCAGCGCCGGAGGCTGAGAAAGGAACGATTGCACCACGCTGTAACCATTTCCCCAAACCAATGGCGTAATCAGCGAAAGCAGCCCAACCAGCAAACCACCCAGCGCCAGTTGCAACGGCGGCGTTAAATGCAAACGTTGGAACAATTTACTACTGTGGGACATCAGCCAGAGTAATAACGGCCCGGCGACACCGGCTATCACACCGAAGGTTGCCATCAGCAAATACTGTATAGGTTGCGGAGCGCTTAACGCTCGCACGGTATAAAGCAATGCTTGTTCGTCATTGAGTAAATGAGTCATCAACAAGGCGCTGACGGCGGCAATCACTACTGGACCCAACGAGGCGAGCATCAGTGTGCCAAACAGAATCTCGGCGATAAACAAACTGCCCGCTAGTGGCGCGTGATAAGCACTTGCCATCCCGGCGGCAGCTCCGCAGGCGACCCATAGTTTCCATTCATCTTTATTGGTGAAACGCTGGGCGAATACCGAAGCAAACACGGTGGCCAGCAGGATCATGGCCCCTTCACGGCCAATGGCGCTGCCGCTTGCTACCACAATCAATGACGCGGCCGATTTGACCAGACTTGCGGATACATCAAGACGCCCATCGCCGGTTTCGATGGCTTCCATATAGTCGGTGGGAGCAGAAGGGCGCTGGCGTGTGGCGCGTTGCCAGCCCCAAAGTAGTGTACCCGCAAGTAAACCACCAATAGCCGGGGTGAGTAATCTGCGCCACGGCGGGAGTGCTGCAGCGGCTGCAACCAGGCTTCCGCTATGGTCGCCAAGGAAAAGGCTTTCAAGGAAATACATTGACTGGCGAAACAGCCAGACGACTAATGCAGAGGCAACGCCAATCCAGACGGCGAATATTAGCCGTCGAAGCATGCCTTTCATATCGGGGAAGTGGTTTAGATGGTGCATCCAGGTATTGTAAGGTGGATGAGCGTTAGCGTCATCCACCGTTTGTTGCTGTTTTGTCGGATGTTGCTGGCGCTAACCCGACTAATGTTGGCGTTGTTAAACTACGAAATATTCAGTGCTCGGCGGGTGCGGCCTGAACTGAGGTAATCGGCGATATAATCTTGCGAAATTTCACCGCTGTAGCGGCCATCTTCGTCAGTAATCGGCATCCATACCATGTTGTGCTCGTAGAGTTTAGATAGCACGATTCGCAGGTTATCTTCCGCACGCCCGGTCACGCGGAACGGATGCAGTAACTCAGAGCAAGAACCGATGGCCCCACGCGCTTCGCGGCGCTTCACAAAGCCTAATGGCTTACCTTCACCATCCACAACGGTTATCGAGCGCATGTCGTTATCATCCATAGTAGAAAATGCCTCCGGTAACGGTGTGGACTCACGCGCGGTAATTGTCGGTTGTTGGTCGGTGACGTCACCTGCCTGAACCAACAACAGGCGTTTCAGGGTGCGATCCTGGCCAACAAACGAGCCTACAAATTCATTGGCAGGCTTAGCTAAGAGTTCATCGGGACTGGCGCATTGCACAATTTTCCCCTGACGGAATACGGCGATACGGTCACCCAATTTCAGTGCTTCATCAATATCATGGCTGACCAGCATGACTGTTTTCTTCAGTTGACGCTGCATTTCCAGAAATTCATTCTGGATTGCTTCACGGTTGATAGGGTCGACCGCGCCAAACGGTTCATCCATCAGCAGCACCGGGGGATCCGCCGCCAGGGCGCGAATCACGCCAATACGTTGCTGCTGGCCGCCTGACATTTCACGCGGGTAGCGGTTCAGGAAGCGGTTCGGGTCGAGCGCCACCATGCTCATTAATTCGCTGGCGCGTTCTTTACAGCGCGCTTTATCCCAACCCAGCATTCGCGGCACGACGGTAATGTTTTCTTCAATCGTCATATTCGGGAACAGACCGATTTGCTGGATAACGTAGCCAATATTGCGGCGCAGCGTCACGGTATCCAGCTCGTTAGTGTTTTTACCGTTAATCAGAATATTGCCGCCGGTTGGGGCAATCAGGCGGTTAATCATCTTGAGCGTAGTGGTTTTACCGCAGCCGGAAGGGCCGAGCAGCACGCACATTTCGCCTTCAGGCACGTTCAGGCTGACGTTATCAACGGCGTTAAACGTCTGGCCGTTTTTCTGAACGAACTGTTTGGTGAGATTTTCTAGTTTAATCATTATCGAATCCCCTTAGGAGTCAGCACCAATTGAAGGCGGTGCAATAACCAATCAAGCACAATAGCCAAAACACAAATCATCACCGCACCGGCAATCAACATACGGATGTCGCTGCTGCCGATGCCGTTTAGCAATAACAAACCTAAGCCGCCAGCACCGATCACCGCAGCAATCGCCATCACACCAATATTCATGACCACTGCGGTACGAATACCACCAAAAATCACCGGTAAAGCCATTGGGATTTCAACCCAACGCAGGCGTTGCCAGAAGGTCATGCCGATACCGCGTCCCGCTTCGCGTAATCCGGGCGGCAGGCTATCTAATGCGGTGTGCGTGTTGCGTACAATCGGCAAGAGCGAATAGAGGAAGACAGCGGTAATGGCGGGGAATACGCCAATCCCTTGTCCAACCAGCGAAAACAGTGGAATCATCAGGCCAAACAGCGCGATAGACGGGATCGTCAGCACGATGGTGGCGATACCTAGTACCGGCGTGGCGAGCCATTTGTGGCGCACAATTAAAATTCCCAACGGCACGCCAATAACTATCGCCAGCCCCACAGCTAATAAGACTAGCCACAAGTGTTGTAGCGTCAGGCTGCCAAGATAGCCCGCGTTATCAATCATATAATGTAACGTTTCCATGATGCCTCCTTAGAGCAAGCCTTTACGCTGCAGGAATTCTTGCGCAACTTTTTGTGGGGTTTCATGGTCGATATCCACTTTGGCATTCAGGGTGGATATCACATCGTTATTGAGTGATGCGGAGAGGGTGTCGAGAGCCTCCTCAAGCCCAGGGTTCGCCGCTAACGTCTCTTTACGCACAACAGGCGTCACGGCATAACTTGGGAAGAAGCCCTTATCGTCTTCCAGCACTTTCAGATCAAAGCCCTTCACGCGCCCGTCGGTGGTGTAAATCAACCCAGCATCCACAAACCCATCGCGCACCGCGTTATAGACAAGGCCTGGGTCCATTTGGCGAATCTGCGGTCTGTCGAGCGGCATGTTGTAGGCGTGCTGCAAAGGTTTCATGCCATCGCTACGCCCGGCAAACTCCAGGTCTAGTCCGAGCATCCAGTTGTTGTCCGGGTCTGTTTTGCGGATTTGTTCAATTTTTGCCACCAGTTCCGACATGGTATTGATGTTCTCTTCTTCAGCGCGTTTGCGCTGCATCGCGAAGGCGTAGGTGTTGTTCATATCGGCAGGTTTCAACCACACCAATCCGAGTTTGGCATCGAGTTTTTTAACGGTGTCGTAGGACTCCTGCGGGGTCATACGTTTGTTGATGTGATTAAAAATAATCAATGAGGTACCGGTATATTCCCAGGTCATATCCACCTGTTTGTTGATCATCGCATTACGGGAAATTACGGTGGCAATGTTGGTCTGCGGCGTCACCTGGAAGCCTTTCTTACGTAGGTACTGTGTGGTCATGGCAGACAAAATATGTTGTTCGGTAAAGCTTTTTGTTGCCAGCACGATAGGTTCGGCTTTTGCTGCGCCTGCGAATAGCAGCGTTGTGGTGAGTGCGGCAAGTAACGGTTTAAATGGTTTCATGACGGGCTCCTTTTTATTGTTTTTATTTCACTGTGTGAGGACTTAACACGCGTCCTAAGCCCGCGAGTGCAACATCAAGGATCAGGGCAAAGAGTGCTGTGGCAGCGGCACCCAAAATCAGTGTCGGGAAATCATTGAGGTAGATGCCCGGGAAAATAAGCTCACCGTAACTGCTGGCACCTATCAAAAACGCCAGCGGTGCAGTGCCAACGTTAATTGCGGTTGCAATACGGATACCCGAAAGCATGACAGGCCATGCGTTAGGTAATTCGACCTGACGCAAGCGTTGCCATTTAGTCATGCCAATGCCGTTGGCAGCTTCAATAAGCGAAGAAGGGACGCCGGATAAACCCGAGTATGTATTACGGACAATTGGCAGCAGCGAGGCGAGGAACAATGCGATTATTGCAGGTTTGTCGCCAATCCCGATAAACACCATCGCCAACGCTAAGACGGCCAGCGGCGGCAAGGTATTTCCGACGTTAAAGATTTGCATCGCATATTCAGCGAAACGGCGAGCAGCAGGGCGACTGAGCAGAATTCCGCTTGGGATCCCCACAAGTAGAGCCAGCGCCATCGAACTAAACACCAAAATTAAGTGTTGTTGCCCGAGATAAAGCAAATCCACTTTACGCGCGATTATGGTTTCGGGACCAATTCCCCAAATCAATAATCCGAGGACGACGATTATTGCCAGTGCACCAAAAAAAGTGCGTTTTACGATGGAAGTATTATGCATTGCAGTGTGTCTCCCTGGGTGCACGTTATAGCAACCTTGAGGTCGCTTGTTGTTATGCCTTGTGTCGGCAGGGTGTTTTGACCTATAGCAACGCAATGGGAATGATTCCAGTAAACAGGGAAATTACCAGGCGAATGATTAGCGTGTAAATTAACGAGTTAGCCTTGTGCCGCCTCGCTTGAAACGTGGTTGTAAAGAATTGTCTTAAAAGTGTTTGAATGAAGTTACGTTGTAACTTTTACGGGGGAAAGTGACTGAGAGTAAATGCCGGATAATGAGGGGGTTAATATGCGGTTTGATATTAGAGAAATAGTCGGTGGATAAGCGAAAACGTCATCCACCGTTACTCAGATTCTTAGGAATAGAGCTCTTTTTGTGCGACAGGAATCTGCAAACCTTTACTCCATTCAGCAAGTGTCAGGTTAGTTAGTTCGCCTAACGCCTGATAGAACGGATGTTCAGCATTGACGATAAACAACTCCAGGAAACGCCCGCTCCACGGCAGGATGTGCCAGGCAAGCAGTTCGTCAACTTTAGGCTGCAATCTTTCTTCAGCAAGCCAGGCGGCCAGCATCAGTAGCAAACCGAAGTGATCTTCGGGTTCGTTGTTTTCTTGCTCGTTGGAGATGTCGTTTTTACGCATCCAGCGGCGTAACTCAAGCATCGAGTCACCAAAAAGCACTTGTTCTTTATCGAGATAGACCGAACCCCAGGGCGAGGCAGGTAAAGCGTCCGGGCCGATGAACAGGCGCTGCCAGGCTTCACTCAAAGATTCTGGCTCATAGCTAAAACCTTCCGCCATACGCTGCGCGATACTCGCCAGCTCTTCATGCTGCACTGGCCATTGCTCAGTCCACGATGTGTCCTGAAGTGAGGCATACAGTGATGCGACATCCCGGCTTTTGGGTTCTTGATAAAAAAGCGCACCGAGCACTCTTCCTGTCAGGGCGATAGTCGCCAGTCGTTGCGTTGTTTCAGACATCATTCTCTTCCTTGTTGCGCGAGTTATGCCGCGCATTCTCTACGGATTGCCTGGCAATTGCTATGCATTAGACATCGACATCCGTTTTAATAACTATTGTGGCTCACTTTGTGACCCATCCTGGGTACTACCACCGCTTACCGGATAGTTTCCGCTGCTGGTACGCGTATAAAGGATTTTTTGCGTATCATTAGCACAATGGCCAACAACCTGGGCATCAGGCTTATCAGCTTGATCGTTAGGAACAATTGTTAAGCTAAAGCCTGACTCTGGGACACCGTTATTGATTATCTTTTGCTGAATGTCGGCCTTGACTGTATCGCAGGAAGTCTGTGCGGCTAGTACGGGAGTTGCTGCAGCCAACAGGCATACACCAAGCCAAATTGAACGTTTCATCGTATCTTCCTTCTGTTGAGGGGCTGTAGTAAGAATAGTATCTGCAGTGTAAATTGTTGTATTTGCTTATACCCTTCATACTTCAAGTTGCATGTGCGTTGGCTGCGTTTACTCACCCGCATCACTTACCAGAGTAAGCTCATCGGGACTCGCTCTCTTGCCGCTTTTGCAACTCGAATTATTTTGGGGACATCATTGTTGTTACATTTCAAGGCGGGGACAGGAATTACGTGAAGAAAATCATTATCCTCTGTGCGCTGGCAGTGTCTATTGCCGGGTGTGACAATCAGAACAATACGCTTTCTTACACGCCAGAAATGGCGAGCTTCTCGAATGAATTTGATTTTGACCCGCTGCGTGGGCCGGTAAAAGACTTCAGTCAGACATTAATCAATGAAAAAGGCGAAGTCGTGAAACGCATTGTTGGCCTGATATCGGAAGAAGGGTGTTTCAACGAGCTAGAATTTCACGATCTGGAAAACAATACCGGGGCAACCCTGGTGTTGGATGCTAATTACTATCTTGACGCTATCACCCGTGAAAAACGGGTAAAGCTTCAGGGAAAATGCCAGTTAGCAGAATTGCCGAGTGTCGCTATTACCTATGAGACGGACGATAGAGGTTTTGTGGTGGCAGCGCACAGTGAAGCGACATCCATTGTTTATAACTACGACGCAGATGGATATCCGTTAGGTAAGGTAACTACAGCAAAAAATGACACCCTGGCTATCAAGGCGAAATCCGGTAGCGACAATAAGAAAAAACTCGATTACACCTCTGAGAGCACGCTCAACGGCAAGTCTATCGCTTTGGTCAAACAAACTTGCGATTACGACGGGTATTTCAACCCACTGGAATGTGTACTGAACATCACCGATGAAAGTGTCAAACCACCGAAAGTTGAAAGCTATACGATTAAAAATAGCATCAATTATTATTGATGCTTAGGGTAAAGCCTCGTCTTAATGGCACTGGGTTTGCGCGCGAAACAGCAAAAGAAAAAAGAGAGCTTGAGTCAGCAAGCTGACTCAAGCTCTTGTCGGAGCTACGCGGCGCGAACCTTAGCAATCAGCGCCTGTTTTTCTGCATCAGATAAGAAGGCAATTCTTAAACCATTCTCTTGTGCGGTACGGATATGTGCCGCACTCAAACCTGCCTGCGGTGCAGCCACATTATATTCGTGAATAATATCGATACCCTGGACGGCTGGGTCATCAGTGTTGATCGTAGCCAGCACGCCTTTATCCAGGAAGGTAATCAACGGGTGTTTATCCATTGAGGCTATCGTGCTGGTTTGGATATTGGACGTCAGGCAGGACTCGATGCCAATTCCATGTTCCGCAAGGAAATCCATAAGCGCCGGATCTTCGATTGCCTTAACACCATGTCCGATACGCTCGGCACCCAGCTCACGAATTGCCTGCCAGATACTTTCCGGGCCAGCGGCTTCACCGGCATGAACGGTGATATGCCAACCCGCATCACGTGCACGGTTAAAGTGACTCAGGAACAGACTACCCGGGAAACCGAGTTCGTCACCGGCAAGGTCAAGCGCAGTAATGCTGTCGCGATGTGCCAGCAGGGCCTCCAGCTCAGCCAGACATGCCGCCTCACCGAAAGTACGACTCATAATGCCAATCAAGCGGGCTTCAACACCGAAATCACGGCAGCCCTGGCGAACGCCTTCAATCACCGCCTCCACCACACCTGCAACCGGCAGGTTATGGGTCATGGCCATGTAGCCGGGGGAGAAACGTAATTCGACATAATGCAGGCCATTCAGGGCTGCATCTTCAATGTTTTCCCATGCTACGCGGCGGCAGGCATCGAGATCCGCGAGGACTTTAACGCCCCAGTCCAGTTTTTGCAGGAAGCTCACCAGGTCAGGTGCTGTTTCCACAACTTGTACATGAGGACGAAGTGCTTCAAGGGAGTCAGCCGGAAGCGGCAGATTAAACTGGCGGCCCAGATCAAGAATAGTTTGAGCACGAATATTGCCATCAAGGTGGCGGTGCAAATCGGTTAACGGCAGGGTGGTATCAATCATGGTCGCACTCTTTTTTTGATTTAAGTGCGCAACAGTATAAGAACAAACGCACCTAAATAGCTACGTTGCGCAAACAAAAAGGGGAGTTTTCTCCCCTTAACTTCACTGGAGAGATTTAATCGCCGCAATCAGGCGCTTCACGCCGTCTTCAAGCTTAACGCGTGGGCAGCCGGCATTCAGTCGTACAAATCCTTTTCCTTCCTCGCCGTAGGTATATCCCGGCATGATGGCGACTTTTTGCTGCTCGATAAGCAATTTTTGCAGCGCGTTGTCATCAATGCCCAATGGGCGTAAATCTATCCATGCAAGATAAGTGGATTCCGGCGGTTGCCAGTATAGTTGCGCAAACTCTCCGTTCAGAGCATCGGCGACAAAGCGCAGATTACTTTGCAGGTAAACTCGAAGCTCATCAAGCCAGACTGAACCTTCTTGATAGGCCGCGATATGTGCGACAACGGCAAGAATGGCGGGGGATGATAATCCATCCTGACCTTTCAGCACATTTAAGTATTTCTGGCGCTCATCACTATCATTAATCAAGCCATAAGCACCTGTTAATGCAGGAATGTTGAAGCTTTTGGAGCCCGATGTGAACAGAGCCCATTGACCTTTGCCTACTTCATTCCACGGCGTGTGCTGGTGGCCTTCCCATACCATATCCATATGGATTTCATCACTGATAACCCTCACGCCATGACGTTCGCAAAGCATTGCCATGGTTTCAAGCTCAGTACGTGTCCAGACTTTGCCGGTAGGATTTTGCGGGCTACAAAGCAGCATGATCTTGCATTCAGGCTTCGCCAGTTGTGCTTCGAGAGCACCCATATCGCACATCCAACGGCCTTCGGTCTTATGCAACGGAGCGCTAAATACCTGGCGTTGGTTGCCCTCAATGGCTTTATAAAATGCGTCATATGCAGGGGTATGGACTAGCACTGCGTCGCCAGGTTCAGACCACTGGCGGATGAGTTGCGATACCATGTAGATAACCGACGGGCCGTACACTATCGACTCTTTATCAATCACACTGTTAAAACGAGTGTGATACCAATGCGCGATCGCGCCTAGAAACTCCTCATTCTTCCAGCGGCTATAACCTAATACACCGTGAGATAAACGTTGTTGCAGAGCTTCAAGAATGACTGGAGCGGTAGGGAAATCCATATCGGAGATGGTAAAGGGCAGGAGATCGGCGGCACCGAAACGGTCAGCGACATAATCCCACTGAGTACACCAGGTTCCGTGGCGGTCAACGACTGTGGAAAAATCGAACATATTACCTCGCAACAAACAGGCGCCGTAGCGCCCGTTATGATTTACGCCTGAGCAGTTTGCATCAGATGCGCCATTTCATCTTTCACCGACTGGACCTGCGGACCAATCACCACTTGCAGATTGTGCTGGTTGAGTTGCACCACACCGATGGCACGCAGATTTTTCAGTGCGGCACTGTCAACCAAAGCCATATCTTTCACTGACATACGCAGGCGAGTGATGCAGTTATCGAGAGAAACAATATTCTCGGCACCGCCCAGAGCTGCGAGCATGGCTGGAACATTGTAACCCGATTTACCCACCTGGCCGGCAATCGCTTTTTCAGCGCTGGTGGTGTTATCGATATCACGACCCGGCGTTTTGATGTTGAAGCGGGTTATGGCAAAGCGGAAAATTGCGTAATATGCCGCAAACCAGATAGCTGCAACCACAGGCACCATATACCATTTTGTCGCCAGGCCGTGCAGGATACCGAACACGACGAAGTCGATGATGTTGCCATCGGTATTACCGATAGTCACACCCAATACCGCCATCATGGTAAAGCCAAGGCCAGTCAACAAAGCGTGGATGACATACAACACAGGAGCGACAAAAAGGAACAGGAATTCCAGCGGTTCAGTCGTTCCACCAACCACGCAGGCAATCACGCCAGAAATCAGCAGGCCTTTAATTTTGTGACGGTTTTCAGGGCGAGCACAGTGATACATCGCCAGTGCCGCACCAGGTAAACCGCCTAAGAACGCAGGCATTTTACCCTGTGACAGGAAGCGGGTCGCACTTTCAGAGAAACCATGAACCGTTGGGCAGCTCAATTGCGCCTGGAAGATAGTCAGTGCGCCGCTGACGCTATGGCCACAAACATCCATCGTTCCGCCTGCATCAGTAAAGCGAATCAGCGCAACAAGGATGTGGTGCAAACCGAACGGCAGCAATAAGCGCTCACCGGTACCGAAGATCATCGGCCCAAACATGCCAGCGCTGTTGATCATGTTACCCAGGGCGTTGATCCCAGCGGCAAAAACTGGCCAGATTAACGGGATAACCAGACCAACAATACCCATGACCAGAGTCGTGATAATCGGTACAAAGCGGGTACCACCAAAGAATGCCAGCGCATCAGGCAAGCGCACGTTGTGGAAACGCTCATGCAGCAGGAATACAATCACACCGACAATAACTGCACCCAAAATGCCGGTATCAATAGATTGAATACCCAGGATATTTTGGATGTTGTTTGCTTTCAGGATGGCGGCATCTGTTGTCGGCAAAATGCCTTTAGCCGTCAGCCAGAAGTTCACTGCAAGGTTCATTACCGCGTAACCGACAAAACCGGAGAACGCCGCTACACCTTTGTTTTCACGCGCCAGCCCAAGTGGGATTGCGATACAGAACATAATTGGCAGGAAGCTAAACGCAAACGAGCCGACTTTCCCCATCCAGGTGAAAATTAGCTGTAAAACAGGATTACCTAATGCTGGAAGCAGAGTCACTACATCGTGGCTACTGAGTGAACTCCCGATACCGAGCATGATGCCGCAGAACGACAAAAGTGCCACGGGCAACATAAAGGTTTTGCCAAGGTTTTGAAAAAACTCCCAAAGCGTAATTTTTTGTGGTGTATTAGCCGCCATAACGACTCCTTAAACCCTGGTTGATAGATGGGTGGTGGTAAAGAACGAAGCGGATGATAAAACGTTTTACCAACCTTTATTGCGCTATAGTTCACAGATCTAAAGCTCACTAGAGTGCTTAATACCTCATATGAGGTTAAACGTTTTATCACTAAATTTTGTTTCATGGAGGGTCCGTCGGCCTAATGACGACTCAGGAAAAGAAAATAACAATTAACGAAGTTGCTGAAGCCGCTGGAGTTTCTGTTACGACAGTTTCTCTGGTTCTCAGTGGCAAAGGGCGCATTTCACCAGCGACCGGATTGCGCGTGAATGAAGCCATAGAAAAGTTAGGATTTGTGCGTAATCGCCAGGCTGTTTCATTACGTGGTGGCCAAAGCGGGGTTATTGGGTTGATCGTGCGTGATCTATGCAATCCTTTTTATGCCGAGCTCACCGCAGGTTTAACGGATGAACTAGAAAAGCAGGGCAAGCTACTCTTCCTGACCCAAAGTGGCGCGCAGGGGCAGCATATGCAGCGTTGCTTTGACATGTTAATTGCACAAGGAGTGGATGGCATTATTGTCGCCGGAGCAGCAGGACAGGGGGCGGATATGCGTACTATTGCGCAACAGAAAAATTTACCCCTGGTATTTGCCTCTCGCGCCAGCTACCTCGATGAGGCCGATATTATCAGGCCTGACAATATGCAGGCCGCTCAGCTTGTCACCGAACACTTGATCAAGCGTGGGCATCAACGGATTGCCTGGCTCGGTGGTGATGGTGCCTCTTTGACTCGCGCCGAGCGCGTGGGTGGTTATTGTTCCACGCTTCTGCAATACGGCTTGCCATTCCACAGTGAGTGGATAATCGAATGCGAGCCGAGTCAGAAAAAAGCGGCGGACGCGATCACCACACTTCTACAGCACAACCCGACAATTACTGCTGTGCTCTGCCACAACAGCACTGTGGCGATGGGGGCATGGTTTGGTTTACTGCGCGCAGGAAGACAAAGCGGTGAGGGAAGTATCGACAGTTACTATGACCGCCATGTAGCACTAGCAGCGTTCGCTGAAGTGATGGACGATGAACTGGATGACTTGCCATTAACCTGGGTTTCTACACCTGCTCGTGAGATAGGCCGTATGGCTGGGCAGCGTATCCTGCAACGTACACAACAAGGTGATACCAGTGCGCTCAGTCAGATTATGCCAGCACGATTAGTGGTGAGAAAAAGTTAAAGAGCCTCCCTAAAGGGAGGCTCTTAGCCAGGCATCGCTCATAATTATTGCTGAGGAACAGCAGGCGCGTCTGGTGTGGCAGGTGCTTCAAGTTCTGGTGCCGGGGCCGCTTCTGGCTCACCCATAGTCGGCATACCAAACATTCCTAACAGATCGCCCAGTGCCATTTTCTGGCCGTTCAGTGTCACCTGACCGTTGGAGTACTGCAGGCTGGAAACCACATTATTGTCTTCCATAGTGGTCACGCGGAACATTTGGCCCATTGCGGCCAGACCTTTGATTTGCTGCTCGGCAAGTTTAGCTGCTTCGGCAGGCTGGTAGCCTTCAAACTGCGCAACTTGAGTCATTAACTCAGTCGCCATATCTACTGGGATAACCAGCTTACTGTCGAGAGATTTAACCACACGGTTCAGTTGTTCTTCCGGAGTTGTTGGTTCACCCGTTGATTGCGCCGGGTCTTTCAGGAACAAAGACAGATTGAAGCTGCTTTCGCCTTTAGCATTTTTCCAGCTTAATGGTGCAATGGTAATCACCGGATCACCTTTCAACAACAGCGGCAGGTTGGCGGCAAACAGCTCAACAATTTGCTGCTGGTAAGCTTCTGGATTCTGCGCAACAGCAGGATCTGCCAGTAATTTTTGCGACTCAGCATTATATTTCTGGCTAAATTCGCGCACCGCCGCTCCGTCAAGATTGCCGATTTTGAGCGTTAGCTTGCCGCTACCAATATCTTTGTTCTGTATCTTCAAAGAATTAATCGCGTAATCGATTTGGCCGGAAAGATGCTTTTTATCTTCCTGAAGCTCAGATTTGGCGTTGATGTTAAAACCTTCCACAACGGCCATTTCTTTGCCTTCGATGGAAATGGATAACTTGTCGATCGAGGCTTTCTGGCTACCAATTCGCTCGATAAATTCGCTACGCGCACTATTGCCTTCGGTTTTAATACCGTTAAAGGTCATCTGCACGTGCTGTCCGTATTCATTGACGGTATTGACCAGGCCGCTTTGCGCTTCGCCACTCACGGCAATTTTATCACCCTGGGCATCCACATCAGCCTTGAACTCACCACCGCTAAAGGCAACTTTTTGTTCGCCATTTTCATAATTCAGTGGCAGCAAGTTGATATCAGATGAGGTGTCACCGCTATAGCCAATGCGCGTTTGGGCATCAATAAAGGACTGGCCTTTAGCAATATCAAACAATGGTTTGGTGGTTGGGTTGTTCGTCAATGTGGTATGAACTGAAGCCATGGAAGGCAACAGATTGAATTTTTTCAGTTGTGCAAACGGGAACGGGCCATGATCAATGGTTTCGTTAAATACGATAGTTTGGTCGGGCTTGAGGATCGCGCTTGTCATTCCTGCGGTTGGCTTGATGACTAACTGCATGGTGCTGCTGAACAGACCACGATGGTAATCCTGGTAGCCCAGCGTCAAGCCAGCTTCGGGTGAGGCTTTATTCAATGCGGTATTAGCGTTGCTGATCATCTCCGCCATACGGCCTTCGAGCTGTTTACCGGTGTACCAGGCTGTGCCAGTCCACACCACACCCAAAGCCACAATAACACCTACTGCAACCAGTGATTTTTTCATTCTGTCGTAGTCCATATTAAGTGCATCTGCCGGTAGTCCTCCGGCAGATGATTGAAATGCCCGCGGGCATTGAAGAAACTGATTCTACACAGCTTAGCAATCCTACCCAAAAAGATCAGTAAGTTGCTTTAAACTCAGATTTTAGAGAACACACGAGCCACACGACCTACACCGCTGAGAGATACCGGTGATTCTTGCGCAGAAATAAACGCAGACTCACCAGGTTTGAGCGTCAATTGTTGCTGGTCTTTGCTTAAAATTGCTTCACCTTCAGTGCAGAACACAATGGCCGCACTTGGCTGGGCAAGCTGCACTTGCTGAGAGCTGAGATCGTGCAAGGAGAAGGCGAAGTCATCAACTGGAATAGGGAAGTCCAGCTCGCTGCCATTTTTCTCCGGCTGAGTCAGCAATTCAGCGGCAGGTTTTGGCTCAAACTTAACGTTTGCGACCAGCTCAGGAATGTCGATGTATTTTGGCGTGAGCCCTGCGCGCAGGACGTTATCCGAGTTTGCCATCACCTCAAGAGCCACACCTTTCAGATAAGCGTGCGGGGTTTCCGCAAACAGGAACATCGCTTCGCCCGGTTGTAATTTCACCACGTTCAACAGCAGTGGTGAGAATAAGCCACTGTCGTCCGGGTAAAACTCAGAAATCACGCGAATGGTTTCCCACGGCTCGCCTTGTTGATTATTCAAAGCAGCCTTCAACACGCCGAGGGCGAGAGATTTTTCTTCGCCTTCCATTTTCAACAGGTTGGCAAAAAGCTGTGACAAACGTTCCGCATTTGGCTCTTGTAAGAAATGAGCTATGGCAGGGTGTGCGCCAGAAACGGGCTGCAGCAAAGAGACTATATCGCTAAACTCACGGAACGCATTCATTGCCAGGAATGGGGTAAGCGCGAACACCAGTTCTGGTTTGTGGTTTGGATCTTTGTAATTACGTTCTGCGGCATCTAATGGAATGCCTGCTGCATTCTCTTTGGCAAAGCCCAATTCAGAAGCTTTTTTGTTAGGATGAACCTGAATAGAAAGGGGTTGATCGGCACACAGCACTTTGAAGAGAAACGGTAGCTCACCAAAACGCTCTGCAACGGCCTTGCCTAACAGTGCGGGTTTGTCAGCATCAATCACGTCACGCAGTGAACGAGCCTGGCCATTATCAAGAATTTTTGAGCTACTTTTCGGGTGAGCCCCCATCCAAAGTTCTGCCATAGGCAGGTTTTCTGGGTTCTCCACGCCGTAAAGTTCCGTTAACGCAGTTTTACTTCCCCAGGCATAGTTTTGCACTGAGTTAATGAGTTTTTGCATTATCAAGCCCTATAGTAATCTAAACAAAGTTACTGCTATTAAACCAATTATCCGCAGTGAAGTAACCAGGGGATTAAAAAGTCGGTTTAGTCTCAGTTTTTGTTAAAAAATTGTGTAGCATGTTAGACCCGTTATCTTTCAAGCCACAGCGGGGTTGGCTCAGGCTTGAAATCTAAAGGGTATAAAAGATAATAATTAACGTAGTAAGTGAGAGAACAATGCCGAATAAAGACTTTCATTATCAAGAACCGTTCCCGTTAAAAAAAGATGAAACAGAATACTACCTGCTCAGCAGTGATTATGTTTCCGTGTCAGAGTTCGAAGGGCAGGAAGTCCTGAAAGTTGATCCTAAAGCCCTCACGTTACTCGCCAAACACGCCTTCCACGATGCCTCGTTTATGTTGCGCCCGGCCCACCAGCAACAAGTAGCCGATATCCTGAATGACCCTGAAGCCAGCGAAAATGATAAGTATGTCGCGCTGCAATTCCTGCGTAATTCCGAAATCGCTGCAAAAGGTATTTTGCCAACCTGCCAGGATACCGGTACGGCAATTATCATGGGTAAAAAAGGCCAACGCGTCTGGACCGGCGGTGGTGATGAAGAAGCGCTCTCCCGCGGCGTCTATAACACCTTTATTGAAGATAACCTTCGCTACTCGCAAAACGCGGCGCTGGATATGTACAAAGAGGTGAATACCGGCACAAACCTGCCTGCGCAAATCGATCTTTACAGTGTTGATGGCGCTGAATACAAATTCCTCTGTATCGCCAAAGGCGGCGGTTCAGCAAACAAAACCTATCTCTATCAGGAAACTAAGGCGCTGTTGAGTCCTGGCCGCCTTAAAGATTACCTGGTCGATAAAATGCGTAGCCTCGGGACTGCAGCGTGCCCGCCGTATCATGTGGCGTTTGTGATTGGCGGTACATCGGCTGAAGCGACGCTTAAAACCGTAAAACTCGCCTCAACCAAATACTATGATGGTCTGCCAACCGAAGGTAACGAACACGGCCAGGCATTCCGCGACGTAGAACTTGAAAACGAGTTATTAAAAGAAGCTCAGAACCTTGGCCTTGGCGCGCAGTTTGGTGGTAAATACTTCGCCCACGATATCCGTGTTGTGCGCTTGCCGCGTCACGGTGCGTCATGCCCGATTGGTATGGGTGTTTCGTGCTCAGCCGATCGCAACATTAAAGCGAAGATCAACCGCGATGGTATCTGGATCGAAAAACTCGAACACAACCCAGGAAAATTTATCCCGCAGGAATTGCGTCAGGCGGGTGAAGGGGAGGCAGTTAAAGTCGACCTGAACCGTCCGATGAGTGAGATCCTAAAACAACTGGCGCAGTATCCTGTTTCAACTCGCCTTTCTTTAAGCGGCACGATAATTGTGGCACGTGACATCGCCCACGCTAAACTCAAAGAACGTATCGACAACGGCGAAGGTTTGCCGCAATACATTAAGGATCACCCGGTGTATTACGCGGGGCCTGCAAAAACGCCAGACGGTTATGCATCAGGTTCACTTGGGCCAACAACCGCCGGGCGTATGGATTCCTATGTCGACTTATTGCAAGCCAACGGCGGCAGCATGGTGATGTTGGCAAAAGGCAACCGTAGCCAGCAAGTGACGGATGCCTGCCATAAACATGGCGGTTTCTATCTTGGTAGTATCGGCGGCCCGGCGGCAGTTCTGGCGCAGCAGAGCATCAAGAGCCTTGATTGCGTGGAATATGCGGAATTAGGTATGGAAGCCATCTGGAAGATTGAAGTTGAAGACTTCCCGGCCTTTATTCTGGTGGATGATAAGGGCAATGACTTCTTCCAGAAAATACACGCCTCGCAATGCACACGGTGCGTGAAGTAAGACACTCAAGCCGCCCATCAGGGCGGTTTTTTTATCCCCCTTCATTCTTCGTGGTGCGTCTGTGTTGGCTGCTCTCGCTTACCCGAATCACTTACTTATGTAAGCTCATCGGGATAAGCTCCTTTGTCGCCTTGACGCACCTCGAATTATTTTGGGGGATGCTCTATGTCTAAGGAGAATGAAATGGCATCAAGTCGCAGTGAAAAAGACTCAATGGGCCCAATCGACGTCCCGGCAGATAAACTGTGGGGCGCGCAAACTCAGCGCTCACTTGAGCACTTCCGTATTTCCACCGAAAAAATGCCCACGGCGCTGATCCACGCGTTGGCATTAACCAAGCGAGCTGCCGCGAAGGTAAATATGGATCTTGGATTGCTGGTGGAGGATCGTGGCAACGCCATTATTAAGGCTGCCGACGAAGTTCTGGCGGGCAAACACCCGGATGAATTCCCACTGGCTATCTGGCAAACCGGCTCGGGTACACAGAGCAATATGAATATGAACGAAGTGTTGGCAAACCGGGCGAGCGAAATTCTCGGCGGCGTGCGTGGCATGGAGCGAAAAGTTCACCCGAACGACGATGTGAATAAGAGCCAAAGTTCGAATGACGTTTTCCCAACGGCGATGCATGTTGCTGCTGTCATTGCAGTGCGCGAACAACTTATCCCGCAGCTAAACCTATTGAGAGAGACATTGCAGGGTAAAGCGGAAGCCTTCCGTGACATCGTTAAAATTGGCCGTACTCATTTACAAGATGCAACCCCGCTTACCCTGGGCCAGGAGATTTCCGGTTGGGTAGCGATGCTTGAGCATAATCTCTGGCATGTTGAAAACAGTCTACCGCACGTTGCCGAACTAGCATTAGGCGGTACGGCTGTTGGAACAGGGCTGAATACCCACCCAGAATATGCAGCACGCGTCGCCAAAGAACTGGCAGAAATTACCGGGCAACCGTTTATCACCGCGCCGAATAAATTCGAAGCACTGGCGACCTGTGATGCGCTGGTTCATTCGCATGGTGCGCTAAAAGGGCTGGCGGCGTCGCTTATGAAAATTGCCAACGATGTGCGCTGGTTATCTTCCGGCCCGCGCTGCGGAATTGGTGAAATCGCTATTCCTGAGAATGAACCGGGCAGCTCAATTATGCCTGGTAAGGTGAATCCTACCCAGTGTGAAGCGGTGACGATGCTCTGCTGCCAGGTGATGGGTAACGATGTGGCGGTAAATATGGGTGGGGCGTCAGGCAACTTTGAGCTCAATGTTTATCGCCCGATGGTGATTCATAACTTCTTGCAATCGGTGCGTTTACTGGCTGATGGTATGGAAAGTTTTAACGAACATTGCGCGGTGGGTATTGAGCCGAATCGTGACCGCATTACGCAATTACTGAACGAATCACTGATGCTGGTGACTGCACTCAATACGCATATTGGTTATGACAAAGCAGCAGAAATTGCCAAGAAAGCCCATAAAGAAGGGCTAACTTTGAAAGCTTCAGCGCTGAAACTTGGCTATCTAAGTGAAGACGAGTTTGATGCCTGGGTGCGACCAGAAGAGATGGTTGGCAGCATGAAACAGTAAGGCCGACGCGCCTGCATTTATTCCTCGCAGTATAAATGCAGGCGCGGGATTACCAGCCGTAGTGGTTGCGCATCCGGCTTATAGCGATGACGAATATTCTCCGCATCATAATTCAGTAACTCCCCCATATCCGGTGGCATTTCGCCATTATCACGGTTACACAGCACCACCAAAGGTGACGGGCAGGCATGTTGTACCTGTTTTTTACGCTCCTGGTACCAGGCGCGGGCAACGGGCTGTACTTTTACCGGTCGTTTAATCTTCAAGCGTACGTTATCTGAAAGGCTGGTAATGGAATTTAACTCACGGGTAATTTGCTCCGCCCATTGCTCACGGGTGTAGGGCGGTACAGCGCGATTCGCTTTGAGGCTCTTTTCGAGTATTTCGATAACTTCCCGGCGTGAGTAATTTTTGATGATTTGTTTATTTGCCCAACCAAAATTCAACGTAGTGGGGTTTTCCAGCAGTGTAATAGAGCGGTAAGCATTAAGGGTGATAAGCCCAGGAAGCTGGCGGTGAACCCACTCAAAGCGCTGCACGCTGGGCAGTCCCGACTCCACGCTGATAATGTTTTCAAGCTCCTGTTTAAGCTGATTAATGCGTACTACCAGGGTTTGAGTCTGAAGGCGGGAGATTTCGTCAACCTGATAGCAAACCGCACCAGGCAGGCGCACAGCGGCTTTACTGCTGGTTTTCTCGGACTGCTGCTGGATAAACAAATGAGTGAAATGGGCGAGGGTGGCCTGATGTGCTTCTCTACCAAGTCGTTGTGTCACCTCGATTTTGCTTACCGCATCGTGTTCATTCCCTTTATCAACCGTAGGCAGTTGAAAGACGCGACCAACTAACAACCTGTAGCTGTCGAGTTGTTCACTAAACAGACGGAGATCTCGCTCGAGCTCGCGAAATGTACTGTTAAGGCGCTCAATCAAATCATATTTTGTCATTTCGCCACCACATTAGTTACAACATACTATTTATTGTTTATAACACAAGGAGATGAACCTGACCATCAGTGTTGTGAAAGTCAGGCAGGAGACAATGTGATTTTTAGCGGCTTGGCTTGATAGAGGCCAGTGACATTGCGGATTCAGTCTTAATTGGCCAGCTAAAGCGAAAACGCGCACCGCCCAAGGCACCGCTATCAACGACTACAGAACCTTCCATAGCGGTTGCGACAGAATGCACAATTGCCAGCCCAAGGCCACAGCCACCGGTAGCGCGGTCACGGCTTGGGTCGAGGCGAACAAATGGTTCAAATACTCGTTCGCGTTCTTCTGCGGGTATACCTGGGCCATCGTCTTCCACCTGCAAAATCGCGGTTTGTCCGTCAAGCCACAGGCTAATGCGTAATTTCTCATTGCTGTAACGTAGTGCGTTGTTGACCAGGTTATCGGTCACTCGTTCCATCAGGCGTAGGTCAATCAGGCCAAAATTGCCGCTAGGTGGGGTATCCAGCAAGATATCGAGATGGGGATGAATAATTCTGACGTCGGCAATGTGCTCATCAAGCCAGCGAGGAACGTTGACACTTGCCAGTTGTAACTCCGTTTGCGGGCGATCCAGACGTGCGTAGGTTAGCAATTCTTCAATTAACGCTTCCAGTTGTCCAATGTCGCGGTTTAGCGCCAGTGATTCCGCTTCGGTAAGATTATCACTCATCTCCAGGCGATAACGTAAGCGGACTAATGGTGTACGTAGTTCATGAGCAATCCCGTCAATCAGGAGTTTCTTACTGGCGATTTGCGCATTAATGCTATCGGCCATCTGGTTAAACGCGACGCCCAGGCGCTCAAAACTTGAGGCGCTGTCGAAATGAATTCGCTCATCAAGATGCCCTTGCCCTAATCTTTGCGCTGCCGTCTCCAGTTTGAGCATGTCCTTCCAATGCGGTCGCATCCAGATAAATACGGGGAAGGCGAGGGAGATAGCAATAAAGGCCATCAGTGCGACGTCCAATAAGCGCATTTGGTGTAAGAAAAAGAGATACGGTATTGGCCCAACGGCCAGTACATAGTGGCTGCGAGGGATGCGCTGGATAAATGTATATTCATCGTCGAGAGCGACAATTTCGCCTGCGCGCAGATGATGCATGGTCATCTCATCAAGCTTGAATTTATCCATTGGCTCAATGTGCAGCTTAAAGGATAAATTGAGGTCGAGATCTTTAATGGTGCGGTTCCAGTCGCGAGGAGGAATTTCTCGCAACTCGCTACGCATTAAATACAGTGAGCTTTTCATCAAATCATCTAGCGACTGGCGACCTGCACGTTCGGCGGTGAATTTGTATACCAGGCCAACCAGCATGGTCATCACCAAAAAGCAGACGAACAGTAAAAGATAGAATTGTATAAATAACTTTTTCAATGAAAATCACCGGGTTATTACGTATCTGAAGACTGGCTCTTGCTTTACAGGAGCGCTACGGGGATATGAGCGATGTCATTTTAGAATTTTCTTACCCCAGTTGGCAGGGTATGAAAGCAGGGTTTGCCCCTGCTGACAATATCTGGTGTGTATAAACGCGGTGTTTAATGACAATGGTGGCTTAAGCTATAACTTCAACCTCAGGCAGAGTATGGCCTGGCTGCATTTCCATCTTGTGTTGTTCCGCCAAAAGTTGACACACGGTTTCTCCCGGCAAAGGGCGGTGGAACAAGAAACCCTGGCACAATTCAATGCCGGCCATTTTCACAAGTTCTAATTCTTGCTCGGTTTCAACACCTTCGATGAGTATTTCACATTGAACAACCGTGCATAATTTAACTACCTGTTGCAGGAAGCTAAACCCATCAGGCTTGGCCAAACCGAGAACCATCGATCTATCTAGCTTAATCTTATCCAACGGATAGCGGGTCAAATAGTGCAGTGTTGAATAGCCAGAACCAAAATCATCAAGGGCGATTTTGATACCGAGACTGCGCAGTTTTTCCAGCACTTCTGCGGCACGCACAGGTTCGTGAACCTTTTGTGATTCTGTTATCTCAAACTCAAGATTCCAGCCAGCAGGTAATGGTTTAGTCAGCACTTTATTCACAATGTGCAGAAGTCGATAGTCGACCAACGTTTGTGGGGAAATATTGACCGATAGAGTCATGCCCTCTGTTTCAGGCATATTTTCTCGCACATAATCCATTGCGTTTTCCATCACCCAGAAATCTATCTCCGGCATCAAACCAGCACGCTCATAATATTTCAGGAATGTTGGTGGCGTTATCTTTCCGTGGTCATCCTGATGGCGGATTAAAACCTCAACGGCAAAGATTTTATTGTCAGATAAACGTATCTGCGGCTGGAAATACAGGATGAATTGACCGCTGGTTTGCAGTTTTTCTATCTGTCTTTGTGCTTCAAGGTTACTGTTTTCTTCTACAACATGATTGTAGTTAGGCACCATCTCAAAGTTTGTCGGTTGGCTGGTTTTTACCTCACCGGTCAGTAAGTCCATGTCATTATTTACAGCGCTTTTTTGTTTTAATGTACTTTTGACAAATGGGTAATAAATAGCCACGCCTAGAGCGACAAGAGCAATATATAGCATGACGGCAGCACTGGATTCCCCGCTGGCTAACCACACCTTGATAGGCCCTGGCGTTGACCAACTAACGATTGCGGTAATCCGCGGGATGAAACTATAGTAAGTCGCCCCGTACGCCACGATGTAAGAGACTAACGGGGTCAGGACGAACGGAATAATCATTACCGGGTTGAGAACAATCGGAAAACCAAAAATCAGCGGTTCGTTGATGTTAAACAATGCCATTGGCCCGGCGATGGTCAACAGGCGGCGGTGCGGACTGTTTTTCTGCATTAAAATGCAGATGACTAAACTCAGTGTATTTCCTGTACCACCAGAATTACACCACATGTCATAGAAGACAGGGCTGAGAATATTGAGTGCGCCACGTCCTGAATACCAATCATTAATATTTAATTTTGCAGCTGCAGTAAAAGCAACATCAATGTCCATAAATAGATAATAGCCATGTAGACCAAAGAACCATGGAACACTGCGCAACAGGACGTATGAAATGCCATTTAGAAAATTAGTTGGGTAAAAATAAAGTGACAGTTGGCTGAATAAATTCATTGTATGGTCTAAGCCAGCTTCAGCAGCTAATTTTATAATGCTGCTGAATAGGGCAATTACCATTAACGTAACAAAAAACGAAACAATTGTGACGTTATTGTTATCCTTCCATTGGCGAATTTTTAACAGATTCTTACTGACGATTTCCTGTAATACATTACCAATTATTCCGGAGGCCAAAGCCATAGGAATGCTGATATCCAGGAAAAATTGTGCGTTATCATCCATGATTCGTCGGAAGATCATCAACGTACTGATGCTTAACGCGATACAGTATATTTGCGACAGGCGGTTTCTGACGGCCCAGTGAACCGCAACATAGATATTCATCACCAGTGGTGCTAGCGCTAAGAAACCAATCTGTAGCTGCATAAACCACAGCGCTGCCTGGTTAAATCCTGCAGTATCACAAAGTACCGACGCAGTGATAACTAAACCACGAACAATCGATAAGGGAACAATAGCCATGGTGCTGGCAATAATGGCATGGGCATAACGATTGTTTAATAACTTGATTTGACTGTTATTCAAACGATGCAAAATATTATTTTGTAGCCACACTTTTATCACAAAATTACCTGAAGCAATTACGCTCATAATGGTGTTTTTAAACAGATAACTGGATTGTCAGAGCGAGTTATCCGGTGTTACGACAAGGTGAAATTAGCTATTTTTCTACATTCACGGATTTTTGCCCGTGAATGAAATTTAAAGGTTTTTTTGTTAATTCAGATAAGTAACAAAAAGAACACAAAGTAATAATAAAATAGTTTTTTTTGTGAAATATTAATCTGAATTTTTGAAGCAAATCACAGACAGAAATCTATCATATAAGTTAGGTGTATTTCTATACATAAGTTTACACAATTAAAACTAGTCGGGTGAGGCTGTGAAATATATGAGGAGGGATTTCGAAAGGAAGTCGTTGAATCAAAGTAACCGCTCATTAAATGAACGGTTACTTATAGTATTAAGCAAATGAAATATTGAGCACCTAAACTTCGCTTTCCCAGGCATGTGGGGCGAATAAATAGCCTTTATTACGCACCGTTTTGATACGAAATGGCTCAGTAGCGCTGTCGTAGAGTTTCTTTCTCAGGCGTGAAATAGCGACGTCAACGCTACGATCCAGACCGTCGTAGGTCACCCCACGCAAATTTTTAAGCAATGCATCGCGATCCATAATTTGCCCCGCGTGAGTCGCCAGTTCCCAAAGTAGATCGAAATCAGCAGTGGAAAGTGTGATGTTCTCTGAACCAAGGGTGACTTGACGATTGACCGGGTCAATACACAACGCACCAAAGCGCATAGCTTTGTGAGGTTTGAGCGCTGTAGGGCTACTTTCGACAGTATGTTGCGCAGAAACGCGTTGGCGTAAATGCAAGCGTAAGCGCGCAAGAAGAACGGCTGGAGGCGTGGTTTTGAGGATATAGTCGTTAGCGCCCATCTCCAGTGACAATATGTGGTTCATATCGCTGTCCAGAGAGGTAAGCAGCACAATCGGGCCATCCCACTGAGGACGCAAGTCACGGCACAATGTCATACCATCTTTGCCGGGGAGCATGACATCAAGCAACACAAGGTCAGGGCGCTGCTGCTGAATTGTTGCTTCAGCGCAATCACCACGGCTTTCAACAATAACGTCAATGTCATGTTTGCCGAGATAAGCGGCGATTAACGCTCCTACTTCAGGATCGTCTTCTACGTATACGATTTTGCTCATAGCCCGATACATTGGATCAAAAAGAAAACATACACTGCAATAGGTTTTAATGCCATAAATCGAGGGTAAACAAAATTATCTAAGTGGGCGGCCGCCATCTACGCAATGGGTGCGGCCTGTCACGTAGCTGCTGTTCAACAGATAATTTACTAACCCAACTATTTCTTGTTCACCAGGCACTATTTTCATCAACGATTTATTCAATGCTGCTTTTCGGTACTCGCTGTCGTCATGCTCATTGAACATGATCATTGCTGGCGCAATGGCATTCACTTTGACTTCAGGTGCCAGTTTGCGGGCAAACGAGCGAGTCATATTATCAAGCGCAGCTTTGCTGGCTGCATAGGCAATGTGCTTATCGCTTCCACGTTCTACAACGTAATCGGTGAAATGAATGATATCGGCACTGGAATGCCCACCTCCACGCAACAGCGGCTCGAGAAGATGATTGAGAAGATAGGGGGTGTTAACGTGAATTTGTAGCATTTCAGCCAGGGTCTGAGCGGGTGACGAGTGAGAGGGCTCGGGAAGCCAGGCACTGGCATTGTGCAGAATGGCACGCAGGCCGTCGCAACACTGTGTGACGTTCAGGGCAAATTGCTCAATACCCTGGTTAGTTGAGAAATCTGCGAACAGGCAAGTTGCCCCTGCCTGTTCTAGCTCATCTACCGCCGGATAACGCGTACGGTAGCTGATAATGACGGGTTGCTTTTGAGCCAGGAAGTGTCGCGCCAGTGCCAGGCCAATTCGTTTACCGGCACCAGTAATCAAAATGGGACGGGCGGATGATGTTATCTCCATCGACGACTCCTTACTGTTGTTTTCTGGTGATTTACTTCACCAGTACCCATGTTGCAGGAAACGCAGCCACCAGCATCAGGAAAATGACAGATCTTTCCTTGAAATTAAGTTTGATGTCATGCGTATGCGTGCTGCGCGTATACATAAAGACTAATAATCCCGGCGCATACAATACCACCGAAAGCAGTAAATGCATGGGGCCTGATGCATACAACAGCCATAAGCCATAAATGCATGCCCCAAAGCCAATTGCTTTATGCAGAGGGCGGGTCGACACTTTTAGCAAAAAGGCACCGACCAGGAAGTAGGGAACCAGAATCATCTCTGAAGCGATCGTTAGCAGCGTGTTGTAATCTGAGCCCGTCAACCAAATCAAAACCAGGCAAATCTGGACACTAATATTGGTAAGCCACAGCGAAGCAGACGGTGCATTATTCTTGTTCTGACGAGCAAAAATCTTCGGGAAGGCTTTATGTGTGGCTGCAAGATATGGCACTTCTGCGGCCATGATAGTCCAGCTCAGATAGGCACCACACACTGAAACAATAAGTCCAGCAGCGATAATAACTTCACCCCAAGGGCCCATCATTTCGACCATTAATCCGGCCATCGAAGGATTGCGCATACCGGCGAGTTCCGGACGGGCAATTACCCCCAACGAAAGCAATGTGACGAGCAGATACACGCCTAATGCCGCAGTCACAGCAAGAAGTGTTGCTCGCCCGACATCATTTTTATTACGCGCACGAGCAGAAACCACCACTGCACCCTCAACACCAATAAATACCCAAAGGGTAATCAGCATGGTGTTCTTGACCTGTTCCCAAACGGGAACACCTAGCGCAATCCCGCTAAAATCGAGGGTGAAGGTACGAAGTTTAAAGGCCAAAGCGGCGAGAACGATAAACAGACCTAACGGCAATAACTTCGCAAGTGTGGCAACCAGATTGATACTGGCCGCCGTTTGCACGCCGCGAAGTACCAGGAAGTGAACCATCCACAGTAGCACCGATGCCCCAATAATCGACTGCCAGGTATTCCCATCACCAAACAAGCGCAGTTCCGGCGTATCGGTGAAGAAACTCAGTGCGGAGAAAACAATAACCAGATAGGAGACATTGGCGATCACTGCACAAAGCCAGTAGCCCCATGCGGAGAAGAATCCGATCAGTTCGCCAAAACCTTCGCGAGCGTAAGTAAAAATTCCGCCGTCCAGATCGGGCCGCAGGCGGGTTAGCACCAACATTGCCAGCGCCAGCAACAAAATACCTGCACCGGTAATGGCCCAGCCAATCAGTAATGCTGAGGGACTGGCTACACTCGCCATGTTTTGCGGCAGGCTAAATACACCAGCACCGAGCATCGAACTCAATACCAATGCAGTTAATGCGGCGAGGCCAAGTTTCTTTTCCATAGCAGTCCCGTGATATTCAAATAAGACCCAGAATAATTATCATGTTTTTATGCATAAAAATGGTGGGTAACACTAAGGCGCGGAATTTTACGGAGTGTAGACGCTGCTTGCAATGACATGAGCCATAAAATGCTCGGGAAATAAAAAAAGGGCGGCTGAGCCACCCTTTTTGCTACAAAAGCTGCGCTTATTTATACAAATCAGCGCTAATTGTCATGTTACCGCCACGTTCATCCCATTGACGAGTGATGTGGTAGTACTTCGCACCTTTCTTGGCCGCACGTTTTGCAACCTGGTAAGAAATTTCAGTACCGCTGCTATAGTGGCCAGTGAATTTCACGCTATCAAATGGAACCATTTGAGCGGCAGTCACTTTGTTCAGTTCCTGAATTTTAGTGCCGTCTGGTAGCGTTACAGTGTAACGCCCGCCTTGAGTGGTTTGTGTTTCAAAGAAGCGACCAACATCAGAGCTTGGTGTGCTGGAGCTTGCAACCCCTGGGATCTCAACTTTGGCGGCTGCAGCACCACCGGCAGCCAGCGCCGCTTTACCTGCTTCTGAATCAGCAGGAATCACGTCAGCGCTTTGCAGAACACGTTTCTTGGCATCTTTTTTATAGATGAAAGCGGTAATACGTTGGTTACCACCGGAGTTAGCATCAATCTGGCGCACAATAAAGAAGGAGTCCGCACCTTTTTCTTTAGCTACACGAGTGATTGCATCATTAACTTCAGGTTGGCTGCGATAAAAGCCCTGAATTGTCACTGTATCGAATGGTTCAAGAGCATATGCCTGGTTTTTCGGTAACTCCGTCACACCATTAATAACGCGGTTGGACGTCTTTTCGGCTTTAGGGGCATCAGCATGATACACATCAGCGACTACGCGCCAGTTACCGCTACTGCTGGCATCACTTGTACCCTGAACATAGAAAGATGCGGCGCCGATCTTATCCGCACGACGGGAAACAGCATCGACAGCGTCACCAATCGAATTGAAACGACCAGTGATAGTAATGCGATCAAATGGTTTAAGAGCTGCAGCTTGATCCGGTGTCAGTTCCGTTGCCGCCTGAGCAGACAGCGCCGTTAAGGAAATCAGTGCTGATGCCAGAAGGGTGTTCTTGAGCTTCATAAAAATAGTCCTTCGCCTTGCGCAAAATGAATACAAATACCGCATTCTCTGAGGGTTACCTGTTAGCCGCCGATTATTGCATTGAAATAGTGGCTAATCTACAACTGATTGATTTAGCTTGCGTTATCAAGTTAACTTATTGATAAAAGGGCATAATAGGGGCATGGTAGCCGTTTATGCATTACCAATCTTGCTATTCAAAAGACTGACTTGATCAGCATCTAATCCTGAAATCCACGCAGAGTAGACCGTATATACCATTTGCGCATTCTCGTGTCCCATCTCTCCGGCGATAAAAGCAGGATTTGTACCAGCTGAAACCGCCCAGTAAGGGTATATATGCCGTATTTGGTTAGCACGGTGTTTATCTCAACAAAGATATGAAGCAAAGAGCAGTAGAATTTGCCAGTCAGTCTAGCTCAACGATTTTTACGGCATCGCTCTGGAAAACATATCGACAAAGAATCTTGTAACTGTCCCGGTCAAAATGTGAGGGGGGAGTAACCATTGCTTTACCTGACTCCAGAGTGTTTACCGTTCCCAAATACAGCCAGTTATTCAATATATGGTACTCAGTTTGATCTCCTGATTTCTCTTTTATAGCAATGCGTCCGGGGTATGGCCAACTCCGGACTCTTATCGATTCAAGAGAACTTCTAAGCCGTTCCTGGTGATGCTCAATAGTCTCTTTCCCGCAACACGCACCCGCACATTTGTTCAACGAGAAACGGAAACACGGCCTGCCAGCAGTCAACTTTTCAAGGCCTAATACCCCACAACAAAGTTGTTCCTTGTCTGCCAACTCTCTTAACTGGTCTATAGCTGCATGCCTGGTTTTAAACAGCCCAAATAAGCCATTAACATTTGTGAAGTCGGTTTCGCTGCTGAATACAAATTGTGTTGTTTGGTCAGTAATACGAAGAGAACAAAGCTTTCTCGTCACTCGTAACCTTTTGTTGAAGAGTGGGCTGTGATTCTTTATGAGTTGGGACTCAAGTAACAGGGCGCCAATTTCACCAATGGTTTGGTGAAATTCAATACGAGTGGTCATGTGCAGTAATTTCGCTTCAGATTGTGTTCTGAAATGCGACTGAACACGACTACGAATGTTGATGCTTTTCCCGATGTAGAGAGGAAAGCTTTGATCCGAACCGTAGAAAATATATACACCAGGACTTGATGGAAGAGTTTTAAGTGTATGACGAAGATGCTCTGGATACTGGTACTGTAGGGTCATGCTTTTATTAGCTAATTTATTTGAAAGTGGGGTTGATCAAAGGCGGCTGCTTGAGACGTCTGTAGATTGCGCGTGTTTTAATCAGTTCATCGTAATGTTCTCTCATCATTCATGCAACTTTATGGCGTGTGTTAATTCCGCATAGGATTGGTTTGTTTCATTGCTTTTATCGCGGACTGAGGCTTCAGATAAAGGGCTTAAAATTCGGTGTTCTATGACGAAAGGGGCATGAAAAGTGGAAAAAATTGTGTAAGTTGGCAGGCTTAAGGTTGTAGGTTGCAACGTGTAACTGCCTGCGGTATCTCGCACCCTGCAATTATTGATTTCAGCTACTTTTCATAACGAAAATTTATAGCTTCATAAAAGAGTGCTTTGACCAGTAAAAGTGGTAAAGCTTACAACTTAATTGGTTAATGTAATGTTAAATGTGCAATTTGCAGCGGCGCAGAATCGTGAATTGCCGCACTGATGAAGCGTATTATCAGGTGTTGTAGATGAAAATTAGTCGAAAAGAGCTGTCTTAAGGCTCTGGAGCTAAATTTTTACGATAATGATACAAATACTGAGATCCTGATCTAGATCACAGGCGTTATTTTCAGTAGGTTATAAATAGTTTGTTACAGATGTATTTTTAATTGAACTGGTAACGGAACTGACGATTGCCAAGGCAATGTCTGACAAACCATCAACAAAAATCAGATGGAAGGGAATACTATGCGTATTGGGGTACCAAAAGAGCGGTGGGCGGGCGAATCCCGCGTGGCAGCCACGCCAAAAACAGTGGAGCAATTGCTGAAACTGGGCTTCACCGTCACAGTCGAAAGCGGCGCGGGTAAACTGGCGAGCTTTGATGACGAAGCATTTGTACAAGTTGGCGCGACCATTTCGGATACCGCTGACGTCTGGCAATCTGACATCGTTCTGAAAGTGAATGCACCGCAAGATAGCGAAATTGAGCTATTGCGTGAAGGTTCCACGCTGGTGAGCTTCATCTGGCCTGCTCAGAATCCTGAGTTGCTCGAAAAGCTTGCCGCTAAAAATGTCACCGTAATGGCGATGGATTCCGTGCCACGTATTTCACGTGCGCAGTCGCTCGATGCCCTAAGTTCAATGGCTAACATTGCGGGTTATCGCGCAATTGTTGAAGCCGCTCATGAATTTGGCCGCTTCTTTACCGGGCAAATTACCGCTGCGGGCAAAGTACCACCGGCGAAAGTGATGGTCATCGGTGCTGGTGTTGCGGGCCTTGCGGCGATTGGTGCAGCTAACAGCCTTGGTGCTATTGTGCGCGCCTTCGATACTCGTCCAGAAGTTAAAGAACAAGTGCAAAGTATGGGTGCTGAGTTCCTTGAACTGGACTTTAAAGAAGAAGCAGGCAGCGGTGATGGCTACGCCAAAGTGATGTCTGAAGCCTTCATTAAAGCCGAAATGGAGTTGTTTGCAGCCCAGGCGAAAGAAGTCGACATCATCGTTACTACGGCGTTGATCCCAGGCAAACCGGCTCCAAAACTTATCACCCGTGAAATGGTTGACTCCATGCAAGCGGGCAGCGTGATTGTCGATCTTGCAGCGCAAAACGGTGGTAACTGCGAATATACCGTTGCCGACCAGGTGACTGTAACGCCAAACGGTGTGAAAGTTATTGGTTACACCGATCTGCCAGGACGCCTACCAACGCAATCCTCTCAACTTTACGGTACCAACCTGGTTAACTTGCTGAAACTGCTCTGCAAAGAGAAAGATGGCAATACCGTGATTGATTTTGAAGATGTTGTCATTCGTGGTGTGACGGTTATTCGTGATGGAGAAGTCACCTGGCCGGCACCGCCAATTCAGGTTTCTGCACAGCCTCAAGCTGCGGCGAAGAAAGCCGCTGTTCCTGTCGAAGATAAAAAACCGGCTTCACCATGGCGCAAATATGCGTTTATGGCGTTGGCGATCATTCTGTTCGGCTGGCTTGCTGACGTTGCGCCTAAAGAGTTCCTCGGCCACTTCACCGTGTTTGCGCTGGCGTGTGTTGTTGGTTACTACGTTGTATGGAATGTTTCACACGCTCTACATACGCCCCTGATGTCGGTCACTAACGCCATTTCAGGGATTATTGTGGTGGGTGCATTGCTGCAAATTGGTCATGGCGGCTGGGTTAGCTTCCTGAGCTTTGTTGCCGTACTGATTGCCAGTATCAATATTTTTGGTGGTTTCACCGTCACTCAGCGCATGCTGAAAATGTTCCGGAAGAACTAAGGGGTAACACATGTCTGGTGGATTAGTTACAGCAGCATACATTGTTGCCGCTATTCTGTTTATTTTCAGCCTGGCGGGGCTGTCAAAACACGAAACATCTAAGCAAGGCAACTTGTTCGGTATGGCCGGTATGGGTATCGCATTGGTTGCGACCATCTTCGGGCCAGAAACTGGCAACGTGGTCTGGATTATCGTTGCCATGGTGATTGGTGGTGCCATCGGTATCCATCTTGCCAAGAAAGTAGAAATGACCGAGATGCCGGAGTTGGTAGCAATTTTGCACAGCTTCGTGGGTCTGGCTGCGGTTCTGGTTGGCTTTAACAGCTATCTGGATCATGCTCCTGGCCTTGAGCCGATTATGGAAAACATCCACTTAACGGAAGTCTTCCTCGGTATCTTTATTGGTGCGGTGACCTTCACGGGCTCCATCGTGGCGTTTGGTAAGCTGCGCGGTAAGATTTCCTCTAAACCGTTAATGTTGCCACATCGTCATAAACTGAACCTCGCGGCGCTGGTTGTTTCCTTCGCTATGCTCATCATCTTCGTGCGTACTGAAAGCGTTGGCTTGCAAGTATTAGCATTGCTGGTGATGACTATCATCGCACTGATTGTTGGCTGGCACCTGGTTGCGTCAATTGGTGGTGCAGATATGCCAGTTGTCGTCTCAATGCTGAACTCCTACTCCGGTTGGGCAGCAGCAGCAGCAGGTTTTATGCTCAGCAATGACTTGCTGATTGTAACCGGTGCATTGGTTGGTTCTTCCGGTGCGATTCTGTCTTACATCATGTGTAAGGCAATGAACCGTTCCTTCATCAGCGTAATTGCCGGTGGTTTTGGTACTGACGGTTCTTCTACTGGTGAAGATGACGAAGTCGGTGAGCATCGTGAAATCACAGCTGAAGACACAGCAGACATGCTGAAAAACTCAACGTCTGTGATCATCACTCCAGGGTACGGCATGGCTGTTGCGCAGGCGCAATATCCGGTGGCAGAGATTACTGAGAAGCTGCGTGCGCGTGGTATCAAAGTTCGCTTCGGTATCCACCCGGTTGCTGGGCGTTTGCCAGGCCATATGAACGTTCTGTTGGCTGAAGCCCGTGTTCCGTACGATGTGGTTCTGGAAATGGATGAAATCAACGATGATTTCACCGATACCGACACAGTTCTGGTTATCGGCGCGAATGACACCGTTAACCCGGCCGCGCTTGAAGATCCGCGCAGCCCAATCGCTGGTATGCCAGTGCTGGAAGTGTGGAAGGCGCAAAACGTAATCGTCTTTAAACGTTCAATGAACACAGGTTACGCAGGTGTGCAGAACCCGCTGTTCTTTAAAGAGAATACTCAAATGCTGTTTGGCGATGCCAAAGCCAGCGTTGAAGCGATTCTTAAAGCGCTCTAGTTTTTTTTATAATAGTGCGAGCCGCATACCATAACCGCCTTTCGGGGCGGTTTTTTTCCGCGTGTCTATCACTCAAGTGAATGAAATATTACATTTAACTGACTGAATCTATAGAAAAATAATGTAGATGAGATAAGGTGTGAGGAGTAAAGTATCACCGGGTGCTGAAGCTGTTTGCTTCAATGCCAGTGGTGAAAAGCAGACAGAAAAAAGCCCCGAGTTAGTTAAACCAACCCGAGGCCCTCTCATGCATAGACACCATGATAGTAGCCTCTTCACTTTGTGTTTGCAACGCAGGAGGCGAAGATGTCGTCAAAGAACAGGTTGTTCACCGTTATCGTTATCTGTTTGACAATTCTCATGATTATTTTTCTGGTGAAAGATTCACTGTGTGAATTTCACTATCGAAAAGGAGGCATTGAGATGGCGGCATTCTTAGCTTGTCACAAGTCGCAATCGTGAAGTTTTGAGGTCAGTGGCGGGAATGAACTTTTCCCGCCACACATGGGTATCTGGTATGAGATTCAGCACGCCACCCAACAAAAAGCCCGTTCATATTAATGAACGGGCTTTTCTTTACCGATTGAACGACAAATCAATCGTCTTCTTCATCATCCATTTCTACCGGTGTTTGGTAATCATCAGGTTTGATGACCAGCAAATCGCAGCGCAAATGGTCGATAACTTGTTCGGCAGTATTGCCAAGGAATGCAGCAGAAAGACCGGTGCGTCCTACAGTGCCGAGCACCACAATACCCGCTTGCAAATGTTCCGCGAGATCAGGAATAACCTCTTCCGGTAATCCTTTCTCGACGTGAGTCATTTTCTCATCGATTCCAAATTTTTGGCGTAACGCTTTCATCGCAACTAAATGCTGGCCGCGAATGGCATCGTTATAAACGCTTGGATCAAAATCAGGGAGTTCGATGGCGATGTTAATTGGAGTAATTGGATAAGCACCAACGAGGTGAACTTCAGTGTGGTTAACATCCTCGGCCAGGCGAATAGTCTCTTTAACCAGCTTTTCATTGAGCGCGTTGTGGTATTGCTCTTCACTGGCAAGGTTGACCGCAACGACCGCTCGGCCGCCTTCAGGCCACGGTTTTTCATTAACCATCCATACCGGGCTTGGGCACTTACGCAGCAGATGCCAGTCGGTTGGTGTGAAAATTACCGCTTCCAGTTTATCGTGCTGATGCGTCATTTTGAGCACCAGGTCATGACCACCGCTGATCACTTCCTGAATAATCGCCTCGAAGGGACGATTATGCCAAACCACTTTAATCTCAATCGGTACACCCGAATCGATGTAGTACTGGGCTTGTTCTTTTATCCAGGCCGCACGCTGGCTAATCACGCCTTTGCGCATAGCTGTGCGTTCATCTGGTGACAGAAGGGTGGTCATTTCGTAGGAAAAATCATAGATAGGCAGAAATGCTTTGATCCTGCCACCAATCCGTTGATGCAAATAAACAGCACGCCGCAGGGCGGGTTGATCGTCCTGATTAGGATCTATAGCGACTAGCATGTTTTGATACTTTGCCATACAGGTCTCCTTACAACTGATTAACCACAGTCTGTAAATTAAGATTAACCCATATGCGATGAATGAAACAGGTGATAAGTCTCTGTGGGATCAATAAATCAGGAAAATTTTATGATCCCACATAGGAAAGCAGATACTAGGCGACGTTACGCGATTGACCAGCGAGTTGTGCAAGAAGATCGATATTTTCGATGGTAATGTACTTACCTTTCACCGCCAGCATGCCACTTTTCTGGAAACGGCCTAACAGGCGACTAATGGTTTCCACCGTCAGCCCAAGATAGTTACCGATATCGCCACGAGTCATGGTCAGACGGAATTCCCGAGGGGAGAAGCCGCGCTGGGCAAAGCGACGTGAAAGATTGTAGATAAATGCGGCCAGACGCTCTTCTGCATTCTTTTTGGAAAGCAGCAAGATCATATCCTGGTCACCCTTAATTTCGCCGCTCATCAAACGCATCATCTGCTGGCGCAGATTTGGCATTTTACCCGACAAATCATCAAGGGTTTCAAATGGGATTTCGCAAACCATTGAGGTTTCAAGTGCTTGCGCAAAGCTTGGGTGCATACCCGTGCCAATAGCGTCAAAGCCCACAAGATCGCCTGCTAAATGGAAGCCGGTAATTTGCTCGTCACCTTGCTCAGTAATGGTGTAGCTCTTGATGGTCCCTGAACGAATTGCGTACAGCGACTTCAGCTCATCACCAGCCTTAAACAGGGTTTGTCCTTTCTGAATAGGCTTCTTACGCTCGATGATATTATCAAGCTGATCAAGCTCATGTTCATTGAGCGTGAAGGGGATGCATAATTGGCTGATGCTGCAATCCTGGCAATGGATAGCACAACCGCCAGACTGAATGCGTCGAATAATTCGCTTTTCAGGGATCATAGATATGCTCGGGCCGTTATTGATATTGGTCAATTTTAACATCTTTTTCTTGAGCACGTAAGTATGATGAAAGCGCATTCAGAATATATCAGCTAATAACCTTGTGGTTATAGAGCTATCCTATTGAAATTAATAGAACTGTATATTAATCCATATTATTATTGTGTGAATAAAGAACATTCCTCTGCGCTTAGGGTGCTACAGCAACAAATATCCTTCATGCCGCAGTAACCACTCTTTCCTGCTTACGCCTCCCGCATAACCCGTCATTGTGCCATTACGGCCAATCACTCGATGACATGGAACCACCACGCTGACCGGGTTTGAACCATTTGCAGCACCCACTGCACGCGCTGCACCCGGCCTGCCAAGTTGGTCTGCTAACTGCCCGTAATGCATGATTTGCCCGCAAGGGATTGTGCGCAACGTTTGCCATACTTCGCGCTGAAATGCCGTTCCCGCCGTCGCGGTAGGGAGCGTTTCAATCACCGCTAAATCACCCTCAAAATAATCGCGCAGCTTGCCGCTTAATCCATCTGGATTCGTGCAAGCCACACGTTGATAGCCGCCAGAGCCATAATGAAGACCCAGTAGTTGCACCATTCTGTCGCTATGTTCTTCCCATTCCACCGCACGCAAATGGTACTGCTCGTCGCAAATGACCCATAACGGCCCTAATGGTGTAACGATCTTGTCTTCCAGCAATGTCAGCATTGTTCGCTCCGGTTAATTAAAGATGCGGGTAAACTCCCGGCCCAATCGGCAAGCCAACAAGATACCACGCCACCAATAGCAGCAACCAGACACCCAAAAAGATGAGGGGATAAGGTAATACTAAAGAGTAATAAGTCCCTAATTTGGCATCGGGTTTATAACGTTGCAGGAAGCCTAAGAATAATGGAATAAACGGCGAAACCGGTGCCAGCGGGATAACCGAAGAGTCTGCCACGCGGAACAGAATTTGCGCGAACGCGGGGTGGAAGCCCAGCATCATAAACATCGGCACGAAAATCGGTGCCAGAATCGACCAGATAGCCGAACCGCTGGCGATAAACATACACAGGAACGACGAAAGCAATGCCAGACCCAGGAAAGCCGGAATACCGTTTAGCCCGGAGCCTTCCAGCACATCGGTCAGCCCGACCGCCATAAACTTGCCCATATTGCTCCAGTTGAACATCGCCACAAATTGCGCCAACGGGAACACCATCACGATAAAACCGGCCATCTCCTTCATCGGCTCAATCATGAGCTGCGGCAAATCAGCCTGTTTACGGATTTTCCCGGTCGCAATGCCATAGGCCAGAGAGATGACGAAGAAGAACAGAATAATCAGCGGCACAATTCCGCTAATAAATGGCGATGGGATAATCGTGCCTTTCACCGGATCACGCAGCAAACTGTTTTCCGGAATTAAAAGCAGGGCGATAACTGCAATAAACAACAGCGACACAATCCCGGTGACGCGTAATCCAAAGCGTTGTACATCATCAAGTTGTTGCAGTTTTTCTTTGTTTTCACCTTGCCATTTCCCCAGGCGCGGCTCGACGATTTTATCGGTGATCAGGCCGCCGACAATCGACAGAACCAACACCGAGGTCGCCATAAAATACCAATTATCAATCACGCTAACGTGCATCGCGGGATCGATGGTATGCGCGGCTTCGGTGCTAATGCCCGAAAGCAGCACATCGGTTGTCACGATCAGTAAATTCGCGGTAAACCCGCAGCCCACGCCCGCAATGGCTGCCAGCAATCCGGCTACCGGATGGCGACCCACCGCCAGGAAGATCAGCGCCCCCATCGGCGGCATAATCACCAGCGCGGCATCTGAAGAAATATGGCTGAAGAAGGCGATAAACAGCACCATATAACTGGCGTAACGTGCACTCACATGGGACGCCATTTTCACCATCAAACTCGGTAACAACCCGACGCGCTCCGCCAGGCCCGCCCCTAAAACCAAAGCCAGAATCGCTCCTAACGGCGCAAACCCGCTGAAGTTCTTAATCACGTTTGGCAAAAACCAGTGCACACCATCTGCGCTCAGCAAGTTTTTGACCTGCACCATGCTGCCGTCAGCGGGGTTACGAACACTGACGTTGAAAGCAGAAAGCACCGCAGTGCTCACAGACAAAACAACAATCAAATAAACAAACAGCAAAAAAGGATGGGGCACTTTATTGCCAATTTTTTCTACAAGGCTGTACAGCTTGCCAGAGCCGGAGTGCGTGGGTATGGAGGACATACTCATGGGCTTACCTCGGGTGAAGTTGCGATATTGTGTTTTATATAATTATTTTAAAGGTGACGGTGTCACGCCTTCCGGGATCGGGCACTGATAAGGGCGTTCGGCGAGTTGTGCGTGCAACTCGCTTTGGCAGCCTTCCAATATCTTCGGATTTGCAAACAATTGCAGAGCGGTTGCCGCCATCACTTTACCCGCATGTAACATCCCTTTATGGGCAATCGACGTGCGTCCCTGGCTCACTAATTGCCAGGTGTGCAGCGGGGTGCCGACGGTAAAGCACGGGCTAAAGCATTGTGCGACTGGCACCTTCCAACTCACATCGCCAACGTCCGTGGAACCCGGCAAAATTTTGTCATTTGGGGCATAGGGCGCAATTTCGTTAATCAACAACGTTTCACGATGGCGACGCGCAAACATTTTTCCCTCTTCATTGGAGGTGTTAGCAATGTTGTTTAAGCTGTTTTGCAGGTCATTTTCGGTGAACGTAGCGCGAATTCGTTTGGCGAATGCCAGTTCTTCTTCGCTCCATTGTGGCAAGCCAAGTGCTTGTAAAGCCTCGTACATCACGCCTTCAAGCTTGCGATTGGGCAGATAATTGGAACAGGCTTTATCAAAACGAATTTTCACCGAAGTTTCGGTCATCAGCGCCGCACCTTCGGCGATTTTATTGATGCGCTCATAAATATGCTGTGCCTGGGCCATTTCCGGGGCACGAATCAAATACAATACTTCGGCCTGCGCCTGCACCACATTCGGCGAAATCCCTCCGGTATTCGTAATGGCGTAATGCACACGCGCTTTTTCGATGATGTGCTCGTTGAGGAAGTTAGTGCCGGTGGTCATCAGCGTCACCGCATCTAATGCGCTACGCCCGAGATGCGGTGAGTTTGCGGCATGTGCCGCAATTCCGTGGAAGCGATACGCCACCTGAATGTTCGCCAGCGAACTGGTACTGAACATCCCGGCATAGGCTTCCGGGTGCCAGGTCACGGCCGCGTCAACATCGTCAAATAACCCTTCGCGCACCATAAACGTTTTGCCGGAACCGCCTTCCTCGCCAGGGCAGCCGTAAAATCGTACTGTTCCGCCAGCGCCATATTGTTCAAGCCAGTTCTTCACCGCTACCGCGCCTGCAAAGGCCGCCGTACCCAGTAAATTGTGACCGCAACCGTGTCCGTTAGCATCTTCAACCAGCGGATTTGGTGATGCTTCGCCTGAACACTGGCTTAATCCCGCCAGCGCATCGTATTCGCCGAGCAGGGCGATAACGGGTTTACCGGAACCAAAACTCGCCACAAACGCAGTTTCGATATTCCCGGCATTGCGCTCAACACTGAAACCCTCTGCTTCCAGCGCGCAGGCCAGGCGTTCCGCAGACCAGTGCTCTTCAAAACGGGTTTCCGGGTGATCCCAGATATCATCGGCGATCGTGGTAAACTCGCCGCGTTTTGCTTCAATCGCATCATCGACAAACTGATAAATCGAACTCATCACACACCTCGCGGCCACGGGAAATTAAGTGCGAGGCGTGCCATGGTATTCACGGCAACTTCCATCACGTTTTCATCAAAATCAAACTTCTCATTGTGATGACCGGCGCTCAATTCGGTGCCGAACACCATGTAAGAGGCTTTGCCGCCTTGTTCCTGCACGCGCGCCATCATCAACGTCGCATCTTCGGAACCTGCTGCGCCTTTTACGGTGTCGACCACTTCTTTTACGCCATTCACCTCTAACGCCTGTTGGTGGATAAATGCCACCCATTCTGGCGATGGCACGCTGCTGGTCGCGGCACCCATTAACTTCACGTCAGCTTCGATGCCATACATCGTTGCCACGCCGCGAATGATTTCCTGTGCCCGGTCAAACACATAGTCATTGATTGCGCTGGTTTCGCCACGAGTTTCCACTTTCAATAAAGCCTGCGCGGGAACCACGTTGCGCCCGCTGCCAGCCTGCAAAACGCCGACGTTAACGCGTGATGCGCCCGCACTGTGCGGCGCGATGCTGTGCAAAGCCAGTGCGGTTTGCGCGGCGGCGAGCAGGGCGTTACGGCCTTCTTCCGGCTTGCCGCCCGCGTGTGCCGCGACACCGGTAAATTCCACATCAAACTTGGTGGTTGCCATAAAGTTATCGCTACCGCACACCACGGTGCCGGAAGGGATGCCAGTGCCGATGTGAATCGCCGTAAAGTAGTCGATGTTATCGAGCGCACCAGCTGCCACCATGGCGCGAGCGCCACGAGTACCTTCTTCGGCAGGCTGGAAAATGAGTTTGATAGTGCCGTTTAACTGGCTGGAAAACTGCTGCAAAACGGTGGCCAGCCCGAGGCCAATCGCCGTGTGTCCGTCATGGCCGCAGGCGTGCATCATTCCGGTATTGCAAGACGCAAAACCTTCGGCAAACGGGCGGTGCGCAGGCTGGAGCAGCTCACCTAAATCCAGCGCGTCCATATCCACGCGAAACGCCAGCGTCGGGCCGGGACGACCGGTTTCCAGAGTGGCTACAACCCCGGTAAATCCGCCGGAAAAATGGTGGAGCCATTGCGGTAATGCGCCTTGTTCCAGCGCACGTTGTTCTTCACGTGCCAGTACTTCAGCCGATGGCAGCCCCATGCGCGCTGCGTCATCAATCACATCACGACCTAACGCCAGCTGATAACCTAATTGATGTAGCGTCTCAGCAACCAGCGTGGCGGTGCGAAACTCCAGCCAGCCAGACTCGGCAAAATGGTGAAAATCACGCCGCCAGTGCTGCATGCGCGGAGCCAGTTCATGTACTGCCAGTTCTAATTGCGACATAACCCATCCTGTATAAGCATCTTCTGTGATCAACTTCACGCTGTGATAGTTTTTACTTATCGCTCAGCGATATTTGGTAGTTTTCGCCGTCATGGGATTACCCTGGCACAAGAGTTTGAATTACAGTAGATGCTAAAATCTTTCGGCTGATAGCTAATGGTTATCAGGAGGTAATGTGACCTTCCAGGTTAAGCTCCATCAAATCCGCGCGTTCGTGGCGGTGACGCAAAATGGCAGCATTCGCGGAGCCAGCCGGGCGTTAAATATTTCGCAGCCCGCGCTCACAAAATCGATAAAAGAATTAGAAGAAGGGATGTCGGCACGTCTGTTTATCCGGCGCAGCCAGGGCGTGGCGTTGACCGAATGCGGTGAAAGTTTTTACTCTCACGCACGCTTGATTCTCGAAGAGTTACGCGCCGCACAGGAAGATATTTTGCAGCGTCAGGGGCAACTTGCGGGGCAAATCAATATCGGTTTGGGGGCGAGTGTTTCCCGCACATTAATGCCGCCGGTTATCACCGCGTTTCATCAAAAACACCCGCAAGTGAAAGTGCGCATTATGGAAGGGCAACTGGTGTCGATGATCAACTCGCTGCGCCAGGGAGAACTGGATTTCACCATCAACACCTATTATCAGGGACCCTACGACCAGGAATTTACCTTTGAACGGCTGTTTGAAAAACCGTTCGCCATCTTTGGTCGCGAGGATCATCCGGCAATTAACGCCACATCAATAAAAGAACTCCTGCACTACAACTGGACGCTGCCAACGCCACGCGGCAGTTACTACAAACAACTGGAAGAGTTATTCCATAAGCGCTCAGAAATTCCCAATGTCAGCGTGTTCTGCGAAACCTTTTCGGCCTGCATCAGCCTGGTGGCACAAAGTGATTTCCTCAGTATTTTGCCCGCCGAACTAGGCGATGACCCGTTGTTGGCGCACCGACTCAAACAAATCAAAATCGTCGAAACGCTACCGAACGCCACTTACTATTTGATTCAGCGGCGTGATGTGACCCAGGCTCCGTTAACCACCGCGCTTATCAATCAATTTCGCCGCGAATGCCGTTGAGCCACGGCACATCGGCGGCTATAGTGACTCCTGAATAAAGCCTGGAGGATTTTGCCCATGAACCTTGACGAAAAATCGCTGTTTCTCGACGCGATGGAAGACGTGAAACCGCTGAAAGATTGCAACAGCAGCCAGTGGTTAAAACCGGTCAAAGAGAAAGTGGTGCAAAAGCCCGACACGCTTCAATTAGATAACTTCCTCACCACCGGTTTTCTGGAAATTATTCCGCTCGCCGCACCGCTGGAATTTAAGCGTGAAGGGCTACAAACCGGCGTACTGGATAAACTGCGACATGGCAAATACAAACAAGAAGCAAGCCTGAACCTGATTCGCCAGCCGGTTGAAAAGTGCCGTCAGATGCTTTTTGCCTATATTCAGGAAGCCAAAAAAGACGGTTTGCGTAATTTGCTGATCGTTCATGGCAAAGGGCGTGAAGACAAATCACATGCCAATATCGTGCGCAGTTATCTCGCTCGTTGGCTGGTGGAATTTGAAGAAGTGCAGGCGTTTTGCAGCGCCATGCCGCATCACGGTGGCTGCGGGGCGTGTTACGTGGCGCTCAAAAAATCCGAGCAGGCGAAAGCCGAGAACTGGGAGCGCCACGCTAAACGCAGCCGTTAATCTGCCTTCAACAACAACGACAATTCCTGCGCTGCTTCCTGCAACTTAGGCAGTACACGGTTAAGCAATTCCTGGGCGGAAACCTGCCCGGCATGAACGCCAACGTTGAGTGCGGCAACCACCGTTCCTTCAGGATTCACCAGTGGAACAGCAATCGAACGCAGCCCCATCTCCAGCTCCTGATCGTTAAGCGCGTAGCCCTGCTGGCGCACACGCTTCAACTCCTCGCGAAGCTTACTGACCGAATCCACCGTCTGCGGCGTATAACGAATCATCGTAATCCGCGCCAGGAAATCATTGAGTTGTTCTTCCGGCAAATAACTCAGCAACACGCGCCCCATGGACGTTGACCACGCGGGGAGGCGGCTGCCGATATCCAAATCAATGGTCATGATGCGTGAGCTGGAAGCGCGGGCGATATACAGAATATCGTCGCCATCCAGCGTTGCGATTGAACAGGACTCGTTGAGCATTTCACTCAGATGTTTGAGCACCGGTTGCGTGGATTTCGCCAGTGGCGTAGAGGCCAGATAAGCGTGGCCCAGCGATAAAATTCGCGGGCGTAATTGGTAGTATTTTCCGTCTTCGGCGTAGACAAAACCAAGCTTGCCCAGAGTGTACAAACAGCGTCGCACCGCAGCGCGAGGGATCCCGGTCTTCTGGCTAATTTGCGAAATAGACATTTGTCGCCGCTGTGGAGTGAATGCCTGAATTACTTCTAATCCACGAGCCAGGGATGCCATAAAATTCGGGTCGCCCTTAAAGGGATCGACTTCACCTGCTACCGGTTCATCACGTTGAATTTCCATTCCGTTCTCCTCAAATTTCGCCGTTGATCACACTCTGAAAACAAAGATACATGATGTTCGATAATCGCACTACATTTCGATTATCGCCCTTGACCAGCTTCGTTAAGCGAGTCACATTTTGTTCAAGAAACGCAATCTTGTGCGAATAAAGCACCCCAGGGAGAACCGTGATGATCAACAAAACTGTGGCTTCGCTTGAAGAAGCGGTTGCCGGAATTTTCGACGGAGCCACCATTATGATTGGTGGTTTTGGCACCGCCGGGCAGCCCACCCATCTGATTGATGCCCTGATAGAACAGGGGGCACGCGACCTGACAATCATCAACAACAACGCAGGCAATGGCGAAGTGGGGCTGGCGGCATTATTGAAAGCCGGGCGCGTGCACAAAATGGTGTGTTCCTTCCCACGTCAGGTGGATTCACAAATTTTTGATGACCTGTATCGACGCGGCAAAGTCGAACTGGAGCTGGTGCCACAAGGCAACCTGGCGGCGCGTATTCAGGCGGCAGGTTCGGGGTTAGGTGCGGTGTTTACGCCAACCGGTTTTGGAACGCCGCTCGCAGAAGGTAAAGAAACCCGTGAAATCGATGGCCGCCAGTACGTTCTCGAATACCCGCTAAAAGCTGATTTCGCTTTAATCAAAGCCTATGAAGGCGACCGCTGGGGCAATCTTGTCTACCGCAAAGCGGCGCGTAACTTTGGGCCAATCATGGCGACAGCTGCCACCGTCACCATCGCGGAAGTCAGCCGAATTATGCCGTTGGGCGAACTTGACCCGGAAAACATCATCACCCCCGGTATTTTCGTTAAACGCCTGGTCGCCGTCGAAAACTCGCTGGCGCAAAGCGCCTAAGGAGCTGGAAATGAAAAAACTCACTCGTGATGAAATGGCGCAGCGCGTGGCGCGTGATATTCCCGAAGGCGCATACGTGAACCTCGGCATCGGCCTGCCGACGCGCATTGCAAACTACCTTCCGGCAGATAAAGAAATCTTCCTGCACAGCGAAAATGGTCTGTTAGGTATGGGGCCAAAACCGGCTGAAGGGGAAGAAGATCCTGAGCTTATCAATGCCGGGAAAGAGTTTGTGACTTTGTTGACCGGTGGCTGCTATTTCCACCACGGCGACTCGTTCGCCATGATGCGCGGCGGCCATCTCGATATCTGCGTACTCGGCGCTTACCAGGTTTCCGCGCAAGGTGACCTGGCAAACTGGAGCACTGGCGCACCGGATGCCATTCCTGCCGTCGGCGGGGCGATGGACTTAGCCAGTGGCGCACGCCAGGTCTTTGTGATGATGGATCATCTGACCCGCGACGGCGAATGCAAACTGGTGGATAGCTGTTCTTATCCACTCACCGGAATCGGCTGTGTCAGTCGTATTTATACCGACCTCGCAGTGATTGATATCACTGCACAGGGACCCGTGGTACGCGAAATCTTCAACGGCCTCTCTTTTGAAGAATTACAACGTATTACCCCGGTCACCCTGGGCTTCGAACAACTGGCAGAAAGCGCGTAAGGAACTATGATGAATCAAGCATTTATCTGTGATGGAGTGCGTACTCCGTTCGGTCGTTTTAGTGGCACACTGTCCAGTGTTCGTAGTGATGATTTAGCTGCATTACCGCTGAAAGCCTTGATCGCGCGCCATCCAAATCTCGACTGGTCGGCGGTTGATGATGTGATTTACGGCTGCGCAAACCAGGCGGGGGAAGATAACCGCAACGTGGCGCGTATGGCTTTGTTGCTGGCGGGGCTACCAGAGACGGTACCGGGAAGCACCATCAACCGTTTATGTGGTTCAAGCCTTGATGCGCTGGGTGTTGCGGCAAGGGCGATTAAAAGCGGTGAAACGCAGCTGATGATTGCAGGTGGCGTGGAAAGTATGTCGCGCGCACCGTTTGTAATGGGCAAAGCGGAAAGCGCATTTAGTCGCAATATGAAAATGGAAGACACCACCATCGGCTGGCGGTTTATCAACCCGCTGATGAAAGCGCAGTACGGTGTTGATGCGATGCCCGAAACGGCAGAAAACGTCGCGACTGACTTTAATATTAACCGTGAGGATCAGGACGCCTTTGCCTTACGCAGCCAGTTACGCACCGCTCGCGCTCAGGAAATGGGTATTTTTGATGATGAGTTAATTCCCGTTTCTATCGTGCAACGCAAAGGTGAAGCATTGCTGTTTAAGCAGGATGAACATCCTCGTTCCACCTCGATTGAGGCACTGGCAAAACTCAAAGGTGTGGTACGAGCCGACGGCACCGTCACCGCAGGAAACGCATCAGGTGTTAATGATGGGGCTTGTGCGTTGCTGGTCGCAAGCGAACAGGCGCTCAACACTCATGGTTTGCAGCCGCTGGCGCGAGTCGTTGGTGTGGCGACCGCAGGTGTCGCGCCACGGATTATGGGTTTTGGCCCGGCTCCGGCAGTGCGCAAAGTGCTGGCGCAAACCGGGTTAACGTTGGCACAAATGGACGTGATTGAATTAAACGAAGCTTTTGCCGCACAGGCGCTGGCGGTGATGCGCGACCTGGGTCTGCCTGATGACGCCGAACATGTAAACCCGAATGGTGGGGCCATTGCGCTTGGGCACCCTCTTGGTGCATCCGGTGGGCGTCTGGCGATGACCGCCGCGTATCAACTCAAGCGTAGCGGCGGGCGTTACGCGCTATGTACCATGTGTATTGGTGTCGGTCAGGGGATTGCACTGATTATTGAACGCGTTTAAGGAGCTGGCATGACACTGTTTACCCCAATGTTGCGTGCTTCATCGCTCACTGAAATTTTCAGCGATGAGAAGACGTTACAAGGGATGCTGGATTTTGAAGCAGCACTGGCGCAGGCCTGTGCGCAATGTGGCGTGATCCCGGAATCGGCGGTTAATGTCATTTCCGGGCAGTGTCAGGCCACAAATCTCAATAGTGAAGCCTTAGCGCAAGCGGCGGCAGGTGCTGGAAACCTGGCGATTCCTCTGGTGAAACAGCTCACTGCCAACGTAAAACAACAAGATGAACAGGCCGCACGTTACGTTCACTGGGGCGCAACCAGCCAGGATGTGATTGATACCGGACTGGTGCTGCAACTACGCGCTGCATTCGATGCCTCTGAGTTACATATCGGCCAGTTGATCGATGTTTTAGCCACACAAGTCCAACAACACCAGCATAGCGTGATGGCTGGCCGCACCTGGATGCAGCACGCATTGCCGATTACTTTTGGTCTTAAACTGGCAGGAACGCTTGATGCACTTTTGCGCTGGCAGCAGCGTTTGAATGAGATAAAACCGCGTGTTTTGGTTCTGCAATTCGGCGGTGCTGCGGGTACGTTGGCATCGCTTAAAGATCAGGGCATGCCTGTGGCGCAAGCGTTAGCAAGCATCCTTGCGCTTAACCAGTCAGACACGCCGTGGCATAGCCAGCGCGACAGATTGCTGGAAGCCGCCACCTGGTTCGCAGGTGTCAGCAGCACACTCGGCAAATTCGCCAACGATTTTTCGTTACTGATGCAAACCGAAGTTGCAGAGGTAGCCGAGCCGATTGCCGAAGGGCGCGGTGGTTCATCCACCATGCCCCATAAACGTAATCCGGTGAGCTGTGCCGCTATTCTGACTGCCACCATGCGTATTCCGGGAATGATGGCAACGCTGTACGCCAGCCAGAATCAGCAACATGAAAGGGCGCTTGGCGGCTGGCAAGCCGAATGGGAAACGCTCCCACAGCTGATTATGCTGACAGGCGGTGTGATGCAAACCTCGCTGGATTTGATGCGGGGAATGCAGATTAACACCGCGAAAATGCGTACTAACCTGGATATCACTCACGGTTTGATTATGGCGGAATCTGTGACTCTGGCGCTGGCGAAATCAATCGGAAAACAGGCCGCACACCATCTGGTGGAACAACTTTGTCATCGCGCGTTGGACGAAAATCAGCCCCTCGCGACATTGCTCGCACAGCATCCTGATGTCAGCGCCCATCTTTCCGCGATACAAATCGAAAATTTACTCGACCCGCAACAAGCTCTTGGCAGTAACGACACCTTTATCAGCCAGGTTCTGGTGCGGGCGGCACAACAAACCAGGAGGGTAAAATGAGCCTTTATTATCAACTGGAAGGGCGCAGCGGCGCACCGGTTGTAGTGTTGTCGAACTCGCTCGGCACCACTCTTGAAATGTGGCAGCCGCAAATGGCGGCGTTGCTTGAGAACTTCCGCGTGCTGCGTTACGACACGCATGGCCACGGACGTACTACCAAAAACGAGAAAACTACACTGCCACAACTGGCAGAAGATGTTCTCAGCGTGATGGATGATGCGGGCGTTAAGCAGGCGCATTTCTGCGGGATTTCAATGGGTGGTTTGACTGGCCTTTGGCTGGCGTGTTTTGCGCCGGAGCGGTTCCTTTCGATAACCGTCGCCAACAGTGCCGCGAAAATCGGTGAGCAAAGTGGCTGGCTGGAACGCGCGCGAACTGTTCGCCACGAAGGGATGTCGGCGATTGCCAAAAGTGCGCCGTCACGCTGGTTTACTGATGATTTTGTTCACCACCATCATGCGCAAGTCGATGCGTTATGCGCAACCCTGGCCGAGACCAATCCAGAAGGTTATGCAGCCTGTTGTGAAGCACTGGCAGCCGCGGATTTACGTGCAGAAATTGGCAATATCACGCTACCGATGCAGTTTATCGCCGGAGCCAACGACCCGGTTTGCACCGTGGCCGACAGTGAGTTTATGCATCAGCAGGTGCATGGTTCGCACCTTGTCACTATCGAGGCTTCACACCTCTCCAGCATTGAAGACGCGCACGGTTTCAACATCGCGTTGCTTAACTTTATTCAACAGGGCGACTGAGATGAAGGACGAAGAACATTATCAACGAGGCATGGAAGTGCGCCGCGCGGTGCTCGGCGATAAACACGTAGACCGCACGTTGTCACAACTCACGCCGCTAAATGAGGAGTTTCAGGACTTCATTACGCGTTATGCCTGGGGCGATATCTGGACGCGTCCGGGGCTTGAGCGCCACACACGCAGCATGATAACCATCGCGATGTTAATTGCGCTTAACCGTGAGGCTGAGTTGAAAATGCACCTGCGAGCGGCTTTTAACAACGGCGTGACGCGAGATGAGCTCAAAGAACTGATTATGCATTCAGCACTGTACTGCGGTTTACCCGCAGCCAACGCTACTATGCATCTTGCACAACAGGTGTTTGATGAGATGGATGCTGCTGGTTAATTAATGTCGGATGGCGCTAACGCTAATCCGACCTACGAAAACGGTGTTGTAGAGTGGATGAGTCGCATGCGCCATCCACCCTTGTTATTTAACCCGGAATAGATTTCCGAATCGAAGAGAGCAGAATTTGTGCACCCGCTGAAAGCGGTTTATCCACGCGAGTCAAAATACCAATCGGCTCACCAGCACCTTGTGTTGCCACCGGCAACGAGGTCAAAGTTCCCTGGCGTAAATCTTCTTTAACCGCGCCAGATGGCACAAACCACACGTAGTTATAATCCACAGTCAACTGGCGAGAAAGAGATGCGGAAAGCGTTTCAACGCAGCCTGCAGGCATTTTACAACCCTGGCTTGAAAGCAGTGATTCGGCATTCTGGCGTGGAATCGTTCCTTTTGGCGACACCACCACCGGCCACTCCATCACGCGGCTAAGTGTGATGTTTTCATGCAGTAGCGGGTGCCCAGGACGAACCACCAGTTTTAACGATTCAAGAAATAACAGTTCATAGTTCAGCCCGGTCATCAATTCAGGATCTGACATTCGGCCAATGCCTAAATCCAGCTCACCCGATTTTAAACCCGACAGCAGCATGGTGTTATTCATAGTGGCGACTTGCAGCGTAACGTCACTTTGCTGCTTGTGAAACTGGCCGATAACTTTTGGTAATATGCCCAGAGCTGCCGTTGGTAACGCACCAACACGGATAACCGTAGTGTTTTGCCCATCTTTTTGATTAAACGATTGCCCGGCGTGATTGAGCGCATCGAGCACCTTTACCGCATGCGTCAGAAACTGCTCACCCATCAGCGTCATTTGTGCGCCAAGCCGCCCACGCTCAAATAAACGCGTGCCGGTTAGCTGCTCTAATTCATTAAGTGTTTTCGATAATGCAGGCTGGCTAAGATTAAGTGTTTCAGCCGCGCGCCCCAGAGTTCCCTGTTGAGCGACAGCCACGAAAGTATGAAGATGGCGCAAGCGAATGCGCTGACTAAACAAACCGTTTTTTTCCATAACCTGATGTTAAAAACAGACCCGTAGCGCTGACAAGATAAGTTGTTTGATTTTGATAACTTGCTAGCAAAATTTCATTAACATCACTCGATATTTTATAACAATAGGTGAGGGAAGGTTAATTTAAATTAATGATTCGGGTCAGGAGGGGTTTATTGGAAATGGGTGGGTTCCAATAAATATATAGTGATCGGAGGTTTTCCGTTCACCCGTAAATTCTGCGTTCCCGGATACACTTGTTAACGGTGAACGTGTCAGGGGGATTACGGCATCCCCCTGACAACCCCGCCGCCCGGTTTTAAATTGCCGCTGCGCGGTAAACTCCAGCTTATCCCCAACGTTCAGGGTCGTTCGCGACTCGCTCCCGGCGATCGCTCTCTTTCGCTGCTCCCGGCAGCTCAACCCTGACTTATGAGGAACACTGGGGCAATTTATACCGGGACCCAGGGTCAAAACCAGACTAGCTTTTGACCCTGGGTTTCGGTGTTGACCTTTGAGTCCGGCATAAATCGCCTCCGTTTTGACTGTAAGGCCGGGTCGAGCCGTCGGGAACGGCGAGAGGTTGTGATCGCCGGGAGCGCGTCACAACCGACCCTGGGACTGAAAGGAAAAACGGAGGTTTACTGCGAAGCAGCGATTTAATCGCCGGGAGCCGGGATTATCAAGGGTGCTGCGGTAGCACCCTTGATACGTTCACCGTTTCGGTAAGTACAGGGAACACTGAACGTTTAGTGAACGGAACAATCGCTACTCTAACAAAGGACACAACCCAACAAGTGAATTGTGACCCACCTATACATCAAAAAACACCGTCTCCTTCTCCCCCTGAAGAAACACATCAAACGTGTACACCACTTCATTACCGCGCTTCTCACGCTTCCCAATCAGCGTATTACGTCGCACTTCCCACTCGATGATATTGAGCACCGGGTCGGCCTCATTCGCTGCTTGCTCATCGGAAAAATACATCCGCGTATTCAGGCCGATATTAATGCCACGCGCCACAATCCACAGGTTCAAATGCGGGGCCATAATGCGGCCGTCGCGCCCGGTTACAGCACCCGGTTTGATGGTGTCAAAACGCCAGATACCACTGTCGAAATCTGAACAGGTACGTCCCCAGCCACGGAAATCTTCATCCAGTTCTTTATCTGTTTGTTTATCTGCAGGGTGGTTGTAACGTCCGGCCGCGTTGGCTTGCCACACTTCCAGCAACACATCGCGCACAGGCGTTCCTGAGCCGTCAAACACCCGGCCTTCTACGATAATCCGCTCGCCTTGGGTGTGGGAATTTGTCAGCACATGGCTGAAGTTTTTCTCGAAAATGTTAAAACCAGCAGCTTGCGGAGCCAGACCAATGTGGACGTATGGGCCAGCCGTTTGCGATGCGGTTTCTGCTAAATAATCTTTCATCACGCGGCCCCCTGAGTACGGTTTTCAAACAGTGTGGCTCGCTGGCCACGCAGAACTAAATCAAAGCGATACGCCAGGCAATCAAGCGGCACCGCGGCATGGGTGTCCAGTTCGGCAATCAATGTGCGAATTGCGTCATCGTTATTAATGGTTTTCACAATCGGGCACTGTTTAATCAGCGGGTCGCCCTCGAAATACATCTGCGTGATGAGACGTTGAGCAAAAGAGTCACCGGAGAGTGAAAAGTGAATGTGGGAAGGGCGCCAGTCACTTGCCTGGTTACGCCACGGATAAGGGCCAGGCTTGATGGTGCGGAAGAAGTAATAGCCGTTTTCATCGGTCAACACACGTCCACATCCGCCAAAGTTTGGGTCGATAGGGGCGAGATACTTATCTTTCTTGTGGCGATAACGCCCGCCTGCGTTGGCTTGCCACACCTCCACAAGGGTGTTTTTCATCGGGCGGCCGAATCCATCGCGAACGTAGCCATGCACAATAATGCGTTCGCCAATTGGCAGGCCGTCTTTGGCGTAATTCATAATCAGGTCGTTATCAAGCGGGTCGAGATCTTTGGCGCCAAATATTGGCCCGGTAATTTCAGACAACGAGTTCTGCAAGGAGATCAGCGCATTGCGCGGTGAGCGTAACACGCTGGTTTTATACCCCGGCGCGAAAGCCGGAGGATGGGAATCGTAGTCGCGATGTACAAGCTCACGAGGTTGCCAAATCTGTGACATAGCCAGCTCCAGTTGTGGGATACAGGAGGCGATGCATTCTAATTTTAAATATCGCCACCGACAGTCTCAGTTAATGGCTTGTTAAATTAAAGTGAATTTAAAGACTGATTTACATAACCTGTAGCTATGAAATACCCGAAAAACATTACTTATAATCTATGGCTGTATAGTCGATCACAAAACGAAAATTCTTAGCCCAAAACCCCCGCGCGACATTCTACTCTTTGAGCAATATTCACAGGAGTACGACATTATGGCGAACAACATCACGGCTGATGATATTCGGGAAAAATTTTCGCACGCAATGTCGGCGATGTACCAGCAAGAAGTACCTCAATACGGAACCTTGTTAGAGTTAGTCGCTGACGTAAATCTGGCGGTGTTGGAAAATAACCCCGATCTGCAACAGCAATTAGAAAATGCCGATGAACTGGCGCGCCTGAATGTGGAGCGCCACGGCGCAATTCGGGTGGGTAAAGCGGAAGAACTGGCAACCTTACGGCGCATTTTTGCGGTAATGGGGATGTATCCAGTCGGCTATTACGACCTTTCGCAGGCGGGCGTACCGGTGCATTCCACTGCGTTTCGTCCAATTGATGACGCGGCCCTGGCACGTAATCCGTTCCGTATTTTCACCTCGTTGCTACGCCTTGAGCTGATTGACGATGCTGAATTGCGTAAAACGGCGGCAGCTATTCTCGCAGAACGTGACATTTTCACTCCTCGTTGCCGGGCATTACTGGATATTTACGACCAGCAGGGCGTATTTAGCGAAGAGCAAGCCGACGAGTTTGTGAGCCAGGCGCTGGAAACCTTCCGTTGGCACAGTCATGCCACGGTCGATGCGCAAACTTACCAGGCATTTCACCAGCAGCATCGCCTGATTGCCGATGTCGTCTGTTTCCGTGGCTGCCACATTAATCATCTGACTCCGCGCACGTTAGATATCGACCGCGTTCAGGCATTGATGCCGGAATATGGTATTGCGCCAAAAGCGATTATTGAAGGCCCACCACGCCGCACATTCCCAATCTTGCTGCGCCAGACCAGCTTTAAAGCGCTGGAAGAACCGATTATTTTCGCCGGTGTGCATCACGGCACACATACTGCCCGTTTCGGGGAAATTGAGCAGCGTGGTGTAGCGTTAACGCCAAAAGGGCGTGCGTTATACGATGAGTTGCTAAACGAAGCAGGTAACGGGCAGGATAATTTCAGCCATCAGCAGCATTTGCAGGAAGTATTCAGCCGCTTGCCCGATAGTGAAACGCTAATGCGCTGCCAGGATCTGGCTTATTTCCGCTACCGTTTAACCCCTGTGGGCGAGATGCATCGCCAGGCGATCAAACCAGGTGATGATCCGCAGTCGCTGATTGAACGGGGTTGGTTGGTGGCGCAGCCGATTATTTATGAAGATTTCCTCCCGGTGAGTGCTGCGGGAATTTTCCAGTCGAATCTGGGGAGTGAAGGTGGGGCGCGCAGCCACGGTCACTCCAGCCGCCAGGAGTTTGAACAAGCGCTCGGTGCACCGGTTGCAAATGAGTTTGAGTTGTACCAACAGGCTACAGACCGCAGTAAAAAGCGCTGCGGGTTGCTGTAGCGACGTCAAAACTTCAGAGAAAGGTCGGTATTGTGCGCAATACCGACCACTCAGTCAGAGCTCTTCCGTTTAGTCTGCCAATCTACAGTGTAGATACATTGTTGACACGTTGGATTGGCTGAATTAGTGTTGCTACAAACGTATCAACAAAGGAATTCTCGCATGGCACAATCTGTCGTCAAAAAATGGGGTAATAGCCCTTCAGTTCGCATTCCCGCCGCTATCATGCAGGCCGCTAGTTTGAATGTTGATGATACTGTGGATATTGCCGTAGAAGATGGCCGTATCATTATTGTTCCGGTGAGAGCGAAAGCCTATTCGCTTGATGCGTTGTTAGCCGGAATCACCCCGGAAAATCAGCATGAGAAAGCGGAGTTTGGCGCACCAGTTGGCAAGGAAATGCTCTGATGGTTTCTCGCTATGTACCAGATGCAGGCGATTTAATCTGGATTAATTTTGACCCTGTTGAAGGGCATGAACAAGGGGTGAATCGCCCGGCGGTTGTACTTAGCCCGTTTGCTTATAACAACAAAACGGGGCTGTTGTTGTGTGTGCCTTGCACCACAAAAGCAAAGGGATATCCTTTTGAGGTCGAAATAACCGAGAGCCGGGAAGGCGTCGCACTAGCAGATCAAGTCACCTGTGTGGACTGGCGAGCGCGAAAAGTCGAGAAAAAAAGCAAAGTTAACGCCACAGAACTGGCTGATATCCGGGCGAAAGCAAAAGCGTTGATCGGTTGATATCGAAAATGGCCTCCCGTCACGGTGGCCATTTCTGAACAGCTTGTCATCACCAGTAGGGCCGCATTTTGCGGCCCTTATTTTTACGCCGCATCAGCCAGCATAAACATGCCGTACGGATGGATCTCCAGATAATAATTGTCACCTACGTCAGGCTGTAAGCGTGTTGCGTTCACCTGCAATAACAGCGCCTGGCCATGCCACTCCACAGTCACTTCATATTGCGGCCCCATATATGCCACATGTCGTACCACGCAACGCTGGCTTTCGTCGCCGTGTTCACTCAGCGTTATCGCTTCCGGACGCACGCCAACCGTGCCTTCCGCCTGCGTGATGGTCAACTGCGGCGGGCGTGGTAAACGGTAGCCATGGATCTCGACAAAATCGCTGCCAAAACGCGCCGGGAAGACGTTTGCATCCCCCATAAAGCTCGCCATAAAGCGTGAGGCGGGCTGGCGATATAGCGTTTGCGGGCTGCCAATCTGCATGATTTCACCTTTGTTCATCACCAGTACCGTATCCGACACGGCAAACGCTTCACTCTGATCGTGAGTAACGTACAGCGACGTGATGTTGAACTGCTTTTGTAGCTCGCGGATTTTGTCACGCATGCTACGGCGCAGGTTGGCGTCAAGGTTACTGAGCGGCTCATCAAACAGCAGTACTTTCGGCTTCAGGATCAGTGCACGCGCCAGTGCCACGCGTTGCTGCTGGCCGCCGGAAATCTGGTCAACAAATCGGTCTTCGAAACCCTCTAAATCCACCATTGCCAGCGCTTCTTTGACGCGTATTTTAATTTCTCCCCGCGACGTGCCCAGCATTTTCAGCCCGTAACCGACGTTATCGCCTAGCGACATATGCGGGAACAGGGCGTAGGACTGGAACACCATGCAGATGTCACGCTGTTGAATGGAACGGTGTGTCACATCTTCGCCATCAATAAAAATCTGCCCTTCAGTGGGTTTTTCAAGCCCGGCAACCAGGCGCAGAACCGTGGTTTTCCCGCAGCCGGATGGCCCAAGCAGGGTTACCATTTCCCCTTTAGGGATTGCCAGATTAATGCCTGCAATGACGGTGTTATTACCAAACCGCTTCGTGACATTGCGCAGTTCTACAAAATGAGGTTGTGTCATGTGTTACTCCATAATCACGCGTTGGTTTTGGCTTTTGAACGCGAAATGCGCGCTTCACCAATCAGCCAGTCAAAAATGAAAATGATGGTCAGCATTACGACGATAAGTATCGAGCCGTAGGCTATCGCCACCCCGTATTCGCCATCTTCCACGCGGTTAAGAATGTAGGCGGTTGCCACACGGGTATCCGGTGTGACGAGGAAGACAATGGCACTCACGGTCGTAATGGCACGCACAAAGCTGTAAATCAGCGCGGATAGAATCGCCGGGCGTAGCAATGGCAGCAGGATGTTGATAATGGTGCGCATTGAACCGGCACGCAGGCTAAGCGAGGCCTCGTCGAGCGATTTGTCGATTTGCCCAAGCCCGGCAATACCGGCACGAATCCCCACCGGCACGTTACGCATCACCATCGACATAATCACAATCGCCGCCGTTCCGGTCAGGTAAACCGGCGCACTGTTAAACGCCAGGATGTAGGACACGCCCGCTACGGTGCCAGGTACTGCAAAGCACAGCATTGTGGTGAACTCGATGGTCTTTTTGCCACGGAACTGCTGGCGCACCACAACCCAGGCAATCAGTAAGCCGAAGAAGGCGGTGATTGGTGCGGCAATCCCGGCGTACAGCAGTGTGTCGAGCAGTGAAGGCCACGCGCCATCGCTCATTCCCTGGCCGAAGAGCTTGATGAAGTTATCGAACGTTAGCGTGTAATCCACGCCCCAGTTGACGGTAAAGCTGCCGTAGAAAATGCTGCCGTAAAGCAGGGCGTTAAAGGCAATCCACACCGCTAATAATGCAACAACCGCCCACACCAGCGTCACTGGAAGCGGCTGTACGTCGCCACGATTGGATTTACCGGAAACGGTGACGTAGGAGCGTTTTCCAATCCACATATACTGAATGCAGAACACCAGCAGTGAGAAGACCAGCAAGAATGCGCCGAGTGTGCTGGCGGCCTGGTAATCGAGTTGCGAGCCGGTGATGTAGAAATAGATTTGTGTGGCGAGCACGTCGAAGTTACCGCCAAGTACCAGCGGGTTACTGAAGTCCGCCAGCGATTGCACAATCACAATCAAGAAGGCGTTAGCCAGCGCTGGTTTCAGCAGCGGTAAAAACACCCCTTTAAAGGTCTTCCAGCGCGTAGCACGTAGGGTATAAGAGGCTTCTTCCAGCGACGGGTGAATGGTTTTAATCGCGCCATCGAGGATCATAAATGCCATCGGCGTGAAGGCTAAAACCTGCGCCAGCCAGATACCGGTAAAACCGTACAGCCAGTTAGTGTTGGTCAGTCCGAACCAGTCGACCATCAACTCGGTGATATACCCCGAACGACCCATCATCAGCGTGACGCCAAGGCCGACGACAAACGGCGGGGTCACGATAGGCAGAATGGAGAAAATGCGGCCAATAATAGCGCTACGTTTGGCGATGCGCGTGGTGTAAATCGCCAGCACCAGACCAAAGAAGGTACAGCCAATTCCCACCGCAATCGAAAGCGCGATGGAGTTGATAATTACCTGGATGATATGCGCCTGACTGAGTACCGCCATAAACGCCAGCGGTGCAAACTCCCCGGCATCATTGGTAAACATCGGAATGAAAATCGCGATGCTCGGCCAGACAATAAACACACCAATCAGTGCGATGATTGTGACCAGCGAACCAATCACAAAGCTGTCGCCACCGAGCCATTCGAGGCGGGTCAGGGCGAGGGTGATAACCATACCAAGCGCGATAAACAGCACAATAGTGGCGTAACCCATTCCCCGCTCGGTAAGGGTTGCACTGACTACCACAAAGGCCATGCAAAAGAGTGCCCAGCCTGCGTCGAAATAGTGGCGCTGGCGCTTTTCTGGCCCCAGTTCATTAAACGGGCGCAACAGCAGCAGCGAAGGTAGTACGTACCACAGTAGACTAATGTTAATTTCAGACCAGCTGTAAGCATTGATTAGCTCATCACTTGTCGATTCAAATAACCCGTAATCGAGGCTCCAGCTAGGCAGCAGGGCAAACGCCAGCCAGCACAGCGCCACCCACCAGATAATAGCGTCCCGCTTTCGCGTAGGTCGCAAAAGTAAAGTTTCAGACATAAGTGCCTCATCGGCCAAAAGAAAAGGAGGGGAGCAGGTGACGTGACGCCGTCACCTGCGAATGGGTTAGTCACCCATTTTTACTTCGCTAACCCATTTGTTGATCAATGCTTTGCGCATGTCAGTCGCGCCGTATTTGTCCATGTCATAGTTGATGAGCTTCAGGTCATCAAGCTTGAGCGACAACGGTGAGCTTTCGGCGGTGGTGTTGGTCAGAATTTGATAAGACTTGCCTTTTTTCCAGGAGAGTTCCTGCGCTTCTTTCGACAGCACCCAATCAACAAACAGTTTGGCGTTGTCCATATTGCGCGCGCCTTTCAGGATGCTGACGCCGCCGATTTCATAGCCAGTGCCTTCGCATGGGGAAATCAATTCCAGCGGTGCGCCATTCTCTTTTTCAAGCGAATAATCGTGCAGGAAGCCAATGCCAATCGCCGTTTCGCCACGCGCGGCGTTACGCGCCGGAGCAATACCAGATTTGGTGTACTGAGAGATGTTACCGTTGAGTTTTTTCAGGTAATCGAATGCCTGATCTTCGCCCCACAGTTGGGCGAACGTTGCCAGCGCGGTATAAGCGGTGCCCGAGCTTTGCGGGTCAGCAACCTGGATTTCGCCTTTATAAATTGGGTTGGTCAGATCTTTCCAGCATTTCGGCACCGGCAGGTTCTTCTCTTTCAGGCGCTGGGTGTTAATGCCAAAACCGAGAATGCCGATATACACTGCTGAGGAGTAGTTGCCTTTGCGTTTAGCCGGGTCCTGGAATTTTGGCATGATTTGCGCGAGGTTTGCCGATTTGTACGGCTCCAGAAGATCCATTTCTCCTGCCTGCGATTGCGGGTCTAGCGTACCGCCATACCAGACATCAGCCTGCGGGTTTTTCTTCTCGGCATCGACTTTCGCTAATGTGCTGCCCGAGCCGTTGCGGATAAACGAGGTTTTGACATCGTATTTTTCACCGAACGCTTTGGTTTCGGTTTCACACATTTCGTTGGTAGCGCTGCAATACACGACTAAGCGGCCTTTGGCCTGCGCGGCACCTGACAGGGTAGCCAACGCAACACCCGCAGCAACCAGAGAAGAGAGCACGGTCAGTTTCATATTATTATCCTAAGTGTCCTGAGGTAAGGTAACTGCCGGATCCATGGCACCAACACTCCTGTCCTGCGCGCTGATGCCCGCCATTAACAGGGGCATCAGCAAAAATCCAATCAATGCGGCGGCAACGGTGAGCAGCGCGAACATCCCGGACCAGCCATAACGCTCAATCACCTGTGACAACGGCCATCCAGCCAGGGCAGCACCTAAATAGGCGAACAAACCCAGAAACCCGGTAACGCTGCCTGCTGCCTGTTTATGGCTGCACTCCACGGCGGCGAGGCCAATCAGCATCTGCGGGCCAAAAACAAAAAAGCCGATGGCAAAAAAGCAGACTGCTAATAATGCGTAGTGGTGCACTGGCGATAACCAAAGTGCGGCAACCGAAACAAACAGCCCCAGCGCAAAGAGTAAAATCATAGGCCCGCGCTGGCCGCGAAACAGTAAATCTGAACCCCACCCGGCAAACAGTGCGCCCAGTAACCCGCCCATTTCGAACAGCATGACCGTGGCGTTGGCGCTGAGTAAATTCACGCCGTGGCTTTCATAAAGCCAGATGTTGCCCCAGTCGTTCAATGCGATACGAATCAGGTACACCAGCACATAACTTACGCCGAGTAGCCAGATCATCGGGTTTTGCAGCACCGAGCTGCGAAACATCTGCCACTGCGGCATTGGCGGACTGAGCTGTTCCTGGCGCATTTCCAGCGGGTCATGTCGCCAGACGCCAACCGCCGGTAACCCCATCTCTTGCGGTGTGCCAGTTAGGCTTCGGCACAGCCAAATCCCTATGACGATGCCAATAGTCCCTGAGACGAATAACGATGCCTGCCAGCCGAACCACAGCGCCATCAGCGCGGAAATCAGCGGAACGGCAGCACCACCAAGGTTAATGGAGGTATTCCAACATCCCCACCAGAAACCGCGTTCGTTGCGCGAATACCAGTGCGTTAGCAACCTTGCGCACGGCGGCCATCCCCAGCCCTGGAAGAACCCGTTGAGCGTCCAGATAATCAGCAACATCGGCAGATTAGTGCCGAAGGCAAAAAGAATGTTCAGTACCCCGGTTGCCAGTAATCCCGCGCCCATAAACCAGCGTGCGCCCCGGCGGTCGTGCCACAATCCTGCGACAAATTTCGACAAGCCGTAGGAGAGGTAAAAAAGCGTGCCCAGCAGGCCGATATCACTTTTGCTTAAATCCAGATCGAGCTGCATCGCCGGAAGGACAAAACTGACGCTTTTGCGTGTCAGGTAAAATGCGGCGTATCCCACGACCATCGACAGCAGCAAACGTGGACGCCAGTAACGATAATCACGGCCGATTGTTTGCTCGGAAATCATCTGATTCCTCCCGGTTGAAATGACTATAGAAAACGCGGATGCAAAGGGGATGAGACAAGGTTTTAGCCGACCAGGAATAATTCCTGGTTATCCCTGAGTTTGTTGGAAAAGTGTGGGCAGGTTAACAATTACGCGTGTGCCGGACTGGCTTTCGAGTTGCAAATCTCCGCCTAAAGCGCGGATTCGTTCGGCAATCCCTTGTAATCCATGGCCGGTGTGAGTGCTGCCGCTAAAGCCGATACCATCGTCTTTGACTTCAAGGCGCACACCGTGGGGTTGCTGAGTTAACGCGATCTCAACCTTGTGTGCGTCAGCGTGTTTGCAAATGTTATTGAGCAACTCCTGCACCAGACGATAGAGCGTAAACACCACCGGGTCGCTGGCGGGCTGGCCAGGTAAATCATAATGTAAACGGCAGGTGATACCGCGTTCGTCAAAGGCGAACTCCTGAATCAGATGATGAAGCGCTTTATCGAGGGAAATTTCGTCCAGTACCGGCGGGCGAAGCTGGCGCAATAAGTGGCGGGTCGAGTGGTGGATTCGTTGGGCAAGCTGGTTGATTTGCTCGGCGGCGAGTACCGTCGCATCACCGCTGGCAGTGCGCTTAACCAGCATCGACTGGATTTGAATCGCAGTAATATTCTGGCCAATTTCATCGTGCAGTTCCCGCGCCAGATCTTTGCGCGTGTCCTCTTCGGTGTGCACCAGTTGTTCCATCAACTCGCGGCGCGCCTGTAACTCAACTTCCAGCCGTTGGCGGTAACGATGAAGGTTATTTGCCAGATGCTGCTGGCGACTGATGGCAATCCCGAGACCAATGCCCAACAGTGCCTGGGTTGAGAGAAAAAGCTCCATCTCCATCAAGCCGTTAAAGCCGCTGCCAATTTGCCGGGCAATGGTAATCATCATGCTGCCAAGGAGTGCTGCCAGAACGCCGCCTTGCCAGCCAAATTTGTAGGCCATGACTACGTTTGGCAGGAAAACCACAATCAGCAACAAACGCTCGATTTCCGGCGACACCACCATTTGCGCGCCTACACCGATGATGAAAAACAGGCTGCACCAGATCAGCAACGACGTGCGTAGCGGGGGATTGGGTGTTTCTTGTGCCAGCAGGCTTTCCAGATGCTGTTGACGCAGATATTCATAAATCAAATAGACGAACGGCGTCAGCACCACACCGCCGGTAAACGCCGCCAGCAGTGTTTGTGAAGCGGAACTCGACAGAAATGGCGTCAGCACCAGGGTGTGTAGTAGCGCATCGCCAGTAATTGCCGCCATCAGCAGCGAAAGCCGCTGCCAGTAAAGCGTAAAACGGTGCCAGTAGTGCTGAACTAATAGCGCAGGAATGGCGCTAAGTAGTGGGGAAAGCAACATGACGGGTTCTGTCATTAACTGTTGCATCCAAAGCCAAATAAGCAGCCCGATCACCGGAATAAAAAGGGCTGGCCAATAGCGGCGATGTAGCAAAATCAATAATGCGAGATGGACGCCCTGCGGTAGCAGTAATGTAGCCTGCTGGCCGTTATCGGTGAGGTAAAAACTTATCGTCCACAGGGCAAGCCAGGTCAGCCCCCAGGCAAAGACGATAAACAGCGATAACAGCAGATGACGCCACGCACGAGACATTTAGTGCCCGGTTAACAATTGGTGTTCAAGGGCAAAATGCACCAGTTCGATGGTGCTTTCACATTGCAGTTTGCCGAGGATGTTAGCGCGATGCACATGCACTGTTTTGTGGCTAAGGTTGAGCTGTTCGGCAATGTGCTTCACGCTTTCGCCTTTGATCAGCAAGTCGAAAACTTCGTGCTCGCGTGGAGTGAGAACCTCCAGCACTTTGGCCGGTTGCCCTGCGTGGCGTAACGCTCGTAATGCATCCGCACATAAATAATGACCGCCCATACCAACGGAACGAACCGCCTGTACTAACTCCTCCGGGCCGCAGCGTTTGGTGAGATAACCGCTGGCACCGGCATCCAGCGCACTTTGCACAAATGCGGTGGTGTCATAAATGCTCAGAATGATGGCGCGGAAACCGGGGCGTTGTTGGCGCAGGCGTTTGAGCAGGCTTAGACCGTTTTCGTCCGGCATCGCCACGTCGAGCACGGCTACATCGGGCTGATTTTTTATCAGCGCGGGCCAGGCCTCGGCGGCAGAGCTGTACTGCCCGACGATTTCGATATCGGTTTCGAGGCTAAGTAACTGTGCAAAACCGGAGCGCACCACAACATGGTCATCAACTAAAGCAACGGCAATCATCGTTCTGCTCATCAGAAGGGAGTCTGGCGACATCATGAGGGTGAATGGATTCTGCGCAATGGGGATGTTGGGATTATGTTACGGGGGTAACAGAAATGGGGGCGTAGGCTTATGGCTTATGGTGGATCGAGATTTTCCGTTCACCCGAAAGTTCACCGTTCCTACATGGATCAGCGAACGGTGAACGTGCCAAGGAGAGAACGCCCTCTCCTTGGCAATCCTGGCGCCCGGCAAGTCAATCGCCGCTTCGCGGTAAACACCGTTTTTTACCCAACATTCGCGGTCGTTCGCGATTCGCTCCCGGCGATCGCTCACTCACGTGGTTCCCGACCACGTGACCACGACTGAAGGGTAAAAACCGGCGCGATTGAAGCCGGGGATGAAGGTCAACGTCAAAACCTTAAGTCAAAACCAGACTGGCTTTTGACCCTGGGTTTTGCTGTTGACCTTTGAGTCCGGCATAAATCGCCTCCGTTTTGACTGTAAGGCCGGGTCGAGCCGTCGGGAACGGCGAGAGGTTGTGATCGCCGGGAGCGCGTCACAACCGACCCTGGGACTGAAAGGAAAAATGGAGGTTTACTGCGAAGCAGCGATTTAATCGCCGGGAGCCGGGATTATCAAGGGTGCTGCGGGTAGCACCCTTGATACGTTCACCGTTTCGGTAAATACAGGGATCAATAAACGTTTAGTGAACGGAATAGTCCGCTAACTCGCATAGAAATCCCTATTCACTTATTGCTAGCAACCCTTGCCTGAACGCCTCAAGCCCCGCATGGCTTTCCTCCCCCGGCCGCAACGCCAGACAATAACACGCTCCGGTCTTCACGCTGCCGGCGAACGGCTGTACCAACCGTCCACGGTGCAAATCCTCCGCCACTAACGTGGCATCGGCAATGGCAATGCCAAAACCCTGAATCGCGGCACTGATCGCCAGATCCATAGTATCGAAGTGTTGATTTTTATTCATAGCGGGAGGGTTAGGGACGTTTTGCCCAAACCACAGTGACCAGTCGGTGCGATCGCGTGTCGGATGAAGAAATGTATAACGACTCAAATCTTCTGGCGTTAATTCTCCGTCCGGCAACAAGTGCTGGCTGATGACCGGTGTGAGTCTTTCTTCAAACAGCAATGTGCCGTTCGCGGAAGGCTTACCAAAAATAATCGCTGCATCAAAAGGTTCGTTTTTGAAATTCACGCCGTGTTCAACAGTGGTGGTTAACGCAACCTGAATCTCAGGTGATGCAATTTCCAGTTGCACAAGTTTCGGCACTAGCCAGCGCATGGCGCAGGTCGGAGCTTTCAGGCGGATAACGCTGGATTTGTGGCAGGCATTACTGGCGACATTCAGCAAGTGCTCAAAAGATTGCTGCAATTCCGGCAACAGCGCAGAGCCTTGCGGTGTGAGATGCAGCCCGCGAGCATGACGATCGAAGAGGGCATAGCCGAGCCATCCCTCAAGCGTGGAGATTTTGCGGCTGACGGCACCTTGTGTCAGACAGAGTTCTTTTGCCGCGCGAGTCAGATTCAGATGTTTGGCTGTCACCAGGAAAGCATCAACAGTATTAAGAGGGAAGTTGCGCCGCATTCGATTGCTCTCCGCTGAGCTATGAGTTTTTTGCATGGCTATTATGACAACAATTCGGTTGTGGAAGCAACCTGTTGCATATTGAATAGTTATGCAAATCGCGTTTTCACATGAGAGGCCATGACTATGCAAACCCCGGTGCAATTTCGTTCAAAACTACCGGATGTTGGAACCACCATCTTTACTGTTATCGGCCAACTCTCGGCGCAACATAACGCCATTAATCTTTCGCAGGGCGCACCAAACTTTTCGCCAGATCCGAAATTAATCGCCGGTGTCACCAAAGCGATGCAGGACAACCATAACCAATATGCATCGATGACCGGTTTCAGGCCGTTAAAAACCCTGATTGCAGAAAAGGTCGCCACGCTATACGGCTCGAATTATGACGTAGACGATGAAATCTTAATTACCGCCAGCGCCAGCGAAGGGCTGTATTCGGCGATTAGCGGGTTAGTGCATCCTGGCGATGAAGTCATTTACTTCGAGCCATCTTTTGATAGCTACGCGCCCATTGTTCGCCTGCAAGGTGCAACACCAGTAGCGTTGAAACTGGCGTTGCCAGATTTCACCGTCAACTGGGATGAAGTGCGCGCGGCTATTACGCCTCGTACCCGTATGATCATTGTTAACACACCGCACAACCCAAGCGGGCAGGTGTTTAGCGCACAAGACCTGGAAATGTTGGCGGAGCTTACGCGTAATACCGACATCATTATTTTGTCCGATGAAGTCTACGAACACATCGTCTTTGATGGTGAGCGCCATCACGGCATGGCAACACATCCGGCGCTGGCTGAACGCAGTGTTATCGTTTCGTCATTCGGCAAAACCTTCCACGTGACCGGTTGGCGTGTGGGCTATTGCCTGGCTCCGGCAGAATTAATGACTGAAATCTGCAAAGTGCATCAGTTTTTGATGTTCTCAGCCGATACTCCTATGCAATATGCTTTTGCTGAATATATGGCGAACCCAGATACCTACCTGTCGCTGGCGGCGTTTTACCAACGCAAACGCGATTTAATGCAGACATTGTTGGCTGAGTCTCCGTTTAAATTGCTGCCAAGTGCCGGGTCTTTCTTCCTGCTGGCGAAATTCGATCATTTCACTGATGAATCAGACAGCGAATTAGTAAAACGTTTAATTACTCAATATGGCGTGGCGACCATTCCGCTCTCCGCGTTTTATACCGACGGAACAGACAACAAGTTGATTCGTTTGTCATTTGCAAAAGATGAAGCTACGTTACGTGCGGGTGCTCAAGCACTTTGCCAGGTTAAGCCACGCTATACGAGGTCATAATGAAAAAAGTTTATGCGTTAAGTTTGTTGGTTGGGATGTGTGCGTCATTCTCGGCATTCGCAGCAACCGAACTGCGTTACGGCGTGGAAGCGGAGTACCCACCGTTTGAAAGCCGTAACTCGGCGGGCGAGCTGGAAGGGTTTGATATCGATTTAGGCAACGCGATCTGTAAAGCGGCGAGCCTGAAATGTTCATGGGTTGAAACGTCGTTTGATGCGCTGATTCCAGGGCTAATGGCGAAGAAATTCGATGCGATTAACTCTGCAATGAATATCACCGAGCAGCGCCGTAAAAGCATCGACTTTACCCAGCCAATTTACCGCATTCCATCACAATTGGTCGGCAAGGCTGACAGCGGTATGGAAGCAACGCCTGCCGGGCTGAAAGGTAAAACTATCGGCGTTTTGCAAGGTTCCATTCAGGAAACTTATGCGAAAGAACACTGGGAAAAAGAAGGCGTAACAGTGGTTTCTTATAAAGACCAAAATATGGCGTGGGGCGATTTGCTCAATGGCCGTATCGATGCGTCTTTGGTGATGTCAGCAGCAGGTCAGGCAGGCTTCTTAAGCAAGCCGCAGGGCAAAGGTTTTGGCTTTATCGGCAAGCCGGTGAGCGACGATACGATTCTGGGCAGTGGTATTGGTTACGGATTGCGTAAAGGCGATGAAGCGACCAAAAAACAGCTTGATGCCGCTATCGATAAAGTACGTGCTGATGGCACGATTACGACTCTTGCGAAGAAATATTTCCCGGGTATTGATGTCGCCGTGAAGTAACCACTTTATTCGTTCAACGGCTCACTTTGTGGGCCGTTTTTTCATCGAATTCTCATGTACATGAAAAAAATGCCGGACGCTTCGTAAAGGTCTGTGTCTGCGATTGGTTTTTCAGTGATTTTTGTCTAGAGTGTGCGGTCTGGAATTTGCCGCTGTGCTGCCCGAGCGGAGCGAAATACATCGACATGAAGGACAATCTTTCAGGCATGAACCGCAGACGTTTTATCAAAGCCTCAATGGCTCTCGCCGCAGTCAGCGGCACGACCTCAATTGCCACGCTTTTCTCGCGCGCAGCTTATGCGGGTGAGTCTGAAATTGCCGATGGTCGCACCACCGCATTCGATTTCTCCGTGCTCCAGTCAATGGCTCATGATTTGTCGAAGAAACCATGGGTTGGCAAACCGCGTCCGTTGCCGGACACACTGGCAAACTTAACCCCACAGGCCTACAACGCGATTCAGTATGATGCTGAACACTCGCTGTGGAACAACATCGAAAACCGCCAACTTGACGTGCAGTTCTTCCACGTTGGTATGGGCTTCCGTCGCCGTGTACGCATGTTCTCCGTAGATTCAGCAAGCCATCAGGCACGTGAAATTCACTTCCGCCCTGAGCTGTTCAACTACAACGACGCAGGTGTTGATACCAAACAACTCGAAGGCCAGATTGATCTTGGCTTTGCCGGGTTTAAAGCATTTAAAGCACCAGAACTGGCGCGCCGTGACGTGGTTTCATTCCTCGGTGCGAGCTATTTCCGTGCGGTCGATAATACATACCAATATGGGCTTTCTGCTCGAGGCCTCGCGGTAAACACCTATACCGATCAGTTGGAAGAGTTCCCGGACTTTACCTCTTTCTGGTTTGAAACCGCGAAAGCAGGCGATACGAAGTTTGTGGTCTACGCATTGTTAGATAGCGCAAGCGTCACCGGTGCGTACAAATTCACTATCAGCTGTGAAGCTGAGCGCGTGGTGATGGATGTCGATAATCACCTGTATGCCCGTGAAGATATTAAGCAATTGGGCATCGCACCGATGACCAGTATGTTTGCCTGCGGCACTAATGAACGTCGTATGTGCGACACCATTCACCCACAAATTCATGACTCCGACCGCCTGGCAATGTGGCGTGGCAACGGCGAGTGGGTGACACGCCCGTTGAATAACCCGCAGAAATTACAGTTCAACGCTTATCTCGATAACAACCCGAAAGGATTCGGTTTGCTGCAACTCGACCACGAGTTTGCCAATTACCAGGACATCATGGGCTGGTATAACAAGCGCCCAAGCCTGTGGGTTGAGCCGCTGAATAAGTGGGGTAAAGGCGCGATTGGTCTGATGGAGATCCCGACTACAGGGGAAACGCTCGATAATATCGTCTGCTTCTGGCAGCCGGAGAAACCGGTGAAAGCCGGTGATGAGCTGGAATTCAAATACCGTCTGTACTGGAGCGGTTTGCCGCCGATTCAGTCGCCGTTGGCGCGTGTTTACGCGACCCGCACCGGTATGGGCAGCTTCCCGGAAGGTTGGGCACCTGGCGAACACTTCCCGGAAAAATGGTCGCGCCGTTTCGCCATTGATTTCATCGGCGGGGATTTGAAAGCTGCGGCACCGAAAGGTATCGAGCCGGTTATCACGCTCTCTAACGGCGAAGCCAGACAGATTGAAATTCTGTATGTCGAGCCATTCGACGGCTATCGTATTTTGTTTGACTGGTATCCAACGGACGACTCAACTGCGCCGGTCGATATGCGCATGTTCCTGCGCTGCCAGGGCGATGCCATCAGTGAAACCTGGCTGTATCATTACTTCCCGCCAGCACCGGATAAACGTAAATACGTTGATGACCGGATCATGAAGTAACAGCTTAAGCCCCGTAACAAATACGGGGCTTTATCTTTTGTAGGTCGGATAAGTGCAGCGTCATCCTACAAATTCACTTTAGTTTCATCTGCTTGCTGAGCATTTCAACAATATAGCTATTTACCGACATGCGCTGTTCGGCGGCGGCAATCGCCAGACGTTCGCCAAATGACTCGGGGTAGCGCAGAGTAAAGGTTTTGATCTTCTCTTCGCGCTCATACGGCTCAATGCCGCTTTCTTTGCAATCCGCAAGATACGCTTTCAGCGAAATCTCACCTTCCTGCATCAAGCCCTTAGCGCTATCTGCCACAAAATCGCAGTAGCCTGAAAGCCCAAGAAATTTGCCGCGAAATAGGCTGATTTCAGGAACCCAGGTGATTAACGCCGGTTGCCCGCAAATCACCATTGTGTTTGGAATTGAATGTGAATCCGTCATGGTGTTACTCCAATACTTTCAAACCATTCTCGTAAATTGACGATGGCACCTTTGTCAGTGTCAGGCGATGGGTGGGGGCGGTGAAAACGTGCAATGCTACCTTTTAGCAGGAAGCGCACTCTCGAACCGTTTCCGTTACTGACTTCGCCACCCAGCGCGAGTATCAACATCTCCACATCTTGCCATTTGACGCTCGTTGACGTGGGTTTGCTGAAAATCTGCTTTAACGTGCCTTGATGTTTATTTCTGAGGTAATCCTTGCCATAGCCCATGAACCCTTCCGTGAAGTCAATTTATGAAGTCATGCTAGCATATAAAAAAATGACGTCAATTTCTGACGTCATTTCTGGAACATCCTTCAGGATTTGAGTGAAATTTTGTGCAACTTATTCCAGCGGCCCACCGAGAATCGTTTCGCGCATGCCCGACAATACGCGCTCGCCGGTTTCGCTTTTTAGTTCTTCATACCAGCTATGAGTGATGTTCATATCTTTACCATGGGTCACATCGCAGCGTTTGCGCGCCTTGAGCACCAGGTCTTTTACGCGATATGCGCGCTTCTCCTGATAGCGTAGCAGTGCATCTTCTACGCCTAGCGAGTTGGTTTGCAGCGCGACGGCCAGTACAACGGCGTCTTCCATGGCAGCGCATCCGCCCTGGCCGATGTCCGGCGTGGTGCTGTGACCTGAGTCACCAAGTAGTGCAACTCGCCCACGGACTAATTGCATAAATGGCTCAATATCATGAATTTCTATGCGATTGGTGGTGTCGGGGTTAATTGTGGAAATCAACTTTTGCACCGGATCTGCCCAACCAGAAAAATAACGGGTTAAATCGGCTTTTAACGTGCTGCGATCTTCCGGCAGTCCTTTTTCTAATGGCACATCAAAGAAGAAGTAAAAACGATTGCCCGCAACAGGCATCAGCGACACGCGTTTGCCTTCGCCGACAAATGTCGTCCACTGGTTGGCAGGTGCAATAGATTCATCAATATCGACCAGACCATTCCAGTTAACGTAACCGGCATAACGGCGCTCTGTCTGGTGGCCGAGCACATAGGGGCGGATCACCGAATGCGTACCGTCGGCGGCAATCAAAACGTCGCCCTCGGCAACATGACCATCTTCAAAATAAGCCCGCACGCCGCCATCGAACTCTTCGATACGCGCCACGCGCTTGCCAAACTGAATATCTGCACGCCCATAAGTATCAATCAGCATATCTTGCAATTCAGCACGGGCCACCGGATAGGGGCGCTCGCCAACACTTTGAATTAAAGGATCGAGACTAAAGCGCGTCAGGGTTTGGCCGTGGACAAATTCTTTATAGGCCATAAATTCCATAGGCCCACCCAATAGCTGGAGCTGCTCTTTCATGCCGAGCCAGTTGAGGCACTTCACGCCATTTGGCCAAATCGAAATCGCCGCACCAACCGGTTTGATTTCTTTGACCGCTTCATAGACTTCCGTTGTAATGCCACATCTTTTCAGGGCAATTGCCGCCGAAAGTCCACCAATGCCGCCGCCAATTATGATCGCTTTCATCTAAGTCTCCTTTGGGTTACAAAGATGTTAAGCAATATCTATACCAGCATGTGAAGCAGCCCAGCAGCGGCGCGAGGCGTGCGTTAAACTGATTTGTGCATTGGTGGGGATCGTCTGTGGTGCAATCTATTTTTCTGCACCATTATTTTCCACAGATAAAAAGAAGGAGAGGGTGCGTGCGCGATTCTGATAACTGGCAAGACGACGTGATTAACATTGATGACCACATAACACTTCATTCAATCAATGAACGTTATGTGGATGAGATTTTTGCTTTGGTACAAAAGAACAAAGCCTGGTTACAAACAGCGATGGACTGGCCGAGGTTCGTGTTGTCGGTTGAGGACTCGCGCAAAATGGCGCAGGGCAACTATATCCTCCATCATCGCGGCTATGCGAAAATGTTCCTGATTTTCCAGGATAAAAAAATGGTAGGAGTATTCTCGTTTAACCAGATAGAGCCGACCAATAAAACCGCCTATATCGGTTATTGGCTGGATAAAGATGTCCTGGGATTGGGAATTATTTCGCGAGCTTTAGACGCGGTCATTCGTAAGTACTCCAAAGAAGGGTTGGCCCGCCGTTTTGTGATCAAATGCATTGTCAGTAATGTCGCCAGTAATCAGGTGGCGTTGCGTAATGGTTTCCTGCTTGAAGGGCGCCTGAAACAAGCTGAGTTTTTAAATGGCGAGTTCCATGACCAGAACATCTACGCGCGGATTATTGGTTAACGCGACGGTTCTCAAAACACGCCATAAAACGGTGAGCGAGTAACACGCTGCTCGCCGTTAATATCCTTAATCCCACGTATATGAATGAGCTCACCGTCCAGCCCATCAACCGCCGCTTTATCGTAGATCTGCACATTATTCTCTATCAGAACATTGCCGGTGACCCGCGCCTGGCCGTAAATCTGCACCTGGTTATCTAATTGGATAGGGCCACCAATGAGTGTGGCATCGTCGAAGATATGCACATGGTGTTTTAGCACGCAGTCGCCTTCAATAAGCGCATTGCCGTAGACCTGCGAGGAGTAGCGAATGGTTGGGATCTGGTCATCACCACGCCCTGCGATAATACGCGCGTTGTCGAACACTCGGGCGCAGTCGCAGATCCAGATATTGTTCTCGTCATTGCCTTCGAGAATTGCCTGCCCGAACACTTCAGCGCGGTGTTCAATAAAGGCATTGTTCACCACCGCGTTACCAAAGATCTGTGCCTGATGAACCACGCGCGATGCGTTTACCGTAGCGTTGCCATAAATTTGCAGCACTTTATCGTTGTCGGCAGTCAGTCCACGAACCGCAATCACCTGGCTGCCGTTAACAATGCGCGCGGCATCGTAAATACGGCATTCACCGCTAATCAGTGATTCTTTAATGATGCTTTTCCCGCTGATATGCGCCTGGTGGCAAAGGGTGGAACTGCCATGAACTTGCGCATCATCGTTAACACTTGAGCCGCCATATACCATGCAATCGCCGCCATAAATCCAGCAATTTCCTTGTTGGCTAAGGTTGTCTTCGTTTTCAATCCAGCCGCCCAGTTGCCCGGCTTTGATGTCGCTGAAATCACACAGGGCCATGACTTGCCAGAGTTTGACCTGCTGTTTTTTGCCATCGACCAGATAATCATGTAGCTGCGAATCACCCGTTAACTGATACTTGTTCATCATCTTCGCCTTAGTTTTCTTTCTGTTTAAAACTTAGCAGGTAAATCCTCAGATGGAGTTCTTCGGTGCAATCACATAAAATGCATCTAAAATACATTTTAAGTTTTAAACGAAATGAATAAATCAGTAACGCGAACCATGCTTAATCTCCCAGCCGGGTATTTTGGTATGGTTCTTGGAACCATCGGAATGGGTTTTGCCTGGCGCTACGCTGCTACGATTTGGCCTGTATCCCCGGTGATTGGTGAAGCATTCGAAAGCCTGGCAATTGCTATCTGGCTCGCTCTGGCGCTGGCTTTTATAGTGCGACTGGTGAAATATCCGCACACGGTTATCGATGAGGTTCGCCACCCGTTAAAGGGCAGTTTTGTGAGTCTCTTTCCTGCGACAACGATGTTAGTGTCCATCGCCATAGTGCCATTTATTCGCCCGTTAGCCGTGGGTATGTTTGCTTTTGGGGCGACAGTGCAATTGGTATACGCCGCATGGCAAAGTGCCGGGTTGTGGCGTGGCAGCCATCCGCATACTGACACCACGCCGGGACTCTATTTGCCGACTGTTGCCAACAATTTTATTAGTGCGATGGCCTGCGGTGCGCTTGGCTTCCACGACCTCGGTATTTTGTTTTTTGGTGCGGGGGTATTTTCCTGGTTAAGCCTGGAACCGGCGATTTTGCATCGTTTACGTAGCGCTGGTGAGCTCCCGGAATCGACGCGAACTTCACTTGGCATTCAACTCGCACCTGCGCTGGTTGCTTGCAACGCTTATTTGAGTGTTAACGGTGGGCAACCTGATTTCTTTGCCAAGATGCTGTTTGGCTACGGGTTGCTGCAATTACTGTTTATGTTGCGCCTGATGCCGTGGTATTTGATGCAGCCCTTTAATGCCTCGTTCTGGAGCTTCTCGTTCGGTATTTCAGCACTTGCTGCCACAGCCCTTCATCTGGGTACGGGGAGTAACGACGGGCTTTTTACCGCACTCGCTGTGCCGCTATTTATCTTCACTAATTTCATTATTGGCCTGCTGCTGGTGCGCACGGTAATCCTGCTTTATCAGGGTAAATTACTGCTGCGTGTCGAACGGCCTGCAAAAAGGACAAACTAAGATGCTTCCTGAGAATTATTTCACCGAGAAATATGGCTTAACTCGCACCCATTCTGACGTGGTGAATGCGGTAACGGTTGTCAGGCCTGGGAGAACGTTGGATCTCGGTTGCGGTAGCGGACGTAACAGCCTTTATCTGAATCAAAAAGGGTTTGATGTAACAGCGTGGGATAAAAACCCGATGAGCATTAGCAACCTGAATAAAATTATTGAAGCGGAAGGGCTGAAAAACATCACTGCAGATGTGGTCGATCTCAATACATTACATTTCGACGGTGAATACGATTTCATTCTCTCAACCGTGGTGATGATGTTTTTAGAGCGCAATACCATACCAGGGCTTATCAGCAACATGCAGCGCTGCACCAAAGTTGGTGGTTACAACCTGATTGTTGCTGCGATGGATACCGAAGATTTCCCTTGCACCGTCGGCTTCCCGTTTGCTTTTACTGAAGGTGAGTTGAGTCATTATTACGCGGGTTGGGAATTGCTGAAATACAACGAAGATGTCGGTGAATTACATAAAACCGACGCGGAAGGTAACCGTATCAAATTGCGATTCGCCACTATGCTGGCACGAAAAGTCTAAGCTGTAGGCCAGGCACGGTTTTGCAGCACGATGCGATAACCATCGTTATCAACAAAGGTGCGCCCGGCGATATCCCAGTACGGATTAAAACTGTTAATGGTTACAAAACCTGCATTCAGCATTTGCTGGCAGGTTTTTTGCCATTGAGCGTTATCCGGATAGTACAGCACTAAGAGGTCATCAACTGTTGCGGCGGGTTCAACCGGATGGCGGTGGCAAACAGTAAATTCAAGATGCCAGCTTAAACCATCACGACCCAACATCACGCCGCTAAAACCGTCGTGCTCGCTAAAATCCCCGAGTTCTTGCAAACCCAATCCCAGACAGTACATCTCTTTGCTTTGAGCAAGATCGGTCACCGGACGAGCAATACGCAGATGTGGAATCATGGTTACTCCATATTTATTCACTGTATGTAAGATTATTTTATATACGAAAAACTATGTAGTTCGAGTTAAATAATGAGCATGTTAAAAATAAATTTCGAGGCTGTTATCTGAATTATGAAAAATAGCATTTATAACTTCATGCGCACTCCCAATTTTTTGCTATAACTGAAAGGCTTACATGCAATTTACAGGGATAAATTATGCGCACTTCTTTATGTGTTAAAGCCGCCTGCCTGACAGGCCTGTTAGCCTTGGCCGGCTGTTCATCATCTGTTACCGCTCCTGAGAAGTATTCGGGTTTTTTAAAAAATTATTCCGGTATTCAGGAAACAAAATCTGCATCTGGGAAAACGATTTTACGTTGGGTTGATCCGAGCTTCAAAAGCAGCAACTACGACAAACTTATCTTCAATCCACTGACTTACTACCCGGTGCCGAAACCAACTACCCAACTGGGTGCTCAGACACTGGATAAGATCCTTGCTTACGCCAATCAACAGTTGAAAGCGAGTGCCGAGAAGCGCATCCAACTGGTCAGCAAGCCAGGTCCGCGTACTTTGATTTTCCATGGTGCAATTACGGGTGTAGACAGCAGCAAACAAGGTTTGCAGTTCTATGAAGTGATTCCAGTGGCAATGATTGTTGCGGGTACTGAAGCAGCAACAGGCCACCGTACGATGGAAACAAACCTCTATTTTGAAGGGGAGCTTATTGACTCCTCAACCAACAAAGTTGTAATGAAAGTCGTACGTAAAGGCGAAGGTAAAACGGTAAGCAATGAAAGTGCACCGATTACCGTAGACTCGCTGAAATCAGTGATTGATGACATGGCGACAGATGCGTCCATGTTTGAAGTTAAATAACGCGCTATTACACGGAAAAGGGAGCTAAGCTCCCTTTTTTTACCTCTTATGCTGCCCGCTTGCGCCATGGCAGTGCACTAAACATCCCCGGTTTTGAAAACATCACCAGATTCCCCAGCAGGATCATGATAAGCCCGATAATGGCATTACTGTGCCAGACATAGCCTTCATAAATTGTTGACAGACTCAGCGCCACTAACGGGAACAGCAATGTGCTGTATGCCGCCGGGCCTGATCCGATACGCCCAACCAGCGTGAAATAGGCGCCAAACGCAATCACCGAACCAAAAATCGCCAGGTAGAACAGCGAACCAAGATAGCGCAGCGTCAATTCCGGCATAAACGAATCTCCGCGAACCAGCGCCAGCACACCCATAATAATGGTGCCGTAAAACATCGCGTAGGTATTGGTGGACAGTGTCTCAAGCCCACGGCGCTGATGGCGCGTGCTGATCATATTCCCCAGTGAAAAACCGAAGGTGCCCAGGGCGCTTAAACCAATGCCCAACAGCAATGATGGCGCGAGTTGTGTTGCGACCAAATCATGCCAGAACAGCGCAACAACCCCGGCAATGCCGAGAACTGCGGCCGGCAGTAAATTTTTGCTCGGGCGCTGACGGAAGAAAACCATACTATTGACTGCATTAAACAGCACAGCCATGGAGAAAATCACCGACTCAAGACCTGAGCTGATATACGCCGCGGCATGGTAAAAACACAAAAAGTTAAAGCCGAAAACGCAGCCACCTTGCAGCATACAAAACAGATGATCGCGCAAACTGATACGGCGCAAGCGCCCAAGTGCCAGTAACACCACCAGCATCACGACTGCCGCCACGGCAAACCGCCAGAAAATTGATACGGGCACCGACACCACGCCTTGCTGCATGTAAATAGCAAGCCAGGTCGTCCCCCAAATAACCACCACCGAAATATAAAGTATTGCATTCATTTTGTTATCTCCCTGTACCGATAGCGGGAGTATCCACATCTGCGCGTGCAGATGCTTTCACCTGCTTGCCTGGCTTGCATATTCTTGCGGTTTTTTTTACCTGATGGTTTGTTAATGGCTGGTAACGGAGGCGGCCACTACATACACTGTTATCCCGAACTTCGATGGTGTAAGTCATGACCCAGCCGTATCACGCATTTGAAAATCTTCGCCAGCACAACGCCGTGTTGGAAGATAATGTGCAACTGGGTTCCGGGATTCAACTGTCGGCCTGGTCAAACAGTCTCGACCGTGTGACGCAATGCAGCGATCACCATACGTTAAGCATGTATGTGAATGAAGGTTATGAAACCTACCAAAAAACCAATTCAGGTTGGAAAAATGGTGGTGGGCCAGATCGATTCTGTCTGATGCCAAAAGACGGAGAAACTACCTGGGATATTCGCAACCATTTTTCATTTGTGCATCTGTATTGTACGGATGAACATCTGCGTCATATTGCGGAGCAAATCTGGGATCGCAGCCCGGCCGCTCTTCAGCTCGATGAAAAAATCTTCAGCGAGGACCCGCGTATTACTCAGTTGTATCGCCACTTTCTACTCAGCAGTGATTGGCAACAGCAGGCGAACCATTTGATGTTGAGTACGGCATCAACACTGCTGCTGACCCACCTGGTTCAGACGTACAGCAACGTGCAGTGGCGTTTACCTAATGTGCGCGGAGGCCTGGCACCTGCGGTGTTGCGAAATATCCAGGCATATATTGAACAGCACCTTAGTGAGCCATTAACACTGACCGAACTGGCTCAAGAAGCAGGGCTCAGCGAGTTTCACTTTGCGCGCATGTTTAAGCAATCAACCCAACTTGCACCACACCAATTTGTGATGCAAAGACGCATGTTACGCGCCGAAGCATTAGTGAAAAATAGCCAGTTATCGCTGACGGATATTGCGATGGCCTGCGGGTTTAGCTCGGCAAGCCATTTCAGCAATCGTTTTAAAGCGACGATAGGCGTAACACCGTCACAGCTACGCGCGGCGGGTAAATGAGAACAACGCGTAACATATCCCGCCAGCCACCAACCCCCAAAAAGCAGAACCAATCCCCAGCAAACTGACGCCCGAAGCGGTGACCAGAAACGTCACTATCGCCGCATCACGCTCACGTTCATGATTAAGCGCCTGATACAAACTCCCGGCGATGGTACTCAGCAGCGCCAGCCCCGCCAGCGTATGAATATAGGCGACAGGCAAAGCCGTGAGCAGCGTGGTGATCGAACCGCCAAACACACCCGCCAGCAAATAAAACACGCCCGCCGCAGCGGCGGCAAGCCAGCGCTTCGACGGATCGGGATGCGCTTCAGAACCCTGGCAAATTGCGGCAGTGATCGCAGCAATACAAATAGAAAATACGCCAAAAGGTGCCAGTAACAGAGCTATCGCCGCGGTGACCACAATCAGTGGCGATACCGGAATCTCATAGCCGGAGGCTTTGAGTGTGGCAATACCTGGTGCGTTTTGTGACGCCATGGTCACCAGGAAGAAAGGGATGCCGATGCCTAACAGGCTCGAAAGTGAAAAATGTGGTGCGGTAAATTCTGGCATAACCATTGCGACCGGCACACTGCCGCTTTGTAGGCTTCCGCTCATGATGCAAACCAGCAGGCCGACCACCATTGCCACCACAACGGCATAACGTGGCGCCCAGGTTTTTGCCAGTAGCCAGCCGAACAACATACTGGCACAGAGTAAGAAATTCCCCTGCAAAGAAGTAAATGCGTCCAGGCCGAAGCGCAGCAGAATGCCTGCCAGCATCGCAGCGGAAAGTGTTGAGGGAATAAGGCGCATCAAACGGGCGAAGAGACCGGTCACACCGCACAGCAGAATTAAAAATGAGGCGAAAATAAACACGCCGATAGCTTCATTGAGCGAATGGCCTGGCAAACTGGTCGCGAGCAGAGCCGCACCCGGAGTGGACCAGGCAGTGAGAATAGGGGTGCGATACCAAATCGTCAGCACGAGAGTACTCACCCCCATGCCTATCCCAAGCATCGTCAGCCAACCCGCGATTTGCAGCGTGTTAGCACCAGCAGCTTCCGCCGCCTGCCAGATAATTGCCGCCGAACTGGCGTAGCCAACTAAAACAGCAACGAATCCAGCCAGGATCGTCGGCAATGGGATGGATATTGTGCGCATTTTATCCCTTCATGTTTATAGCGTCGTCGAACTATAACATCACAACTCATTAACAACAGACGTGATGATGTTGAAAACTCTGCAAGTTCGTTGTTATGCGAAATATTTGGCAAGGGCAAGAATAGGGGGGATTGCTCTCCGGGGGGAGAGCAATTAAACGTCTTATGCGTATTCGTTACAGGATTCTTGTTCTACGGCCTTGTTGATATAAACCAACGCATTTGGGCGTTCCAGTGGTCGTGAGAAATAGTAACCCTGCATATAAGGGATGCCACATTGCTCAAGTAACTGGCGCTGTTTTTCCGTCTCCACACCTTCGGCGATAACACTGAAGTTGAGGCTTCTGGACATATTCATCATCGCCTGAACAATAGATAGACCTTTGTGTTCAATATGCTGAATAAACGAGCGGTCAATTTTGATGTAATCAATATTCATATTCTGGATAACTGACAAACTTGAGTAGCCCGTCCCAAAATCATCTACTGAGAATTTCACGCCACATTGTTGTAACTGACTGACCTTTTCATTAATCATCATCTGTTCAGACTGGAAGAGTGATTCAGTGACTTCCAGATGCAGTAAATGCCCTGGTATTGCATAGCGTTCGATAACCCGGTTGACGTTATTGACGAACCCTTTGTCGTAAAATTGAATCAGCGAGATATTTACGCACATGCAAATTTGAGCATTTGTTTTATGCATTTGCGCCAGTGTTTTACAGGCTTCTTCCAGTACCCAGCTTCCCACCTGAACAATGCGGCCGCTTTGTTCCATTAATGGGATAAATTCAACTGGCGAAATCTCCTGCTCCTGATAACGCCAGCGCATCAAGGCTTCAAAACTGACTATTTGGCCGGTTGCGTCAACAATCGGTTGATACACAAGGCGGAACTCATCACGCTCAAGTGCACCTTTTAGTGCTTCATTGAGAGTCATCTTGCGGCGCAGGTTGTGTTCTAGTTCGAGATTATAGAAAGCAAAACGTTCAGGATATTTGCCTTTTTGCGAATACATGGCGATATCCGCAAGCTGAATCAGTCGCGTGATGGAAAAGTCATGCTCAGGACAAACTGAAATACCGATTGTTGCATTCAGGGCAATGGTTTGGTCATCAAGACGGATCGGTAGGGAGAGGCTGGCGATGATATTCTCAGCAAGCTCACTGGTAATGTCATGAGAACTTTCCTTAACCAACAGAATAAATTCATCACCACCCCAACGGCACATAAAGTTACCGTCCCCGATAAAGCTTTTAAGCCTGGTACTTAATGCAATCAGTACCTTGTCGCCAACATTGTGGCCGAGGGTGTCATTAATATTTTTAAAACCATCGAGGTCGATAAAGAAAATGGAGAAGCCAGCAATATGGTTCTGCTCAAATTCGCGCTCAATGCCTTCTACTGCCGACAAAAAAGCAGTGCGGTTATACAGACCCGTGAGGGAGTCTATATTGGATATAACATACACTTCCTGCGTTCTTTCTCGGATGGTCTCTTCCATGCTGGAAACAAGTTTTTTGTTTCGGTAACGCAACAAGATAGCTTCTTTAATATAATTTGCTGAGCGTGCAGAAGAGATAATCATGATTAAAGTAAAACAGACGCCCAGCCCGCCGAGGTTAATTTTATATTGTTCTGGCTGCAGCATCAGCAAGACGGACATCGGCATTAAAATAATAATGTTATAGAGCGCGGATAGCAGAAAGCTTGCCGAGAGGATACTTGTGGCTCCGCCAGCCATCGCGGCAAGTATTACATTCGTAGAGCTAAGTTCTTCAATAGTAAATTGCGGATAGAAAGTGACCGCATAGACGCTCCACAACATGGCCGTTATTAAGCAGCCTATTGAAAAGCGCACCACCCAGTCCTTTCTGCCTTTACAGTCGGCGTCACTTTTTATCCACATATGGGTATCAATGACTCGAATGACCAGAACCAGGGTCATGATCAGCCACCAGGTCATTTTGGCGTAAAAATTATTATGGTCGGTAAAAGTGAAGGCAAGAGTGGTAGACGCAATAAAAGTAATCAGAATGCCTGGTAATGAGTTGTTGTATAACAACTTAACGCCTTCTGACTTATAAAGCCTTGAATGTTCTATGTTTATGGTCATTTCCAATCATCGTAACTGAGTCATTCAACTAGCTCCCACTTTAATAGGTCTAATATGATCACTCTTTGTAATTATTCCTTATGGAAGTATAGGTGAAAACATTTTGTAATACACCGTCTTTAGCAGCCGCCAGCATTATTATTAGCCTATGTTGTTGCGCCGTTTCATATATGTTGGAAACTAACAAATTGAAGGTTGCTGGATGTTTCATTTGCTTTGGCCTGTGCAGATCTATACCCAAAATACTTTAAGTTGCAGGAAGCCAACGCACATGCAACTTGAAGTATGACGGCTATATGCTTACGCGGCCAATCTGACTACAATACCCGCCTTTCACCCATAACATAGAAACAGACCCACTATGCGCCTGCACGCCAATCATCTTGAATTACTCAGCCCAGCCCGTGACACCTCCATCGCCCGCGAAGCCATTCTGCATGGCGCGGATGCGGTCTACATCGGTGGGCCTGGCTTTGGCGCTCGCCATAATGCCGGCAACAGTCTGCAAGATCTTGCTGAGCTGGTGCCGTTTGCTCACCGTTATGGGGCGAAGATTTTTGTTACGCTGAATACAATCCTGCATGACAACGAACTGGAACCGGCGCGACGTATGATCCACGACCTGTATCAGGTCGGCGTGGATGCGCTGATTGTGCAGGACATGGGCGTGTTGGAAATGGACCTGCCGCCGATTGAAATTCATGCCAGCACCCAGTGCGACATTCGCAGCGTAGAAAAAGCCAAATTCTTGTCAGATGCGGGCTTCTCGCAAATCGTTCTGGCACGTGAGCTGAACCTCAACCAAATCCGCGCCATTCACGACAACGTTGACGCGACGATTGAGTTCTTTATTCACGGTGCGCTATGTGTGGCCTATTCAGGGCAATGTAATATTTCCCACGCTCAGACCGGGCGCAGCGCAAACCGAGGTGATTGCTCCCAGGCTTGTCGTTTGCCGTACACCCTGAAAGACGATCAGGGCCGCGTAGTGGCCTATGAAAAACATCTGTTGTCGATGAAAGATAACGATCAAAGCGCCAACCTTGCAGCATTGGTCGATGCTGGCGTGCGTTCCTTCAAAATTGAAGGGCGCTACAAAGATATGAGTTATGTGAAAAATATCACCGCTTATTATCGCCAGTTGCTGGATGAATTAATGGAGCAGCGCACCGATTTGGTTCGTGCCTCCGCCGGCAAGACTTCGCACTTCTTTATTCCGTCGCCGGATAAGACCTTCCACCGTGGCAGCACGGACTATTTTGTTAACGAGCGCAAAATCGATATCGGCGCTTTTGATTCTCCAAAATATATCGGCTTACCGGTAGGTGAAGTCCTGAAAGTCGGCAAAGACTTCCTCGATGTGAACGTCACCGATACGCTGACCAATGGTGATGGTCTGAACGTGTTGATCAAGCGCGATATCGTTGGCTTCCGTGCCAATACGGTGGAGAAAACCGGTAAAAATCAGTATCGCGTCTGGCCAAATGAGATGCCGGAGACACTAAAAAATGTGCGCCCGAACCATCCGCTCAACCGTAACCTTGACCATAACTGGCAGCAGGCGTTGACGAAAACGTCCAGCGAACGCCGTATTGCGGTGGATTTGGAGCTAGGTGGTTGGGAAGAACAGCTGATTTTGACCCTCACCAGTGAAGATGGTGTCAGTGTCACTAAAACGCTGGAAGGGCAATTCGAAGTGGCGAACAACCCGGAAAAAGCGTACTCGAACCTGCGCGACGGCCTGACGAAACTGGGTCAAACCATGTATCAGGCACGAAAAGTAGAGTTGAATCTTCCCGCTCCATTGTTCGTGCCAAACAGCCAGTTGAATCAGCTGCGCCGTGAAGCTATCGACGAACTGACCGATGCGCGCCTGCAACAGTATCAACGCGGCACCCGTAAACCTGTTAGCGTTCCGCCACCGGTCTATCCGGATGAGCATTTGACGTTCCTTGCCAACGTTTATAACCATAAAGCGCGTGAGTTTTATCAGCGTTATGGCGTGAAACTGATTGATGCCGCTTATGAAGCCCATGAAGAGAAGGGTGAAGTGCCGGTGATGATCACTAAGCACTGTCTGCGTTTTGCGTTTAACTTGTGCCCGAAACAGGCGAAAGGTTCAGTGAAAAGCTGGAAAGCCACTCCAATGCAGCTGGTGCATCAGGATGAAGTGTTGACGCTGAAATTTGACTGCAAACCGTGTGAGATGCACGTGATCGGCAAGATGAAGAACCACATTCTCAAGATGCCATTACCAGGCAGCGATATTGTGGCGTCCATCAGCCCGGATGAATTGCTGAAGACAATGCCGAAGCGCAACAAGTAAGCCATATAAGAGAGGGCATCCAATGCCCTCTCTTTTTAATTCTGCGCCCGCAACTGGTCAATCATCCAACGCCCGGCGGGGCCTGGCGGCGTTTTATTCGACCACAACACATCCACATCAATGCGCTGCGGCCAGCCCGCAACCGGCAATTCCTGCAACACATCGTGACCAAACTGCTCCACCAGCCAGCGCGGTAAAATCCCCCAACCAAACCCTTGTTCTGCCATTTCCAATAGCATCAATAACGATGGTGATGACCACATCGGGCCGCCGCTTTTATTGCGGGTCGGATCGGTAAATGTACTCAAACAAAGCTGGCGTTCGGTCTGTAGCATATCCATTTCAACCGCAGGCAGACGGGCTAACTCATGCTGACGGTGAATAAAAATCGCCATCTCCGCACCGACCTGCAAACGCGCCACCGTGACATCAACCGGGTAGCGTGGCTGCACGCGCAAGACGCCGACATGCGCCCGGCCAATTTGTATCAGGTCGATGACATCTTCATCCTCAGCAATCAGACACTCGAATTCGATATCGGGGAAGCGCTGTGAAAAACGCTGCAGGATGGACTCGTGATGTGACGTTTGCCAGACATCCGACAGCACAAAACTCAGGCGCGGCTCAACGTTGCCTGCAAGGCGTACCGAGACTTCATTCAACCGCTCGCTCGCCGCCATGATCGACTGGATGTATGGCAAAACGTGCTTACCCTGGTCGGTCAGAATCGGCTGGCGGCTCTGGCGATCAAACAGCGTCACACCTAAATCCGCTTCCAGATTGGCAATCGCGCTGCTTACCGTCGACTGGCTTTTTTTGAGTTTGCGAGCCGCCGCAGAAAACGACCCGGTTTCAACCGCATGTAAAAACGCTTCGAGGGATTCGGGGGAATATTTCATCGTCTATCGCTTTTCTCGATGGGTATTAACTTAATACTATCACTAATAACGATAATAATACGCCGCAGAGCCATATCGCTTTTATTTCGTCTGGAGTGAGTTATGCAGTCCCAAAAGAGAACATTTGCCGAACGCATCCTGCATGCGGTGGGTTTTGAAGTTATCGCTATTGCGATTTGTGCGCCGCTGGCGGCGTGGATTATGAATAAGCCGCTGTTCCAGATGGGGGCGCTGGCGATCATGCTGTCCACCGTCGCGATGGTGTGGAACATGATTTATAACGCCGGTTTCGACAAATTCTTCCCGGTCGGGCAAAAACGCCGCTTGCCGCTGCGCATCGCGCACTCGCTGGGCTTTGAAGGGGGCTTTATCCTGATTGGCCTGCCGCTGGCGGCCTGGATGCTGAATATATCCTTGCTGCAGGCGTTTATGGTGGAGATTGGTTTCTTCCTGTTCTTCCTGCCGTATAGCGTGATTTACAACTGGGCGTACGACACCCTGCGTGTTCGCTGGACGCAGTGCCAGGCACAATAATTTCCCTCTGAGCGCACCGCTACGGTGCGTTCTTTTTTCTGCCCGCGTCTTTTGCCACAAAATCGCGCAAATCCCCCCGCAAAATGCACTAAAACTTACATGGCATATTTCCTGCTTAAATCATGAAAGGGCTACATGACATTAAGCGAGGGAATTATGATCAATATGGACCCTGGTGCTGCGTCTTTTTTTGATGAAATGTTTGCCCTCGACGGCAATCATCGTGGCCATTACGGTAATTACTGGAACTGGTTACAGCGTGCCGATAGCTCGGCGGTAATGCGCAAGAAACAGGAAGCGGCGCTGCTGTTTCACCGCGTCGGGATTACTTTTAACGTCTATGGCGACGAAGACGGAGCCGAGCGTTTAATTCCTTTTGATAGCGTGCCGCGCATCATTCACGCCACGGAATGGGCAATGCTCGATGCCGGGATTCGCCAGCGCGTGCAGGCGCTAAACCTCTTTTTGCACGATATCTATCACGATCAAAATATCCTCAAAGCGGGCGTGATCCCGGCTGAACAAGTGCTGGCAAACGATCAGTATCAGCCGTGTATGCAGGGCATTAATCTGCATCGCGATATTTACGCGCACATCATTGGCGTGGATATGGTGCGCGGCGGTGACGGGCAATATTACGTGCTGGAAGACAACCTGCGCACGCCATCCGGCGTTTCCTACATGCTGGAAAACCGCAAAATGATGATGCGGCTATACCCTGAATTATTTGCTCAACAGCGCATTCGCCCGGTCGAACGTTACCCTTCGCACCTGCTGCAAACCCTGCGGGAAAGCTCGCCGGTTAATGACCCGACCGTCGTCGTTCTCACGCCTGGCCGCTTTAACAGCGCCTATTTTGAACACAGTTTCCTGGCGCAACAAATGGGCGTCGAGTTGGTGGAAAGCGCTGATTTGTTTGTCAAAGAGGGTGCGGTGTTTATGCGCACTACGCTTGGGCCATGCAAAGTCGATGTGATTTACCGCCGGGTGGACGATGCGTTTCTCGACCCGCTGGCGTTTCGCCCGGATTCGATGCTCGGCGTGCCGGGTTTGCTGTCGGTGTACCGCACTGGCGGCGTGGTGCTGGCGAATGCGATTGGCACCGGCGTGGCCGACGACAAATCCATTTACCCGTATGTGCCCGCCATGATCCGTTTTTATCTCTCCGAAGAACCGATTCTGAATAACGTGCCAACCTGGCAGTGTCGCCATGCGGATCAACTCGGTTACGTGCTATCGCGCCTTGAGCAAATGGTGGTGAAAGAGGTTCACGGCGCAGGCGGTTACGGCATGTTGATTGGCCCGGCGGCCAGCAAAGCGGAAATCGAAGCCTTCCGTGCGGTGCTCAAAGCTCGCCCGCAAAACTATATCGCCCAGGACACGCTGGCGCTGTCAACATGCCCGACGTTTGTCGAAGAAGGGTTGGCACCGCGCCATATCGATCTGCGCCCGTTCGCATTGTATGGCGCTGAAACGCGTTTAATCGCAGGCGGCTTAACGCGTGTGGCGCTCAAAAAAGGCTCGCTGGTGGTGAACTCATCGCAAGGCGGCGGCACCAAAGACACCTGGGTTCTGGAGGACGACACATCATGCTAAGCCGCACCGCCAGTGAACTGTATTGGATGGCTCGTTATCTGGAACGCGCCGAAAACATTGCCCGCGTATTAGACGTCACCAACCGTTTATCAATGATGCCATTTCGCGAAACCGGGCATCAGGATTTGCAGGTGCCGCTGAATTTAACCGGCAGCGGGGCGGCGTACTGGGAGTATTACCAGCAACTCACCATGCCGGGGATTTTCGACTACTTTGCGTTAGATACGCGCAACTCGAGCAGCATTTATAGCTGCTTTCAGTCGGCCTGGGAGAACGCCCATGCGGTGCGCGGCAGCTTGTCATCAGAAGTGTGGGAAAGCATCAACTCGGCGTGGATTGAGATGAAACGGCTGCGCAAAGAGGGCGTGAACAGCAGCAATGCCGATGACTTTTTTGACTGGGTGAAAGAGCGTTCGCACCTGTTTCGCGGGGCGATGTTTGGCACCATGCTGCGCAACGATGCAATGTCGTTTATCCGCATCGGCACATTACTGGAACGCGCCGACAGCACCGCGCGTTTATTGGGCGTGAAAAACCAACTGCTGGATAACGACCCGGACGCGGTGCGCGAGCATTACCGCATGGACACATTGCTGCGGGCGGTGAGTGCGCGCGAGGCGTATCACAGTATCTACAAGCAGCAACTGGTGCGCGAAATGGTGGCTGATTTGCTGATATTACGTAGCGAAAGCCCGCGTTCTTTGCGGTCGTGCATCGAAGAAGTGGTCAACCAACTGGAGCTGATCGGCGGCCACAGCGCCAACGCTCCACGTCGCCTGGCGCATGTTCTGCATGCCGAGCTACGCTTTAGCACATTGGATGACGTCATAGATTGCGGGCTGCAACCCTGGCTGACGCGCTTTTTAAGCCAGGTTAACGCGATTTCCGAAAGCATCCAATACACCTATCTGGAGGCACAATGAGACTGACAATCGAACACAGCACGCACTACAGCTATGACGAGTTGGTTAAGCACAGCACGCAATATTTGCGCCTCACGCCGCAGGAATCGCTGCATCAGCACATTATTTCCTGGGAGCTGGCGCTACCGGAAGAGGCGGTACAAACCACCGATGCTTTTGGCAATATTCTGCATGTTTTGACGCTCGACCGCCCGCATCAGTCGATCAGCATTAAAGCCACGGGCGTGGTGGAAATTGCCGAAGGTGAAGCGCTGGACGATGGCACTCACGAAGCACTTTCGCCGCTGGTGTGGTTGCGCCATACGCCGTTAACGCAACCGGATGGCGCGATTCTGGCCTTTGCCAATCTGCACTGGCGCGAATCCGCGCCGCTGGAAAGCCTGACAGTAATGATGGGTGAAGTGCTGGAACGCATGCCCTATACACCGGGCGGAACCGACGTTAAAGACAGCGCCGCGCAAGCATTCGAGGCTGGCGTGGGCGTTTGCCAGGATCACGCGCATGTGTTTGTCGCCTGTTGCCGCAGCCTGAATATCCCGGCGCGTTACATCAGCGGTTATCTCTACACGCCGGACAGCGCGCATGTGGCGATGCATGCATGGGTTGAAGCGCTGGTAGAAGGGCGCTGGCGCAGTTTTGATATCACCAACAATACGCGCAACACCTGCCACCACCTGAAGCTGGCGGTGGGGTTTGATTATCTCGATGCCTGCCCGGTGCGCGGCGTGCGCATTGGCGGTGGCGACGAAGGGATGGAAACGGTGGCGGCGGTGCAGCGCATGCAGGGCCAGCAATAACTCACATCAGGAATCAACCATGACCTACTGCGTTGCCATGCGCTTAGCCAGCGGCATGATTTTTGTCAGCGACTCGCGCACTAACGCGGGCGTTGACCACATCTCAACGTTCAAAAAACTGCATGTCTTCCAGCGTGGCGATGACCGCACGCTGATTATGCAAAGTGCCGGTAATCTGGCGACCACTCAAAGCGTCATCAACCTGTTGCAGCACCGCGCACAAGACGCCACCACGCAAAATCTCTACACCGTCAGCTCACTTTACGACGCCTCCGTTCTGGTGGGGCAAACCTTAAAAGAGGTGATCGCCCGGGACGGTGCAGATTTCACCGCCACCTTTATTCTCGGCGGGCAAATTCGCGGCGAATCCACGCGCCTGTTCCACATTTATGCCGAAGGGAATTTCATCGAAGCGACCAGCGACACGCCGTATTTCCAGATTGGCGAAAGCAAATATGGCAAACCAATTATCGACCGGATCGTCAGTTACGACACCAGCCTGGAACAGGCAGTGCAGTGCGCGCTGATTTCGATGGACTCAACGCTTAATTCGAATTTATCCGTCGGCCTGCCGCTGGATGTGATGATGTATCACGCCGAAACTTTTGATGATTCACAACAATACGCCATCACTGCGCAACATGAGTATTTCAGCGAGATTCGCAATATGTGGGGCAGTTGCCTGCGCTCGGTATTTGACCAGTTGCCACCGCTGCGGCTGAGGGGATAATCCGGCACATTTGCAGGATTGTGCAATCATCTGACAGCATTGCTCTAAAGAAAAATCAGCCTCCAGGCGACACTGAACCGGTCAAAACACACCTGGAGCGCAACATGAAAATCATCAATAAAATCTATATCAACGGCCAGTTTGTTACCCCGCACGGTGAAGAAATCATCGACCTGATTAATCCGACTAACGAAGAGAAAACCGCCGAGGTTCAACTGGCTGATGTGGACGATACGCGCCTCGCCATTGCCGCCGCGAAAGCTGCATTCCCGGCGATGCGTCTGTCTACGCGTGAACAGCGTATGGCCTGGCTGCAACAACTGCATGATGCGCTAAAAGCTCGCGAAGCCGAGCTTATCGACACCATGGTTGAAGAGTATGGTTGCCCGCGATTTTTTGCAGAAAGTACCGTTCAACGTTCATACCTCGGTTTTTTGCAAATGCGCGATATTCTTGCCGACTATGCTTTTGAAACCCGCGTCGGCGGCGCAAACGTGGTGATGGAGCCACACGGTGTTGTCGGCCTGATCACGCCGTGGAACGCCAATTACGGTTTTATTGCGGGCAAACTCTCAACGGTGATTGCCTCGGGTTCAACCGCCGTAATCAAACCCAGCGAACTGAGCGCCCAACAAACGGCGCTGATCACCGAATGCCTGCACGCCGCGGGCTTGCCGGATGGCGTGATTAACATTGTGACCGGGCGTGGCGACGTGGTGGGAGCGGAAATTACACGCCATCCTGATATCGCGAAAATTTCGTTTACCGGCTCAACCATTGTTGGCAAAACCATTGCTCGTGGCGCGGTGGATACGCTCAAACGTGTGACGCTGGAATTGGGTGGGAAGTCAGCCAATGTGCTGCTCGACGATGCGGATCTGGAACGGGCGATTCCGCTCGCGTTGCAGGTGATGTCGTGGAACAGCGGCCAGGCGTGCATTGCAGGCACCCGATTGCTGGTGGCGGAAAGCCAACTCGAGGCGGTGAAAGCGCAACTACGCAAACATATTTCGCAACTGGTTCCGGGCGAAAACATCGGTACTTCGGTGACGGCGCAGCAGTTTCAACGCGTGCAGGATTACATCCGCAAGGGCATAGAGGAAGGTGCTGAATTACTGTGTGGTGGCGAGGGGCGCGCAGAAGGTTTCGAACGCGGTTACTATGTCAAACCGACTGTTTTTGTTAATGTTCGCAACGATATGACTATCGCCCAGCAAGAGATTTTTGGCCCGGTATTATCAGTAATCACTTATAAAGATGACGCCGAGGCTGTGGCAATCGCCAACGACACGATTTACGGCCTACAGGCTTATGTGAGCGGCAAAGATGCGGCGCGTACCGCAGCGGTGGCGAACCAGTTAATTGCCGGGCGGGTGTTTGTAAACGGTGTTTATGACGAACCGAATGCACCGTTTGGCGGCTTTAAACAATCTGGGCTTGGGCGCGAGTTTGGCACTTACGGGCTGGAAGGGTATCTTGAACCGAAAGCCATTATGGGGCAGTGATATGCCAGAAGCAGTGAATATTCAGCGGCCTGAGGGCCGCATTTTAGCGGAACTCTGCCAGCGCGTGGCGGAACATTATCCGCGTAGTGGCTCGTCGGATCGTGATTTTGTGACGGCGTTGCCATGGCTGAGTTTTGTGCGCATGCCTGAACCGACTGTGCTCAATCGCGGCATGTTGCAACCCTCAATGTGCATCGTGTTGCAAGGGCGCAAAAAGATGTTAATCGGTGACAATGTCACCGAATATGGACCGGGAAGTTATTCGCTGGCAGCAGTCGATATGCCGGTTTCCGGGCAGGTCACGCAAGCTTGTGAATCCGCGCCTTATTATGGTTTGCGTATCGATCTGGACAGCAAAGAAATCGCCGACTTAATCGTTTCTTTGCAAATCACCCTGCCAGAAAAACAGCAAGAAGCGGCGAATGTCGGAGCCTGGGTCACGCAATCAGATGAAGCGTTGCAGGATGCCTTTTTACGGCTGGTGAAAGTGTTGGATACCCCTGATGATTTACCGGTGATGTCTAAACTGATTAAGCAGGAAATTCTTTATCGCCTGGTGACATCGCCATCAGGTGCGACGTTCTGGAAACAGACGCTCTCCTGGAACCAGGGCAAAGGTGCGGGGGAAGCTCTGGCTTGGATTAAGCGCCATTTCGCTGAGCCGCTAAAAATTGATGAACTGGCAAAGCGTGTCGGCATGAGTACTTCAAGCCTGCATCATCGCTTTAAAGCCCTGACCGTGATGAGCCCGTTGCAATATCAAAAGCAGGTCCGCCTGCTCGAAGCCAGGCGGTTGTTGCTCAGTGGCGGCCAGGATGTGGCGAATGTCGCCTGGCAAGTAGGCTATGAATCGCCGTCGCAGTTTAACCGTGAATATCGTCGTTCGTTTGGCGCAGCGCCTTTGCAGGATGTCGAAACGCTACGCCAGATGGGCGTTACGCTATAGTTTTTCTTGCCACAATAAACAGGCGTGGGAACAGCATCAGCACATTGCCATCGTGTCGCGGTGGATAGGCCTGTTGCAACAACTGGTGGTAACGTTCAAGAAACGCCTCCTGCTGGATAGCGTCCAGGTTTGCGAGATAAGGCCGTAAACCGGTAGAGCTCAGCCATTCAATAATCGCCTGCGCTGACGGCATGACGTGGAAATAGGTTGTACGCCAGATATCCACCGTACAGCCCGACTGCGCCAGCAAATCGTAATACTGTTGTGCAGGTAGCAACGCTTCTCGCCCGGAGTCAGGGCTTCCCAATTCAGCAGCGACCTGGCGCATTAATGTATGCGTTGGCTCCTGCCAGTTATCCGGCATTTGCACCGCTAATATGCCGCCTTCAGCCAGTTGCGCGACGAGGTGTGGAAACAGTGACGAATGATCCCCCAGCCACTGCAATGACGCATTCGCATAAATCACATCTTGTTTCACCGCCGGTTGCCAGTGGGCGATATCGGCGCTCTCAAATTGGCAATTGGGCAGGGCGACCCGAGCTTTTTCCAGCATCGCCGGAGAGCTATCGATGCCGGTCACAGTTGCATTCGGGAAGGCCTGGTGCAGTAAAGCGGTACTGTTGCCCGGTCCGCAGCCTAAATCTGCAATATGTTTTGCTTCGGGGTGTTGAATGCGAGCGGCGAGTTCTGCTGCCGGGCGCGTACGTTCAGCTGCAAACTGCAAGTAAAGGGCGGGGTTCCAGTCCTGCATAGGTTTCTCCAGTGACTTAATTGCATTAAGCGTAGTGATGAATTAAGAAATTGTGCATGGTTTAGAATCTGATTAATTACTGTAACGTAGTGACTAAACTCAGGTAAGGAAAACCGCTATGAAAGTGACTCGCAAACAGGAAAAGATCGTCAAGCGCACACTGGAGGGCTGGCGTAAGGAAGGGTGATTGATGCCCCAGAACAGCAGCGTTTGCAACAAAACCTCTCGGTTCAGCTGTTCGACTGGCAACGAATGAGCCGCTATGCATTCTGGATAGCGCTGGCCTGCTTCATTATCGCAATGGGCAGCCTGGTTGCTGATGAATATTTGATGGCGTTGCTATTTAATTTTGGCTACCTCACGCGTGCGGTCATTTTGCTGCTTATCGCTATTGCCTTTTATTGCTGGGGATTCTACCGCCAGAGAAAGATGCCGGATAAACGCTACAGCAATGAGGCTATTCTGTTCCTGGGCGTATTATTCACCGCGCTATTTTTATGGCAGCTCGGCATGGCGCTCGATAACGGCAGCGGAAATGTAGCACCGCTATTTTTGCTCGGCTGCGCGATTTACGGCGTCATTGGCTACCTGAGCCGTTCGGGTCTTATCTGGCTATTTTTCCTACTGGCATTAGGGAGCTATTTCGGGACATCGACAGGGTATTCTTCTGGTTGGGGCGCTTACTGGCTCGGTATGAACTACCCAATTCGTTTTGTATTATTCGGCGGGGTATTACTCGCGGCATGTTACCTGCTTAAAAAACCTTTACTGCAACGTAACGTGTTTGCAGTCAGCAAAGCGATGGGGCTGCTGTATCTGTTTATCGCCTTGTGGATTTTGTCGATCTTTGGCAATTACGATTTGGATATCTGGCAAAGTGTGCGCCAGATTGAGCTGTTGCACTGGTCATTGCTGTTCGCCCTGGCGGCAGGTGCATGTATCTGGATTAGCCTGAAAACAGACGATGGCATGCTGCGCGGATTCGGTCTAACGTTCCTCGGTATTAACCTCTACACCCGCTATTTCGAGATGTTCTGGGACGACACCAATAAAGTGATTTTCTTCCTGCTGCTCGCCATCTCGCTGGCCCTTGTCGGGCGCTATGCCGAGAAGATTTGGCGGCTGGGGGAGAAGTGACATTCGCCTGGCGGGTAAGCACAACATTACCCGCCAGCGAATCCCATAGATCACTCAGGTGTAAAAGTCAGATACCCGGCCACGCCACCGCCGCCATCTTTCGGGTGATGGATGCCATCCATCACCGTGACTTTCGGGAAATCGAAAGGTGAAACGCCTTCAATGCAGGCGACATTAACGCCATATTGCTCAGGGTTTGAGCGGCGCTGGTGAAAAGTATAAATCCCGCATACGGAACAGAAGAAATGCACCGCCGCTCCGGTGTTAAAACGATACTCGGTGAGTTTATCCTGCCCTTTAGTAACCTTAATCCCCGACAACGGAGCAGAGACAGCAACCGCGCCGCGCATACGGCAAAATGAACAGTTACAGCGGCGGATAGTGTTAAAACCATCGCTAAGCTCGACGGTAAAAGCGACAGCACCACAATGACATTGAGCAGAAACTTTTTGTTGCATAGCCCACCTCAGTCCAGATTTTTAATTCTCCTGAGTTTAGTGGTTAACTGAGTCTTGTCATTACGCTCAGGCTGTCTTTTCGCGTCATCTTTTGCGAGGATAGCGCGGAATTTACAGCTATCAACAAAAGGTAACGATATGGCTAAGCATCCAACGGGTAAATATTTGCGCGCCCCAATTACATCCAACGATAAAAATCTGCTGATTTACGTGGTGCGTGGCTCGAAAATTGACGATATGCCACCTGATGAAGATGAGGATTATCCGGGCGATATGCAGATGTTGATGCCACAGTTATCTAAAGATTTTGATGCGGAATTAAACGAAGCGCTCGACGAGTGCGAGTCCGGTGATGTGATTGTCTTTATGTGTACGACGGATATGATTTTTGAGCACGCTTACTCGAAGATTAAAGCTATGCTGCGCGCTTAATTAACGCCTGTTTGAAAACCAAACCCCGGTGCGATGACCGGGGTTTGTTCTGTTAGTGGCCGTAAAAAATCTCACCTTTCATGGCACGCACAATTTTGCCTTCCGCGTCGGTAATCAACACGTAATTCCCGCCCATGTATGTCCAGTGGCTTCCCGCCTCTGGTGCTGGCAGATGCCTGATTTGCCAGGCATCAATGCGGTACTCCTTGGTGCGATACAAATCCGGTACGATGTCGCCAATTTTATATGGCTTGTAATCGGCATGAAATTCTTGAATTTCAAACGAGGACGCTGGCTGTGGAGCGGCTGGCGCAGGTGCGACAGCAGGCGCATCAGCTGCTTGAGCAGTCATCGCCAATGGCAAAGAACCGGCCATCAGGGCCACAGAAAAAACAAACACCTTCAATTTACGCATATCTTCTCCAGATACATTCATCTGCTAACTTTCAAATAATGCCGTTATCTCTATCACGTTGTTTCACTGGTGATAATCAATTTTTCGTTACTTGAAGTAAATGACTTGCGGTATGCGGCTGGTGTGGTGGAGAACTTAGCGCGGAAATGGTGGCGCAGGGTTGCCGCACTGCCAAATCCAACACGTTCGGCAATTTCATCAATGGAGAGTGTGCTGATTTCCAGTAAATCCCGACAGCGCGCCAGGCGCATATTCAGCAGCCAGCGTGCGGGCGTGGTGCCGGTTGTTGCGGCAAAACGGCGTAAAAATGTTCTCGGACTCATACCGGTAAACACCGCCAGCGACTCTACAGTGTGTTCATCAGCCAGATGGATTTGCAGATAATCGAACAGTGGGCTTAGACGCTTGCTCTCATAGGCAACTGGAATAGGTTGTTCGATAAACTGAGCCTGCCCGCCAACGCGATGAGGGGGGACGACCAGGCGGCGAGCCACGCTGTTTGCGGCAGCCTGGCCATAATCACGCCGCACCAGATGCAAACTCAAATCGATACCGGCGGCGCTTCCGGCAGAGGTCAGCACCGATCCGTTATCGATATACAACACATCTGGCATCACCTGAATGGCAGGATAGCGTTGCTGAAGTTTTTCGGTATAACGCCAGTGGGTTGAGGCTTGTAACCCATCGAGCAGGCCGCTGGCTGCCAGCACGAATACGCCTGAGCATATCGACATAATCCGCGCCCCGCGTGAATGTGCCGTGCGTAACGCTTCGCACAATTGTGGTGGAACCGGCTCGTCGACACCTCGCCAGCCGGGCACAATAATCGTTCCGGCGTCTTCCAACAAAGAAAGGCCACCATCGACCGCCAGTCGGATACCGCCGGTCGCTCTAAGCTCGCCTGGTTCGATTCCTGCGACCGCAAACCGATACCAGTTATCACCCATTTCCGGACGCGGCAGGCCAAACACTTCAACAACGACACCAAATTCAAAGGTACACAGACCGTCATATGCCAGCGCAACAACTAGAGGGTTTTGCACAGGGGAATCCCGAACGATTGTCATGATCTTCACGTTATCTGTCATTTCTGCCATACGTCAAGCTACACGCTGCGCTCTATAGTGAGATCTCACCATCATGAGGAGTATTTATGAGTTACGTTACTGACTATCCAGCCGCCGCCCCAGAAATCGCTGCCGCTCATTTTCTCCAGCGTTTGTGTCTCGAAACAGACTGCGATGATGTCCATAGCGCGATGAAAGATGAAGATATGGATTTTGTTCTGCTGCATGTGGTCGGCTCCCCGGAAGCATTCACCCGTCGCCATATTCCGGGCGCGTTGCATTTGCGTCATCGGGATATGTCGGCTGAACGCATGGCCGAATGGCCTGCTGATACTTTATTCGTGGTTTATTGCGCCGGGCCACATTGCAACGGTGCGGATCGCGCAGCGTTAAAACTGGCGCGTCTGGGCCGTCCGGTGAAAATTATGATTGGTGGAATCACCGGTTGGGCAGATGAAGGATTTAGCTTTGCCTGAGCCGTGAATTTGCTATCCGCAGGGCGCTAACAGGGTGTAATCTTTGCCTCAAATTTGTCATATCTAAAGGAAGCCACAATGTCGATTTACAGTGAAACCAATGCGCAGTTCATCCTGGGTCTAAGCAACCTGTCTGCAATCCTTGAGAAAGCGGCTAACTGGGCGAAAGAGAACGGCAAAACGGAAGAGAGCCTGCTGACTGCATCACTGGCGGAAGATATGTATCCGTTGGTGCGTCAGGTGCAAATTACCACCGATATGGCTAAACGTGCCGTTGCTCGCCTGGCGGGTGTTGATGCTCCGGTGATGGAAGATAACGAAACCACTATTGAACAGCTTCAGACCCGTATCAAAGCAACGGTTGAGTTCATGAAAGGCATTAGCGATGAGCAACTTGCTGGCGACGACGAGCGCCCAATTGTTGTGATGGCTCGTGAACACGAATTGCGTTTCACCGCTCGCAACTACGTGTACAAATTCGCTACGCCAAACTTCTATTTCCACTTCACTACCGCTTACGACATCTTGCGTCAGGCGGGGGTGCCGTTAGGCAAGCGTGATTTTGTCGGCCCAATCTTCTAATACTCATCATACTTCGAGCTACTGATGCGTTGACTGCACCTGTGCGCCCCAGTCACATAGTTATCTATGTTCCTGGGGACTTACGGCCTGGTCGCCTTCCCGTAACTCGAATTATTTAGGGTATGCATGAATAAATAGTGCGCCTAGCTCAGCCGATAATAGCGATTCGGGCGCAACTTCTCAGGCAGTTCTTCCCTCTCATCCATATCCTGCAAATCCCGCTCAATAGTGTTGCAAATTGCATCCAGCGGCAGGTCGTTGTCTTCGGTGCCAAACGGTTCTTCCAACTCTTCAGCCAGCGTATCAAGCGAAATAAAGGTATATGAAACAAATACCGACAAGAACGGTGTCATGTAGTGTAGGTCGGTGACCAAAGCGAACGGCAGCATGATGCAGAACAGGTAAACGGTGCGATGCAAAATCAGCGTATAGGCGAACGGCAACGGAGTGTTGGCAATACGCTCACAGCCTCCGGCAACCGCGGAAAGATCGTTCAGATGATGGTTAAGGCTGCTCCACACTACATCGGAAATCAGGCCCTGTTTGCGCTTATCGGCGAGCCAGTCACCCATCAGCAAGAGTATGCGGTTACAGGGCGCGTGGCTTTTCATCACCCACTGTAATTCATCGGCAGTTAAGAATTTTTTCAGCGTTTCTTCCATCGGGCGCTTACGCAATGTGAGCCTGAGCGCATGGCAAAAGGCAATCTGCAAATTCACAAACGACGTAATCTGACTCTGGTTTTCACCCAACAGACTTTTTGTCTCGCGCACAAACGAACGCTGAGTAATTGCCAGTTGCCCCCACAAGGTGCGAGCCTCGTTAAAGCGTGCGTAACAGACGCTGTTTCTGAACCCGAGAAAAATCGCTATCGCCACACCAAGAATACTAAAGGGTGCTGTAGTCAGCTTAATGCCGAGGGTTTCATACCAGGGGAGAAAGAAAATGACGCTTATGGAAAGCGCGAGGTTCAGTAATAGGCGTGAATAGATTTTTTGTAGAACCGAACCATGCCAGACAAATAAGCGAATAAACCAGTGTTGATGCGGGCGAACAATCATAATCGGGAGGCTCAAAAACAGGACGTCATATTAGACGGCAAAGTGTGATGTAGATCAACTTTGAATTTACAGCATCTTAACAACATGAATTATTTTCAATAACCATGAAAGATCTTCGTTTGTCCTCATGTTCAGCATCTGCCATTCTCAATCAAACAAATAGCCTTCCAGACGGCTAAATATTCAAATAATGAATTATCACCTGACTAAATTAATTAGCAGGGAAGGAGAAAACACATGACACAGTCAACACTACATCGCGCTCCATTCCGTGCCGACATCGTCGGTAGCTTCTTACGTCCAGCCACTATCAAAAATGCTCGCCTCGCGTTTGCTGCAGGTGAAATCGATGCCAGCCAGTTGCGCAATGTTGAAGATGATGCGATTCGTGCTTCGGTCGAGCAGCAGTGTGCTTGCGGTCTGCATGTGGTGACAGATGGCGAGTTCCGTCGGGCGTGGTGGCATTTTGATTTCTTCGACGGCCTGCAAGGTGTGGAACGTTATGAATCAGAGCAGGGTATCCAGTTTAATGGGGTACAGACCAAGGCGCATAGCGTGCGTGTGGTGGGTAAACTCGGGTTTGGTTCGCACCCAATGCTGGAAGATTTCCGTTATCTGAAAAGTATCAGCGGCAACGCGGTGCCAAAAATGACCATTCCAAGCCCAAGCGTGCTGCATTTCCGTGGCGGCCGCAATGCTATCGACAGTAATGTATACCCTGATTTAAAAGAGTATTTTGACGATCTGGCGACGACATGGCGTGATGCGATTCAGGCTTTTTACGCTGCCGGTTGCCGCTATCTGCAACTTGATGACACCGTTTGGGCTTATCTGTGTTCCGATGCACAACGTAAAGAGATCCGCGAGCGTGGGGATGACCCAGACCAACTGGCGCAAATCTATGCTCAGGTACTGAATAAAGCGCTGGAAGGAAAGCCGGACGATTTAGTTATCGGCCTGCATGTTTGTCGCGGTAACTTCCGATCAACGTGGATTTCTGAGGGTGGCTACGAGCCAGTTGCGGAAGTGTTATTCGGCAGCGTCAATGTGGATGCATTCTTCCTTGAATACGATAACGACCGTTCCGGTGATTTTGCACCGCTGCGCTTTGTGCGTCCGGGTCATCAGCAGGTCGTTTTAGGTTTGATCACCACCAAAAATGGTGAGCTGGAAAACCCGGAGTTGATTCAGGCGCGAATTAACGAAGCGGCACAATATGTCGATATCAGCCAAATCTGCCTCAGTCCACAGTGCGGATTTGCCTCAACAGAAGAGGGTAACAGCCTGACTGCCGAGCAGCAGTGGGACAAAGTGCGCCTGGTGACGGAACTTGCCGAAAAGGTCTGGTAAAACGGTGACTGTGTCGGATGTTGCTGACGCGAGATTCGACACAATTACATCTTACAGTCAGCGAGGATCGTGAAGAGGACATGCGAGTCAGGATAAAACGTAGTTAGTCATGCCATCAACAGGTAATATGGCGACGCGCGGAAAGTACGCCATCAATATTGCTGCTTTATCGCGTCTATAAATGTTTGGGAGGGTTCAATGTCTTCAGCTTTACAACATCGTTTCATTCTGACGGGTGGCCCGGGGTCAGGCAAAAGCACGATAATTGATACGATCATAAAACGAGGGTATTGGTGTTCAAAAGAAGCTGGAAGAGGTGTTATACAGGACCAGATTAACATAGAGGGTGATGCATTGCCGTGGGCCAATCGAACAGCTTTTGCAGAGCTCATGCTATCTTGGGAAATGCGTTCGTGGCACGAAGCGGAAGGGCAAACACGACCCTGTAAATAATTCTGTGTAACTGCCAACGTATTAAAGGTGATCGCTCAGGCGGTCACCGAACTCGATAATAAAACGACTCATCGCCAGCCGCCAGTTTTGGATCGGCATACTCCATTTCTTT